>NZ_OBEN01000001.1:0-300000 GCF_900215655.1 Hydrogenobacter hydrogenophilus | reverse complement strand
AGCAGGGATATCCATAAGCGTAGAAGACCTGCAAATACCCAATGTAAAGAAGGAAATACTCAAATCTGCCTTTGAGCAAGCGGACGAGATAATAGATCAGTATATGAAAGGTTTGCTTACCAACAAAGAACGCTACAACAGAATAATAGACCTGTGGTCTGAGATCACTGACAAGGTTTCCAAGTCCATGTTTGAAGAGATAGAAAAAACCCAAAGAAAAGAAGGGGAAAAAGTCTACCCTGGCACCTTTAACCCCATATACATGATGGCAAACTCTGGAGCAAGAGGAAACAGAGATCAGATAAGACAGCTTGCAGCCATGAGAGGACTTATGGCAAAACACACGGGAGAGTTTATAGAAACCCCCATCATATCCAACTTCAGGGAGGGACTTTCTGTTCTTGAATACTTCATATCCACTTACGGTGCGAGGAAAGGTCTTGCGGATACTGCACTAAAAACCGCCTTTGCAGGCTACCTAACCAGAAGGCTCGTAGATGTAGCTCAAGACATTATGATAACGGAAGAAGACTGTGGCACCCATAAAGGTATAGACATGACTGCCATAGTAGAAGGTGGTGAAGAAAAAGTACCTCTCAAAGACAGAATCATCGGTAGAACCTTGGCAGAGGACCTAATAGACCCATACACAGGTGAAACTATAGCCAAGCGCAACCAGATAGTAGACGAAACTCTTGCAGATAGGATAGTGCATGCAGGTATAGAAAAGGTCAAGGTCAGATCTCCCCTCACATGCGAAACTAAGTTTGGTATATGCGCCATGTGCTACGGATGGGACCTTTCACAAAGAAAGCTTGTTGATGTAGGAGAGGCGGTAGGCATAATTGCAGCTCAGTCTATAGGAGAGCCTGGAACTCAGCTTACCATGAGGACTTTCCATATAGGTGGTGCGGCGGTCGCAGAAAAGGTTCAGAATGTTCTTGTGTGCGAAACAAGCGGAAAAGTAAAATACTACAACATAAAACTCATAAAGAACAGGGAAGGCAAATACATTAACATATCAAAGGATGCAGGTATAGCCATACTTGATAAAGACTCAAGACCCATAGAAAGACATGCGGTACCCTACGGTGCCGTCATCTTAGTAGAAGAAGGTGCTCAGGTAAAGGAAGGCACTACCCTCGCAGAGTGGGATCCCTTCAACACTTACATCATAGCGGAAGAAGGTGGGAAGGTAGAGTTCAAGGACATAGTGCTTGACGTGACCGTAAAAGAAGAAAGAGATCCCCTTTCTGGTAAAACATCCACTATAGTTTCCTTTACAAGACCCAAGGACGCCATGCTACACACTCCGAGGATAGTGATCGCCACACAAGACGGTAGAGAGCTTGCTTATGACCTTCCTGTAAACTCCATACTCAACATTCCCCCAGAAAACATAAAGGTAGAGTGGCTCGTATGTCCTACTTGCAGTGAATCGGAAGGTACAGAAATACAGCACAAATACTATGTGGTAAAGGACTATGAGGTTCAGCCCGGAGATGTGCTGGCAAGGATACCCAAAGAGATGGCAAAGGTAAGAGACATAGTGGGAGGTCTTCCCAGAGTGGAAGAGCTTTTTGAAGCAAGAAAGCCCAAGAACCCCGCCATACTCAGCGAAATAGACGGTACAGTCAGAATATATGAAGATGCTGACGAGGTAATTCTTTACAATCCCCGAACTGGTGAAACAAGAAAGTATGATATAAAGAAGGATGAGTATATACTTGTAAGCCACGGTCAGTATGTGCAGAAAGGAACCAACATAACAGACAGCATAAAGGCAGAAATAGACGGACAAGTGAGAATAAAGGGAAGAGGTTATAAGGTTGTTGTGTATAACAAAGAGATGGGCTTGCAAAGAGAGTACTTTGTGCCCAAAGGTAAGCACCTGCTTGTTAAAAACGGAGACACAGTCAGTGCTGGAGATCCACTAACTGATGGTACTCCTGTCCCTGAGGAGATCCTAAGGATAAAAGGTATGGATGAGCTTCAGAAGTTTTTACTCAAAGAGGTGCAGATGGTTTATAGGCTTCAGGGTGTTGACATAAACGACAAACACTTTGAGATCATCATAAGACAGATGCTGAGAAAAAGGAGAGTAGTAGACCCCGGAGACAGCAGGTTCTTGGTCAACGAGGAAGTGGATATAGAAGACTTAGAGCAAGAAATTCAAAGGATAAAAGAAGAAGGTGGCAAACTGCCCAAAGTGGAACCCATTTTGGTAGGCATATCTAAGGCTGCACTTACTGCAAGAAGCTGGATATCCGCTGCATCCTTCCAAGAGACGCCCAAAGTGCTTACAGACGCATCCTGTGAAGGTAAAGTTGACGATCTTAGAGGTATAAAAGAGAATGTGATCATAGGGAACCTAATACCAGCAGGTACAGGTTCAGAAAAGTACGCTCAAGTAAAGGTTATAGAAGAAGCCAAAGCAAAAGCTCTCAAAGATGTGTTATAATAGTAGACTGCTTTGAAAGGAGGACGCAATGCCTACCATAAACCAGCTTGTAAAGCAAGGCAGAGAGAAGAAGAAGAAAAAGAGTAAATCGCCTGCCCTGCAAGGGAATCCCCAAAAGAGGGGAGTCTGTGTCAGGGTCTACACGGTGACACCCAAAAAACCTAACTCTGCTCTTAGGAAGGTAACAAGGGTGAGGCTTTCCAACGGTATAGAAGTGACCGCATACATACCGGGAGAAGGTCATAACCTTCAAGAACACTCCATAGTGTTGGTAAGAGGTGGAAGGGTTAAAGACCTTCCGGGAGTAAGGTATAAAGTGATAAGGGGTGCTCTTGATACTGCAGGTGTTGCCAACAGGAGGCAGTCAAGGTCCAAATACGGTGCCAAAAGACCTAAACAACAGGCAGGAGGTAAAAAGTAATGCCCAGAAAAGGACCAGTTCCTCCCAGAGAAACACCACCAGACCCAGTTTACGGAGATGTTCTCGTTGCAAAGCTTATAAATAAGGTTATGAAGGATGGTAAAAAGAGTGTTGCGGAATACATAGTTTATACAGCATTAGAAGAAGCGTCAAGGGAAGCTAAAATGACACCCGTTGAACTTCTACACAAAGTGGTAGAACAGTTAAAACCCGAGTACGAGGTAAGACCCAGAAGAGTAGGTGGTGCTACATATCAGGTGCCAGTGGAAGTTCCACCAAGAAGGCAGATAAGCTTGGCTATAAAGTGGCTTGTAGAAGCGGCAAGGAACAGAGCAAGACACAGAGGTAGCTACACCATGGTGGAAAGGCTAAAGTCTGAAATGTTAGACGTGCTTGAAGGAAAAGGTGGTGCCATAAAGAAGAAGGAAGATACTCACAAGATGGCAGAAGCTAACAAGGTTTTTGCTCACTTTAGGTGGTAAAGGAGGATAAGAGATGCCTAGGACAGTACCCATAGAAAGACTCAGGAATATAGGGATAGTGGCTCACATAGATGCTGGGAAGACTACAACTACCGAAAGGATACTTTATTACACAGGAAAAACCTACAAGATAGGAGAAGTGCACGAAGGTGCTGCTACTATGGACTGGATGCCTCAAGAAAAGGAGAGGGGTATTACCATAACTGCAGCAACTACCGCATGCTATTGGAAGGATCACCAAATAAACATAATAGACACACCGGGGCACGTGGACTTTTCCGTTGAAGTAGTAAGGTCTATGAAGGTTCTTGACGGCATCATCTTTATCTTTTCAGCAGTGGAAGGTGTACAGCCTCAGTCAGAAGCCAATTGGAGGTGGGCAGACAGATTCGGAGTTCCAAGGATTGCCTTTATAAACAAATTGGACAGGCTGGGTGCGGACTTTTACAGAGTCTTTAACGAGATAGAGAAAAAGCTCAGTATAAAGCCCGTTGCAGTTCAAATACCTGTAGGTGCGGAAGATCAGTTTAAGGGTGTTATAGACCTTATGAACATGAAAGCCATCATATGGCTTGAGGAAACGCTGGGTGCTAAGTACGAGGTGGTTGATATTCCCTCCGAATACTTAGAAAAGGCTCAAGAGTGGAGAGCCAAGATGGTGGAAGCTATAGTAGAAAATGACGATGAACTCATGATGAGGTACTTAGAGGGGGAAGAGGTGCCCACCCAGGACCTCAAAAGAGTTTTAAGGACTGCTACCATAAACAGAAAGTTAGTGCCTGTACTTTGCGGTTCTGCCTTTAAAAATAAAGGCGTTCAACCCCTTTTGGATGCGGTAATAGATTATCTTCCCTCTCCCCTTGATGTACCACCTGTGAAAGGTATAAACCCCAAAACTTCAGAGGAAGAAGAGAGGAAGCCTTTTGACGAAGAGCCTTTCTGTGCTTATGTGTTTAAGGTGATGAGTGATCCGTACGCAGGACAGCTTACCTACTTTAGGGTTTTTTCTGGAAAGGTATCCGCAGGCTCTTATGTTTACAACGCCACAAAAGACAAAAAAGAGAGGATAGGAAGATTGCTTTTGATGCATGCTAACTCCAGAGAAGATGTGCAGGAAGCTGCTGCAGGTGAAATAGTTGCGGCGGTAGGTTTGGATGCTACAACTGGAGACACCCTCTGCGACGAAAAGTTCCCCATACTTCTTGAGAAACTTGAGTTTCCTGAGCCTGTCATTTCTATGGCGATAGAACCAAAGACAAAAAAAGATCAAGAGAAGTTATCACAGGTGCTCAACAAGTACATGAAAGAGGACCCCACCTTTAAGGCAAGCGCTGACCCAGAGACGGGTCAAACTCTAATACACGGTATGGGAGAACTACACCTTGAGATCATGGTAGACAGGATGAAAAGGGAGTACGGCATAGAGGTGAATGTGGGTAAACCCCAAGTGGCATACAAAGAAACCATCAAAAAACCTGCCCAAGCAGAAGGCAAGTTCATAAGACAGACAGGTGGAAGAGGACAGTACGGACATGTGGTGATAGAAATAGAACCCTTAGAAAGGGGTCAGGGTTTTGTATTTGAGAATGCTATAGTAGGCGGTATAATACCTAAAGAGTTTATTCCTGCTGTGGAACAAGGTATTAGAGAAGCAATGCAAAGTGGCGTGCTGGCAGGTTATCCCGTTGTGGATATCAAAGTGAGACTTTTTGATGGATCTTATCACGAGGTGGACTCTTCGGAGATGGCTTTCAAGATAGCTGGTTCTATAGCCTTTAAAGAAGCGGTTAAGAAGGCAAATCCTGTCCTTCTTGAGCCTATAATGGAGGTGGAAGTGGAAACTCCTGAAGATTATGTGGGAGATGTCATAGGGGACCTTAATTCCAGAAGAGGGAAGATAATGGGAATGGAAAATAAAGGTGTGATAACAGTAGTTAAAGCCTTAGTGCCTTTAGCAGAGATGTTTGGATACGCTACTACACTGAGGAGCTTGACACAGGGAAGAGGAACTTTTATAATGAAATTTTCTCATTACGATGAAGTTCCCCAGAGCATAGCGGAACAGATCATAGGGGAACGTATGGCAGGAGCTAAAACTTAACGAATATGCGGAGGTAATACGATGGCAAAGGAGAAGTTTATAAGAGAAAAAGAGCACGTCAATGTTGGGACGATAGGGCACGTAGACCACGGTAAGTCTACCCTCACATCTGCCATAACCTGCGTGCTTGCAGCTGGCATTATGCCAGGAGGCAAAGCCAGATGCACAAGATACGAAGAGATAGACAAAGCACCAGAAGAAAAAGAAAGGGGTATAACCATAAACATCACCCATGTGGAGTACGAAACACCCAAAAGACACTACGCTCACGTGGACTGTCCGGGACACGCTGACTACATCAAAAACATGATAACGGGTGCAGCACAGATGGACGGTGCTATTTTGGTAGTTTCCGCAGCGGACGGACCCATGCCCCAGACGAGGGAACATGTGCTACTTGCAAGGCAGGTGAATGTCCCTTACATAGTGGTGTTTATGAACAAGTGCGATATGGTAGATGACCCAGAGCTATTAGACCTTGTAGAGCTTGAAGTGAGGGAGCTCCTTTCCAAGTATGAGTTTCCCGGAGACGAAGTGCCAGTCATAAGGGGTTCAGCTTTGGGAGCACTGCAGGAGCTTGACGGAGGCAAACCAGACAAGTGGTGCAACTCCATAGTAGAGCTACTAAACGCCATGGACGAGTACATACCCACACCAGTGAGGGAAATAGACAAACCCTTCCTCATGCCCATAGAGGATGTGTTTACCATATCAGGTCGTGGTACAGTAGTGACAGGCAGAGTAGAGAGGGGGGTATTAAGGCCTGGAGATGAAGTAGAGATAGTAGGATTAAGAGAAGAACCCATAAGGACAGTAGCAACATCCATAGAGATGTTCAGGAAGATACTGGACGAAGCACTACCTGGGGACAATGTGGGAGTACTGCTTAGGGGAGTAGGCAAGGACGATGTGGAGAGGGGACAGGTGTTGGCAAAGCCGGGCACTGTAAAACCCCACAAACGCTTTAGGGCACAGGTGTATGTACTTAGCAAAGAAGAAGGAGGAAGGCACACACCCTTCTTTGTGAACTACAGGCCACAGTTTTACTTTAGGACAGCGGACGTGACAGGGACAGTAGTGAAGTTGCCAGAAGGACAAGAGATGGTGATGCCTGGGGACAACGTGGAACTTGAGGTAGAACTCATACAACCTGTGGCGATGGAAGAGGGACTTAGGTTTGCCATAAGGGAAGGAGGAAGGACTGTGGGTGCTGGTGTGGTCACCCAAATCCTTGATTGAGAGGTGAAAAAATGGAGGAGCTAATACGAATAAAGCTAAGGTCTTACGATTACAGGCTTCTCGATCAGTCGGTCAAGCAGATCATAGATACAGTTAAGAGAACAGGTGGTATAGCCAAAGGTCCTATACCCCTTCCTACATTGAAGAAAAGGTGGGTAGTGCTTCGCTCTCCACACAAATTTGACCAATCAAGAGAACACTTTGAAATAAGGGAACACAGAAGGATAATAGACATAACGAGGATAACTCCTCAAACAGTAGAATCTCTCATGAGTATAAACTTACCTGCCGGTGTAGATGTAGAACTAAAGATGAGGAGCTGATCATCATGGCTATAGGTTTGATAGGAAAAAAGTTAGGTATGACAAGGGTATTTCTCAAAGACGGAACCACACTGCCCGTTACTGTGATAGAGGTGCCACCTCATGTGGTAGTTGCCATAAGAACTCCAGAAAGGGAAGGATATTCAGCCCTTCAACTGGGTGCCTTTTCCGCAAAGGAAAAACATCTGACTAAGCCAGAGATAGGCCATCTACAAAAGGCTGGTGTAAAGCTTCTGAGGGTGCTCAAAGAGTTCAGAGTAGATTCAGTAGAAGGTTATCAGATAGGGCAGGAAATTGGCGTTGCAGATGTTTTTTCTCCTGGTGAATTGGTAGATGTAATAGGCATCAGTAAAGGAAGAGGTTTTACTGGAACTATGAAGAGATGGGATTTTGGTGGTTTTCCAGCATCTCACGGTCATAGATATCACAGGGCAGTGGGTTCTATAGGAAACAGGTCAGACCCCGGAAGGGTATGGAAAGGCAAAAGGATGGCAGGACACTATGGCGCTCAGAAAGTGAGGGTACAGTCCCTTTTTGTAGTTGATGTAATACCTGAAAAGAACCTTCTTCTGGTGAGAGGTTCTGTACCCGGTCCTACGGGTGGTCGTGTGATTATAGAGAAAAGCAGTATATCCTACAGAAAGTCCCAAAAACTTAAACTTAACAGGCTAAAGCACCTAACGGAAAATCTCGTAAAAGGAGCACAGGCATGAAAGTGGGAGATGTGGAATTAAGAGATGACATTTTTAATGTTGAGGTAAACAGGCATGTACTCTGGGAAGTGGTAAAGTGGCAACTCGCATCAAGAAGACAGGGAACTCACAGCACAAAAACCAGAGGTGAAGTCTCTTACAGTGGAAGAAAACTACTACCACAAAAAGGTACAGGAAATGCAAGGCATGGAGATAGAGGTGCTAACATATTTGTAGGCGGTGGTATAGCTCATGGTCCTAAACCTACAGATTATTATTACAACTTACCTAAGAAGGTCAGGAAGTTAGGACTAAAAATGGCACTATCCTCAAAGGCACAAGAGGGCAAACTGCTTATATTTGACAGCATTAACATGGGAGAGGTACCTAAGACAAAGAAAGCTCTTGAGTTTTTACAAAATATGGGAATAAAAGACTCAAAGGTTCTTATAGTTATTCCAGAAAAGGATCAAGTAGTGATGAAATCTTTCAGAAATCTTCAGACAGTAAGAGTGCTTCCCGTGGAAGGTTTGAATGTTTATGATATACTTTGGGCAGATGTGCTGGCTCTTCACAAAGAAGCCATAGAGAAAATATACGAGAGGTTATCCGCATGAGAAAGCCCGAGGAAATAATAATAAGACCCATCATAACGGAAAAGAGCAATAGGTTAATGGAGGATCACAAAAAATACACCTTTGAAGTTGCCCTTGACGCCACCAAGCATGAAATAAAATATGCGGTAGAACAGCTATTTAAAGTACCTGTACTGAAGGTAAATACCATAATAGTAAAGCCTAAAAAGAAGAGGGTGTTAGGTAAATTCAGAAAATATGGCTACACGCGCTCTTACAAAAAAGCCATAATTACCATTCCTCCTGATAAGGAGATAGACTTACTAAATTTGTGAGGTTAAACCTATGGGTGTGAGAAAGTTAAAACCAGTTACCAACGGTCAGAGACATGCGGTTCTTTATGACTTTAAAGAGATAACAAAAAAAGAGCCAGAAAAGGCTCTTTTAGTTCATTGGCACAGAGCAAAGGGAAGATCCCGTCAGCAAGGTAAAATAACCTCACGCTCAAGAGGAGGAGGACACAAAAAAAGGTACAGGTTAATAGACTTCAAGAGGGACAAAAGCTTAGTGCCTGCAAAAGTAGTTGCCATAGAGTACGATCCCTTCAGGTCTGCAAGAATAGCTCTCCTTCACTACGCTGACGGTGAGAAGAGGTACATACTGTGGCCAGAAGGTCTTGAGGTGGGTAGTACGGTAATGTCTATATCTTATGAAGATGCGGAGAAAGGCAAAGAGCTCCCAGAGATAAAGACAGGCAATGCTATGCCTCTCAAGTACATACCTGTAGGTACTGTAGTGCACAATGTGGAACTACACCCGGGGAAGGGAGGTCAGCTGGCAAGAGCCGCAGGCATGTCAGCACAGGTCCTTGGTAAAGTAAATGATTATGTACAGCTTAGGCTACCCTCAGGAGAGATTAGGTTAGTGCACCAAAGATGCATGGCAACTATTGGCAGAGTAGGACTTGCAGAACACGAGCTTATAAAGTATGGAAAGGCTGGACGCTACAGGTGGCTCGGTTGGAGACCTCACACGAGAGGTACCGCTATGAACCCCGTAGACCATCCTCACGGTGGTGGTGAAGGAAAAACCAAGGGTAAGCACCCCGAGTCTCCTTGGGGTTGGAAGACCAAAGGATACAAGACCAGAAGAGGCAAAAAATACTCAGACAAGTTTATACTCTCCAGAAGGAAAGGAGGAGTCCAGCAATGAGCTTCAGAGGTGCTTGGAACAAAAGAAACAGGCTAATAGAAGACCCAGAACAGTTTCTAAAACTTTACAAGAAGACTCAAAGGATATACAAAAAAGTGAGAAAAGTACAACACACAGAAAGCTTGTTCCAAAAAGCCCTTGAAAAGTACAAGAAAGTTTGGGAAGAGTACAGACTTTTGGTAAACAAAAAGGCTTGGGTGGACCCAAAGCTGTGGAAGAGGATCAGGCTTATGAACCAAACGGGAGATAGAAAGGTAGTAAGAACCTACAGCAGAGACACCACCATAATTCCCGAATTTGTGGGACACACCATAGCGGTGCATAACGGAAAGACCTTTGTACCCGTTTATATAACTTCAGATATGGTAGGACACAAGCTGGGTGAGTTTGCACCCACAAGAACTTTTAAGGGCCATCCAGAAAAATCTGCAAAAGTAGCTAAAAAGAAGTGAGGTAAGGGACATGGAAGTCAGAGCGGTTTTAAGGTATGCGAGGATTTCACCAACAAAGGTGAGACAAGTTTTAAGAGTAATACAAGGACAAAATGCTGGAAGTGCTCTTTATCAGCTGAAAGTGATACCAAAGAAAAGTGCAAGAATCGTTGAAGGTGTGCTAAAAAGTGCTTTAGCCAACGCAGAACAGCACGGGCTTGATATAGAAAAGGTTTACATAAAGAAGGCGGTAGCGGATGAGGGTCCCATGTACAAAAAGTGGATGCCAAGAGCACACGGAAGAGCGACCATGCTCAGGAAAAGGACATCTCACATAACAATAGTGTTAGAAGAGAAAAAGGAGGAGCAGTAAATGGGTCAGAAGACGCATCCCATAGGTTTCAGGATAGGTGTAATAAAAGAGTGGAACTCCAAGTGGTTTGCTGGTAAAAGGGACTACACAAAACTTCTCCACGAAGATATAAAGATAAAGGATTACATAAAGAAAAGATACGCTTCCGCTGGAGTTTCCAAAGTGGTCATAGAAAGAGCTGCAGAAAAGGTAAAAGTCAGGATATTTGCTGCAAGACCAGGTATCATAATAGGAAGGAAGGGAGCGGAAGTAGAACAGCTAAAGAAAGACATAGAAAGTATAGCGGTGGGGAAAGATATAACCATAACCGTTGACGAAGTAAGAGTGCCAGAGCTTGATGCTCAGCTTGTAGCGGAGGAAATAGCCCTTCAGATAGAGAGGCGTGTATCCCACAGAAGAGCCATGAAAAGAGCTATAGACAACGCCTTCAAAGCAGGTGCAAAAGGCGTAAAAGTTCAGGTAAAAGGTAGGATAGGTGGTGCAGAACTGGCAAGAGCAGAATGGTTTCTGGTAGGAAGGATGCCTTTGCAAACTCTCAGAGCGGATATAGATTACGGTTTTGCGGTTGCTCAGACCAAGTACGGCGTTTTGGGTGTCAAGGTTTGGATATACAAAGGCGACATACTAAAAGGTGGTAAAGAAGAGATCATAAAGAAGATAGAAGAGGACCTTAAGAAAGCAGAAAAGGAGGTATAAAGGATGTCTTTCTTGGCTCCAAAAAAGACCAAATTCAGGAAATCTCAGAGAGGAACACTAAAAGGCAAAGCTTTTAGAGGAAACAAGCTGGCTTTTGGTGAGTATGGCATACAGGCTTTAGAATCTCATTGGTTAACTCAGAGGCAAATAGAAGCTGCCAGAATAGCCCTTGTGCGTGCCCTAAGGAAAGGAGCTAAAGTGTGGATAAATATATTTCCGGATAAGCCTTATACCAGAAAGCCCAACGAGGTAAGGATGGGTGGTGGAAAGGGTGATCCAGAAGGTTTTGTAGCGGTAGTAAAGCCCGGAAGGATACTCTTTGAGTTTTCTGGTGTGCCCGAAAGCGTTGCTGAAGAAGCTTATAAGTTGGTTTCTGCCAAACTACCCATAAAAGTAAGGCTCGTGAAAGCTGGAGGTATAACAGTATGAAGGCACAGGAACTCAGAAAGTTGAGCCTACAAGACCTCAGAAAAAAGGAAGATGAGCTAAGGAGAGAACTTTTAAGACTCAGGTTCAAGAAAAAGGTGGAAGGTTTGCCCAACATAATGGCTATAAGAAATACAAAAAGGGAGTTAGCCAGAGTGCTTACCATAATAAGAGAAAAGGAGTTGAGAGGTGAAGACTGATGAGCAGAAAAGAGTTTGTGGGTGTGGTTGTTAGCGATAAGATGCAAAAAACGGTAGTAGTAAGAGTAGACAGAAAAGTGCCCCACCCTCTATACAAAAAGCACATAATAAAGAGCAAAAAGTACCACGCACATGATCCTAACAACGAGTGTAGGGTGGGAGATGTGGTGCTTATAAGGGAAACAAGACCTCTGTCCAAGACAAAACGATGGGTAGTGGTGAAGATACTTCAAAGAGCCAGATCGCCCGAGGAAAACCTAAGCTAAGATTATGTACGCTTTAATCCAAAAACACAAAACCTTAGCAGTACTAATAGTTGTCTTAGCATCAGGAGCTTTCTTTCTTTGGCTTTTTTTTACTGGAAGTATCAGAGACATCACTTCTGTAGGCAAAAAGTGTGTAGCGGAGGTAAACGGTAGCTGTATAACTTTAAGAGAGTACCGAAGGGAGCTTTTAAGGTTCTCCAACATACAGAACAAAGAACTTGAGGAGATTATAAAAAAGCAGGTAATTGATAACCTTATCACACAAGAACTTCTTTATCAAAAGGCTAAGTCCTTAGGTTATTCTGCTTCAGATGAAGAGGTCATCAGTGTCATAAAAAGCGACACAACCTTTCAAGAAGGAGGTAGCTTTAGTGCCTCTAAGTATAAAGAACTGCTATCAAGGCTTGGACTCGTTCCGGAAGAGTATGAAGATTACATAAGGAGAATGTTAACGATACAAAAGCTACTCGTGTTGGTCTCCAACGGCGTCTACATTTCTGATAAAGAAAAAGAAGTTAATTTGGCAGTTCAGTCCACCTTACTATCTGGTAGACTTTACATACTCACACCTTCTGATGTGGAGCTTTCTTACAACCCAACACAAGAGGAGGTATTAAGTTTTTACGAGAAAAATAAGGAGCTTTTTAGAAAGCCAGAAACCAAGATAATAAGAGTTTGGAAGGAAAAGGATAAGGGAAGAATAGAAGAGCTCTACAAGTCTATAAAGGAAGGTAAGATACCTCAAGGCTACACTGAGTATGTACTTCCCAATGATCAAAGCAAATTGCCTGAAGTTATAAATTCTGAGGTTCCAAGGTTAAGTGAAAAAGACCGCATTTCTGTTTCTAAGTCAGGAGATGAGTATGTACTCATATACCTTTACAAGATTGAGCCTCCCGGTGTGAAAAGCTTTGATGAGGTAAAGGACCAGATAAAGTCTATACTAATAGAGCGCAAGAAGTTATCAGCGGTGAAAGAAAAGGCGCAAGAAGTATATAAGTTGCTCTCAGAAGGTAAAGAGGTTAGCACCAAGTACATAGCTTTTAACGACACACCCGCAAACCAAATTATGAGCATAGCAAAGATAAAGCAAGATGAGATAGTGCGCTTTTTGCTATCAAAAGAGAAGGTATTTGGTCCCTACGATTTGGCACAAGGTTATGGTGTTTTTTTAATAACGGATAGAAAGAAAAAAATCATGAAGGAAGATGAAGCAAAGAAATTAACGCAGGACATATTAAACATGAAGTCAGACACCATGGTAAATTATCTCATAGAGCATCTTATGAAGAAGAGTAAAATAAAGGTAAACGAAGAAGTAATAAAAGGAGGAGTTTGATGGGTATGTGGAGAACCGCTATAACTCAGCATTTGGGACACGAAACTTACATAAGAGGCTACAGACTGCTTGATCTGGTAGGCAATCTTTCTTTTGCGCAAGCTGTTTATCTCATACTAAAAGGTGAGCTTCCAACAGAAAGGGAAAGCAGGATGATGGAAGCCATGCTTGTTTCTGTGATAGACCACGGTATTGCTCCACCTTCTGCCATAGCCGCAAGAGCGGTAGCGTCTGGTGGTAATTCTTTGAATGTGGGAGTGGCGGCAGGTATATTGGCTTTTGGTTCTGCTCACGGTGGTGCCTTAGAGGATGCCATGAAGTTTATGCAGGAAGGTGTAGCAAGTGGAAAAGGTGTTGAGGACATAGTCAGCGAATATCTTTCTGCAAGAAAACCCATACCGGGGTATGGACACAGGTATTATAAGGACTTTGATCCAAGAACCAAAAGGCTTATGGATATTGCAAAGGCTTTGGAATTTTATGGAAAGCACTGCGAATTTGCTCAGGCGGTAGAAGAAGAAATAGCAAAACAGAAAGGCAAAAAACTTGTTCTTAACGTAGACGGAGCCATAGCTGCAGTTGCATCAGAGATGGGGTTTGATTGGAGGTTGGGGAAAGGCTTCTTCATAATAGGTAGAGTTCCAGGGCTTGTAGCGCATGTTTACGAAGAGCTAACCACAGAAAAACCTTTTTCTAAAAGGCTTGACGAGGAGAAAGATGTGGAATATACAGGACTGCCTCCGAGGGAACTGCCACCAGATATAAAGAAGATTTAGAATGCAAGAGTTTGTATCAAAAATATACAAAGGCTTCATTATATTAGCTTTTAACATAACCATAATTGTGCTTATTATAGGCTTGTTTGTAGGTATTTACAGAACTATATCGGAAATAGGTTTAACCGCTTCAGAAGCAACGGTCAGACTTGGCTTTAAGGAGCTTGTTACCAATGTACTTTCTCTTATAGTGGTGCTTGAACTTATAAGGGCTTTTATAGACTTTTTTGAACACGAAAGGGTAAGGGTGGAGATTCTTTTAGAGGTGCTTATAGCTTTTATCATAAGGGAATTTATGCTCCACCTTTTTGAAGGTAATATGTCTGGTATGGATGTGTTTTTTTGGTCTTTTGGTATAGCGTTTCTTATAGCTGCCAGGTTTATAAGCCTTTTTTACAGAGTGGCAAAGGCTTAATATGCTTCTTCTTCAACGCGTATGACTACAGGCTCTCCCATTATGACGGGGAGGTTTTTTATCTCTCTTATAGCTTTTTGCATACTGCTTTCGTAAGCTTTGTGCGTGAGTATAACAAGAGGGACTATAGGTTCGCCTTCCCTACCTGCCATCTTGCAAACCTTCTCTTTTTGAAGCACACTGGCTATGCTTATGTTATAATCTGCCAAGACCCTGGAAACACTTGCCAATACACCTGGTCTATCAGGCACATCAAACCTCATGTAATACCTGCTGTAAAAATCCTTGCTCAAATATAAAGATTGGTCCTCCCATTCCAATTGATCTTTATCTTTCGTGCAAAAGAGGAGTTTTTTAGCTATGTCCACGATATCAGAAACTACGGCGGAAGCGGTAGGCTGACCACCAGCACCCTTACCGTAAAACATAGTTTTGCCTACAAAATCACCCTCTACCATTATGGCATTATAAACATCGGAAACCTTAGCAAGAGCATCCTCTGACCTTATAAAAGTAGGATGAACTCTGACTTCCATACTTCCATCCCTTCTTTTTGATATAGCAAGAAGTTTTAGAGTGTATCCAAGCTCTTTTCCAAGCTCCAAATCAAGCAGATCAAGGTCTCTTATGCCTTCTACATAAACCTCTTCAAAAGGTACATACCTACCGAAGGCTATCATGGAAAGTATGCATATCTTGTGGGCAGAATCCCAACCGTCTATGTCTAAGGAGGGGTCCGCCTCTGCATAACCCTGTTTTTGAGCAAGTTCAAGAGCGTGTGAAAAGTCCATCCTTTCTTCTAGCATTTTGGTAAGTATATAGTTAGTGGTTCCGTTGAGAATACCATAGATGGCTCTTACCCTGTTGCCTACAAGACCTTCCTTTAGAGCTTTAACTATAGGAATACCACCACCTACAGATGCCTCAAAGCCTATGTGCAAACCCCTTTCTCTGGCTTTTCTGAAGACTTCAAGACCGTCTTCCGCAAGCAAGCGTTTGTTAGCAGTAATTACGTGTTTGTTTTCTTCAAGAGCTTCAAGTATAAGGTTTTTAGCAAAATCCTTGCCACCTACAAGTTCAACGACTATATCACTCTCTTTTATAACTTCCCTGTAGTCATGTGTTCTGAGATAAGTAGGTATCTCTATCTCCCTTTTTCTTTCCCAATCTTTGTCTGCGACTTTTGTAAGTACAAGTTCTACACCTGTCTTTTTCTGTATTATGTTAGAGTTTTCTAACAGCAGTCTTACCGTTCCTGTTCCTACTACGCCACAACCTACTATGCCTACTTTTACCTTCACACGTTTATTATAACTCAGCAGGTATTACAGTGTGTTTGTTTTGCTTCCCTTGCTCTCTTCGCGGTTTCTGGGTCGTAAGCTCTGCCTTGCCAAAGCATCTTATAGACTACTTCGTAAGTGCTTTCCGCAAGTTCGGTAAGCTCCTTAAAGAGTTTATTGAAACCTTCACTTCTGTGAGATTCCTCATGATCCTCTAAGCTTCTCCAGAAAGTGACTATAAGCACCTCTCTGTCCTTTAGAGGATGTTCTGTTGTTTGACCAGCAGTAGATCCCTCAAGAGACACTCCACCCGTATTGAGAAGCACAAAGCCTCCATAGAATCCCGTATCCGAGTGATAGGTTTTTACGTGCTCACAAAGATAAGCGACCCTTTCCATAACATCGTCTAATGTAACACCTTCCTTAAGCACCACGTAATTTATATTAACTATGGCATCTTCCGGAACATCTACTATCATGTTTCCCATAAACATGGCTCTAACCTCCTTCAACTTTTAAATATATAAGAATATTCTAATATGTCAATAGACTTCCTTAAGCTTGACATTTTCTTTCAAATCATCTATAATGTTTTTGAGAAGTTAGCCCCCATCGTCTAGCCTGGTCTAGGACACCGCCCTTTCAAGGCGGAGATCGCGGGTTCGAATCCCGCTGGGGGTGCTTCTCCTTTATTTAAAAATGGAGAGATACCAAGCAGAAGACATAAAAGCTATTACGGGACTTCAACACGTACGCCTAAGACCATCTATGTACATAGGCGATGTGGGAGAGAGGGGACTACACCATCTTCTTTGGGAAATCCTGGATAATGCGGTTGATGAACATGTTGCTGGTTATGCTAAAAACATCACCGTTATCATACACGAAGATGGTTCTGTAAGCGTTGAGGATGATGGAAGGGGTATACCAGTAGATATACATCCAGAAACGGGTATTCCTGCTGTAGAGATGGTGTTCACCATGCTCGGAGCGGGTGGGAAGTTTGACAAAAAGGTTTACAGGTACTCGGGGGGACTTCACGGCGTGGGAGCATCGGTGGTGAATGCACTTTCTGAGTGGTTAGCGGTAGAAGTTTACAGGGACGGAAAAATATACAGACAGGAGTACTCAAGGGGAGAACCTCTTTATCCTCTGAAAGTAGTAGGTACTACTACAAAGAGGGGTACCAAAGTAACTTTCAAACCTGACCCAGATATTTTTGAAACTACCAAGATAAAGCTTGACCTTGTTGAAAGAAGAATAAGGGAGCTTGCATACCTCAACCCAGAGTGTACTTTCAAGCTCTTTGACGAAAGGGTAAATAAGGAGTTTATCTACAAGTTTGATAATGGCATAGAAGAGCTTGTAAAGTTTCTTTCTTCTGGCAAAGAGCTACTTTTTGATGAGGTTATAAGGATAAAGGACGAAAGAGAAGGTGTTCAGGTAGATATAGCCTTTATTTACACAAAGGATTACAGAGAGCTTGTGGAAAGCTTTGTGAATAACATAAAGACCATAGAGGGTGGAACCCACATAACAGGTTTTAGGAGCGGGCTTACTAAAGCAGTAATGAAACACATCTCTAGCCTAAAGCTCCAAAAAGAACTAAAAGAAGCTATAACAGGGGAAGACCTAAGAGAGGGACTTGTGGCAGTAGTAGCCTGCAAAGTCCCTGAGCCTCAGTTCGAAGGACAGACCAAAACTAAATTGGGAAACCAGAATGTCAAAAGCATAGTAGAATCAGTAGTGTACGAGCATCTTTCTGCTTACTTTGAGGAAAACAAGGAAGTTTACAGGAAGATAGTAGAAAAGGCGGTAGAGGCAGCACTCGCGAGGGAAGCTGCCAAAAAAGCGAAAGAGCTTGTCAGGAGAAAGTCTCTCTTAGAGGACACTACACTGCCGGGCAAATTAGCGGATTGTTCTGAGAAAGATCCAGAAAAGTGCGAGCTCTTCATAGTGGAAGGCGAGTCCGCTGGAGGCTCAGCAAAACAGGCAAGAGACAGAAGGATACAGGCAATACTACCTCTCAGGGGTAAGATACTCAATGTGGAGAAGGCAAGGTTTGATAAGGTCTTTTCCAACGAAGAGATAAAAGCCATAGTGAGCTCTATGGGATGCGGTATAGGTGAAGACATGGATCTTTCTAAGCTCCGGTATCACAAGGTGATCCTAATGACGGATGCTGATGTAGACGGATCCCACATAAGAACTTTACTTCTAACGTTCTTCTACAGATACATGCCAAAGATCATATCTGCAGGTTATCTTTACATAGCTCAACCGCCCCTTTATAGACTTAAAAAAGGGAAGCAGGTGTTTTATCTCAAAGATGATAAGGAGCTTGAGCATGTGCTTATGGAACACATAAAAAATCACGGTGTGCTTAAAGACGCAAAAGGAGCAGAATACAGAGGTGAGGAACTCGTAAAGCTTCTGAAAAACCTCAAAGAGTTTGAAGAAAACTACAGGTATTTGGTCAGAAGAAAGGGTGAGGATGTGTTATCCTCCTTGCTTTCCGTTATGCTCACCGAAGAGGACATGAGAAACCAAGAGCTTTTGAAGGAAAAGGTTAATTTACTCAAAAAGATACTTACTGATTACAAGATAGAAACCAAGTACGATGAACTAAGCGGGGCTTATGAGATAATTTTGATGGATGAAAGAACAGGCAGGCGCATCCTTTTAGATGTGGAATTTCTATCTTCTCTCGCGTATAAGTCTGTACTTTCTGGATTTAAACTTGACCTACCAGCGGTGGTAAGCGTAGAAAAGAAGAGTAAAACTGTATATGACCTACATCAGATATTAAACACTTTTATGGAGCTTGCTAAGGAAGGTTTTGAGCTTCAAAGGTATAAGGGATTAGGAGAGATGAACCCGGAGCAGCTATGGGAGACAACTATGAACCCCAAGACTAGGAGGCTCTTGAGGGTAAGTATAGAGGACGCAGCAGAAGCTGACAGGATATTTACCATACTTATGGGAGAAGATGTGGAACCAAGAAGGAAGTTCATAGAAACTTACGCAAAAGAGGTAAGAAACTTAGATGTTTAAAAGATTATTGGTGGGATTGGACGGTTCTAAGTCAAGCTGGACTGCTTGCGAGTATGCCTTTGACTTTGCACAAAAGTTAAACCTCCCAGTAGTGGGCATTCATATCATAGATGAGAGGCTCATGGAGGAGAGCTTTCTTGAAGACTTAGCGGGTGTTTTGGGTTTTACCTTTTACTACGGTGTATCTTCCAAAGTTAAAGAGTTCTTAGAGTCTCAGGCAGACCTTATTTTGGAGGAGTTTCTTAGCTTAGGAAGACAGAAGGGTGTAAAAGCTTCTTCCTTTCAAACTGTTGGTATTCCTCACAAAGAGATCGTCTCTCAAGCAGATGCGGAGGATCTGCTATTCTTAGGTAAGAAAGGTAAAAGGCCTGTAGAAGGTTTCCTTCTTGGTTCTACTGCAGATACAGTGGTAAGAAGTTCTCCTTGTCCCGTCTTCCTATCTGCAGAAGAAAAAAGGGACCTAAAAAGGGTGTGCGTAGCATACGATGGCAAAGAAATGTCCAAGAAAGGCATGAAAATGGCTTTGCAAATAAAGGATCTTTTTGGCTCTGAAATCTACGCTCTGCATGTAGGTGATGAAAGCATGATAGATGAAGTGTTTAAAAGTGCGGATCATTACGAAAGTTTGAAAGGACTGCCAGAGGAGAAAATAGTAGAATACTGTAAAGAAAAGGAAGTAGACCTTTTAATTATGGGTGCTTTTTCCAAAGGGCGGTTCAAGGAGTTTCTTTTTGGTAGTATAACTTCCTTTGTGGTGCATCACCTTGACATACCAATGCTTTTGGTGAAGTAAGATGGGAAAGCTTTATGTGGTTGCCACTCCGATAGGAAACCTCAAAGACATAACCCTCAGAGCTCTTGAGGTGCTCAAAGAAGTGAATTTTATAGCCTGCGAAGACACAAGAAGAACAAGCATTCTTCTTAACCACTTTAATATAGAAGGAAAGAAACTGCTATCTTATTACGAGCCAAAGGAGAGCGTCCAAGTTCCTAAAATAATAAAGCTTCTTGAGAGGGAAGATGTGGCACTTATAACAGATGCAGGCACTCCCAGCATTTCTGACCCTGGTTATAAGCTCATCAAAGCTTGTATAGAAAAAGGTATTCAGGTGGAAGTGATCCCCGGACCCAGCGCAGTTCTCACCGCTTTGGTAGGCTCTGGCTTACCCACAGACAGATTTCTCTTTGTGGGATTTTTACCAAGAAAGGGTCTTGCAGGTTTTTTTGAAGATATAAAAAAGTGTGAAGATACTACCATCATAGCTTTTGAATCTCCTAATCGTATACTAAAGAGTCTTGAGGTTATGAAAGAAGTATATACAGATGACCTTCCTGTCTGTGTTGCAAGGGAGCTGACCAAACTACACGAAGAGTTTATTAGAGGTACGCTGTCTGAAGTGTATAACCAGCTCTCTTCAAGGGGAGAAATAAAGGGGGAAATAGTGCTTCTTTGGAGGCAATAAGAGGTGTTTTATGTGCTACCCTCCAGCAAAAAACAGTCAAAGATGAAAGGTAGTTATCAGGAGTTTAGCGATGAAAGGTTTACACAGCTGTACCCAAAAGCGAAGGAGTTAATGCGTTGTTTTAATGTCAAAGAGGAGTTCCTGCCTCTTTTTTTGAGGTATAAAAACAGGTTCTGGGATAGTCTGGAATACTGGGTGCTTCCGCCAACAGTACAGGCTCGGATAAAGGACAGGTCTGTAGTTTTGAGCCCTCTTTTAGGGCTTGCATCCGTGGAAAGCCCTATGCCCGAATATAGTCTTGATTGGAAAAGCATTTGTCAAGGTAAAACTCTCAAAGAATACTGGAAAGAAGACATAAAAAAACTGAGCAAAGAACTCTTTGAAGGTAAAACAGTTTTTCTCTTTGTAGGAAAACAAGAAGAGAACCTTCTTGACCTTTCTACAGCCTCCCAGATTGTAGTTTTTGAGTATTACAGAGCCAAACAAAAGGTAAAAAATCCTCTGCCCCACAGAGCATACACCCTTCGCTATATAGCGGAAAAGGACCTAAGCCTTGATGAACTATTTAAGATAAACTTTTACGATTATAAGGTGGAAAAGGTAGAGCGGAAGGGAAAAAGACTCAAAGTATTGCTCAGAAGTGAGGGAAGATACATATAATTTAAACAAGGAGGTTTGAAATGGACAGCAAGGAGAAGTTTATTATAGATTTAGGAGAAAAAGTCATCCAAGGAGAGCACATCTCAAGAGAAGAAGCCCTAGAAGTTTTGAGAATCCCTGATGAATACATAGCCCTGCTTGTTTATATAGCACAGAAGGTAAAAAATGCCTTTTTCCCTTCCAACAGTGTGGAGTTTTGCTCCATAATAAACGCAAAAAGTGGAGCCTGCTCGGAAGATTGTAAGTTCTGCGCTCAGTCTAAGTTTTACAAAACACCCATAAACATATACTCCTTAGTGCCCAAAGATGAGATAGTAGAAGGTGCTTACAGGGGTGTTGAGTTTGGTGCCAACAGGTACTGCGTAGTGCTGAGCGGTAAGAAGGCAACCTTCCAAGAAGTAGAAAAGATAGCACAGGCTGTTGAGGAGATAAAGCACAGAGAGAAACTACCTATAAATGTATGCGTGTCTGCCGGCACTCTTGATGAGGAAGACCTCCTTAGACTAAAATCTGCCGGTGTGCGGAGGATCAATCATAATCTTGAAACTTCCGAAAGGTTCTTCCCAAACATAGTAAGCACTCATACTTGGAGAGAACGCTATGAGACTATAAAACGCATCAAGTATGTGGGACTCTCCGCGTGCTGTGGTGGTATATTTGGTATGGGCGAGACAGACCAAGACAGGGTTGACCTTGCCTTAACCTACAGAGAGCTGGGTGTGGACTCCATACCTCTAAACTTTCTTATGCCTATAGAAGGCACACCTATGCAAAACGCTCCCGGAATTGGTCCTTTAGAAGCTCTCAAGGTTATAGCAATGTTTAGACTTACAAACCCTAAAGCGGAATTAAGACTGTGCGGAGGAAGAGAGCAAACTCTCAGGGACTTTCACGGAATGGCTGTCCTTATGACCAATGCCATGATGGTGGGTGGGTATTTAACGCGTGCAGGAAGAGATATAAAGAAGGACTATCAACTGCTTAGAGACCTCAAAGCGGAAAGACTACAAAAAGTCCTTGAATGATAGAAGTAAGGACTGGCTTTGAAAACATGAGCATAGATGGGAATAATCTTTTGGCGCTTGAAGAAGGCAGAGGTAAGCCCGCCAAAAGGATATACATGTGGAGTGAGCCCACAATAAGCATAGGTTATTCACAAGAACCCAGAGAGTTTAGCGTGCCTGTAGTGAGAAGACCCACAGGTGGTGGCGCATTACTACACGGATGGGACATATCCTTTTCCATCGTTGATTACAAAAATGCTTGGGGTAAAAGCTTTTCAGAGATATACAGAAAGCTAAGCCAAAGATTAGCGGATGCTTTTGGTTCTATTGGTGTATCAGTAGAGATATGCAAAAACAAGGGTGTTCAAGGTGATAGTTATTACTGCTTCTTTTTTCCTAGCTTAGGAGAACTGACGGTAAATGGAAGAAAGCTTGTAGCTTGTGCCATGAGAACTCTCAAAAGGGCTTTTCTTTTACACGGTAGTATATTCTTGGACCTGGACTACACTGTGGCAAGCCAGATAATAGGTGTGCCAGAGGATGAACTAAGAAGGCGCATTGTGTGCGCTCAAGACTTGGGTCTTTCAAAGGAAGATGTTTTACAAGTGCTCAGTCAAGGCTTATAATTAATCCTATGGGCAAAGTAAGATTGCAAGATGTAGCAAAAGAGTTGGGCAAAAGCGTAAAGGATGTAAGGGAACTCCTAAAAGCGTACGGTATAGAAAAATCTAACTTTTCTCACCTTGAGGAAGAAGAGCTACAGATCATATACGATAACTTTGGTGTAGAAAAAGAAGAAGAAAAACAGGAAGAGTTGCAAGAAACCAAAAAGGAAGAGAAAAGGCAGGAAAAGAAGGAGCAAAAACAACCTAAAAAGGAATCAGTTAAGTTAGAAAAACCAAAAGCAGGTTTCCACGAAAAGAAAGAGTCAAAATCTATACCCAAAGCACCACCCCCTCCACCAGAAGTCAAAGAACAGAAAACGGAAGAAAAACCCAAAAAAGAGACTGTAGTTGAGAAAAAGATAAGCAAGGAAGAACAGCAAGTTCTCAAAAAGCTTGAACAACAGATAGAGAAAAAGAAAAAGGAAGAAAAGAAGGAAGAGGAGATAAAGATAGTTGAAATACCACAGATTATCACTGTTAGAGAGCTCGCAGACATACTAAAAGTACCACCCAATCAGGTTATGGCAGAGCTTCTCAAGAGGGGGATACTTGCAACCATAAACCAGACTATACCAGCGGAAGTGGCTGTGTCCATAGCGGAAGGTATGGGATTTCTTGCGGAGATAAAGAGCGTGGAAGAAAAAATAGATCAAGAGGAAGAAGAAGAGCCATCAGAAAACCTTCAACCAAGACCTCCCGTAGTGGTGGTAATGGGGCATGTGGATCACGGAAAAACCACACTTCTTGATGCGGTGCGTAAAACCAACGTGGCGGAAAGGGAAAAGGGAGGAATAACCCAGCACATTGGTGCGTCTGTTGTGGAGCTTCCAGACGGAAGGAAAATAACTTTTCTGGACACACCGGGACACGAAGCCTTTATCTCTCTGAGAGCAAGAGGCGCGCAGGTCACGGACATAGCGGTGCTTGTAGTTGCTGCAGATGACGGCGTGATGCCACAGACAGTAGAAGCCATAAATCACGCAAGAGCTTTTAATGTGCCTATCATAGTAGCTGTTAACAAAATAGACAAACCAGGTGCTGATCCCCAGAGAGTAAGGCGGGAACTTTCAGAGCTTGGGCTAATACCCGAAGAGTGGGGAGGAGACACCATATTCGTAGATGTATCTGCCAAAACAGGCCAGAACATAGACCAGCTTCTTGAATACATACTGCTGTTGGCAGACCTGCTTGAACTCAAAGCCGATCCCACAAAAAGAGCCAAAGGCACCATCATAGAATCCAAGCTGGACAAACAGAAAGGAGTGGTTGCAACAGTTTTAGTTCAAGAAGGCACTCTTTATGTAGGAGACATCTTTGTTGCAGGCACCACCTACGGAAGAGTCAGAGCCATGACAGATGACAAGGGTAGAAGGCTCAAGTCCGCAGGACCATCAACTCCAGTAGAGGTCTTAGGTTTTGAGGATCTACCCATGGCAGGAGATACCTTTAAAGTAGTACCTGACGAAAAGACTGCGAGGCAGATAGCCGAAGCAAGAAGACTACAAAAGGAGCAGTTGGAGAAAGTGTCAAGAGGTTTGGCTCTTGAAGAGGTCTTTAAGAAGATTCAAGAGGGAGAGCTAAAAGAACTCAAGCTTATAGTAAAGACGGATACTGTTGGTTCCTTAGAAGCAATAAAGAAATCCCTTTCAGATATACACAGTCAAGAGGTAGCCATAAGGATCATACACGGTGATGTGGGTGGTATAACAGAAAATGACATTATGCTTGCAAAAGCTAGTTCCGCTATAGTAATAGGTTTTAACACGAGACCCGATGTAAAAGCTAAGGAAGCTGCAGAGAGGGAAAAGGTAGATGTAAGACTTTACAGCATCATTTACGAGCTTATAGATGATGTCAAAAAAGCCCTCAAGGGTATGCTAAAACCTGTAGAGAAAGAGGTGGTGTTAGGTTCTGCAGAGGTAAGAGCGGTCTTTAAGATAAAGTCTGTGGGAAATGTGGCGGGTTGTTATGTGCTTGAAGGTAAAGTGGTCAGAAACGCAAAAGCAAGGCTTATAAGAAACGGCGTGGTTATATACGATGGCAAGATAGAAGGACTAAAGAGGTTCAAAGAGGATGTGCAGGAAGTAGCAAAAGGCTACGAATGCGGTATAAAGCTAAAAGATTACAACGATATAAAGGTGGGTGATGTGATAGAATGCTACGAGATAAAGTTAGAACAAGCACAACTCTGAGCATAAACGAGATATATCCTACCATTCAGGGAGAGGGATTACTTGTGGGAAGTCCGTGTCTTATGGTGCGATTTCAGGGATGCAACATAAGGTGTCCGTGGTGTGATCAGCCTTCTGCTTTAGTATTTAAAAGACCAAACACAGACCTTTCTACCCTCTTGGAAGAGATAAAGCGCCATCCTCACAAACACATAGTGCTTACAGGTGGAGAGCCTTTGGCACAACCAAACCTTCACCTCTTAGTTTACGAGCTTATTCAAGAGGGTTATTTTGTGCAGATAGAAACAAACGGCACACTCTGGAACGAAAACTTAAAAGTAGTAGAAGACCGTATACACATAACATGCTCTCCCAAATGGACCGCAAACTGGTATGTGCATCCTTCTGTGCTCAAGAACGCTAAAGAGTTAAAATTTGTCGTTGATGATAACTTCTCTTCTCACATTCTAAAAAGAAGTGAGTTCTTACCTTTTCTTGAAAAGGGTCTGGTGGTGCTACAACCAGAAGGCAACAAAGAGAAGTTTTTGCAAAAAGCCCTAAAAATCCAGACAGACCTGCTTGAAGAAGGATACACTGTCAGAGTTTTGCCCCAGCTTCACAAACTCATTGGCTTAAAGTGAGCTTCTTCTCCATAGGGAAAAAGTAGTTTACTACTGCAGTGTATATGGCACGAGCAAACTTATCCTGAAAGTCCTTGTCAGCCATAAGAACTGCCTCATCAGGATTAGTTATAAAACCCGTTTCTATAAGCACAGAAGGAATACCCGGAGTTTTAAGCACCGCAAAGCCAGCCCGCTGTATTCCCTTAAACTGCACCTCTCTTCCCAACTCCCTTGCAATACTCTTGGCTATTTTTTCACCAAAAGATACACTCTCGTAGAGCGTCACATCCATAGCAAGGTCTGCAAGCACCTTTTTGGCACTGATGGGAACATCTGCAGTACCAAGCACTAACTTGGCATAGCTGTCATTGTTTATTATCTGGTGTTTTTTCTTTTTTGCTGCCTCAGAGGATATAGCAAAAATATAAGTACCACTTGCGTGATGAGATACACCTTGTGGAGATGCGTTGGCATGTATGCTTATAAAAAGGTCTGCTCTGTTTTTTAAAGCGGTGTTTGCTCTTTCCTGAAGAGGTAAAAAGGTGTCATCTTTTCTCGTCATGATTACTCTAAACCTTCCATCTTGTGATAGATACTCTGCCAACTTCTTGGCTATAGCTAAGTTTATGTCTTTTTCCTTTATGCCCATGTATCCTATGGCTCCTGGGTCATGCCCACCGTGTCCCGCATCTATCACTATAGTCCTTCTCTGCGTGATGATCACGTTCTTTTTGCGCTCGCTTATTACCTTCTCCTTAGCTCCTGCATCGTACTGTATAATCTTGAGCACTTTCGGATCGAGAATAGCCAGCAGAGCATCGTCGTTATTTTCTTCCTGTTTTTCCATCTTTTTGAAAAGATCTATAACTATCCTGAAAGGATCTTCTACGGAAAAGGCTTTCACGCTTGAAAAATCCCTTTCAAAAACTATCCTTGTGCCCCATGGATGTTTGCCCAAGCGGTAGTTTATACCTTTTGGAACTCTTAAAGCAAAGTCTCCCTGAGAAAGTATGTCCACAACTATTCTCTTTGGGTCTTCAAGTAGCACAACTCTGTAGTCCACTCTGTTGTTAAAATCCAAGACTATCCTTTCTTTTTCCGGATAGCTTCCGTATCTTACGCTTACGACCTGCCCAAAAGAGATGGCCAAAAGCAAACTAAAAATTACCAAAATCTTCTGGTACATGCACCTCCTCCTCTACCTCTTCCTTTCTCGTTGCCCAAGATGGTCTTGGAAATCTAAACACTAAGGGAGTAGGTATGTCTGGCTGGTACATGATCATGGTACCTTTTTTCAGCATGATAGCTCTTTGTCTGAAATTGCCCAAAAGAAACTCGTACTCTTTACCCATCACTTCACTGCTGTCCATTCTACCTACTACCTTTACCGCAGAGTTTGCTATTACTCTTTTTTCTATCTCACTTGCTGTCTGCTGAGCACCTATTAGAATAACACCCAAGCTTCTACCTCTTTCTGCTATGTCAAGGATAATGTCCTTTATAGGACTCCAGCTATCTTTGGGTGCGTACTTATTTAGCTCGTCAAGTACTACGAAGATTTTAGGATAGGATTTTGAGGTTTCCTCCTTCTCTCTAAAGACTTTTCTCAGGATAGCACCCACAACGAACATCTTGGCTATACTGTGGAGTCCACTTATATCTATGACAGAGAGCTTATGATCTTGCCATTTTATGGGTGAACTCCCTTGACTCCGGACAAACCTCCTTATGTAGGTTTTAGCTCTGTGAAACCTTCTCATAAAAGCGTATGTTGTCTGAAGCTGTGCATCTCCAAACCAGCTTTTGTAGATCTCTGAGCTTTTGTTCTGCTCTTTGTCCTGAATAGCTTCTTCAAGAATCTTTTCAAAAGCGTCTAAATCCTCTATATCTCTACCGTAATCGTCTATTAACCTGCCCACTGGACTATTCTTGGCAAGTGTGTATAGTTTGTTAGCGACCTTGTCTATAGTGTAGTTTATGTTGGACATGCCCTCTTCGCCTTCAACGAACATGAACTTTAAGAGTCCATCTTCTGCAAACTCCCTCATACTCCAGTAAAAAGGTACTACCTTTTCGTCAAGCCTTTCACAATCAGGTATATCAGGGTTTTTCTCTTCTGGTGGAACATAAAAGATCACATTTTTGAAAGGCTCCGGTTTTAATCCCAATCTTAGCCAAGCCTCTTTATCCTCTTGTGAAAGATACTTGTTTTTCTTGTCTATCCATAAAAGGTCTTTGCCTTTCACATTAAAAACCATACCGTGAATGTCCTTCATATCGTCTGCTTTGTTAATAATGGAGTAGAGTAGAAACATAGCATAAGAAGTTTTAGTGGCTATTCCTGACATGCCAGAGATGCTAACATGGGCTCCCTCTTTACCGTTGATAAAGTGATAGTTTATATAAACGGGTTCTCCACTGCGGGTAAGACCTGCAGGTATCTTTGTCTTCATCTGATCATAGTAAAGTGCCTTTTCAAAGTGATGTCCTATCGCTCTGTACACTTTGTCTCCTGGTGCAGGTGGTAAAAATAGCTCAGGTTCTATCCTTGTCACGCTTACCTTTGCGGTATAAGCTACTTCTACGGGTATGATACCATCCGTGGCAAGGCGAGCATCATACACAGACTCTGCACCTTCAAGGAACTTATGCACCTCTTGGACAATACCATAAAAGATCACCTTTTGGTTTCCTGCTTTTGATTCCACATACACCACATGATCAAGCTCAAGTATATGCCCCTCGCTTACACCTATCCAAAACTCAAGGGGAGATATGGGTTTAGTCCCAAGAACTATACCTATGTGTTCCATCCATAGACCTCCCTGAGTATTTCCTCCGCACCCTTACTAAGTAGTTCCTTTGCAAGCTGTGCACCTATCTTCTCTGCAGATTTTATGTCTGCGCTTTTCATACCTTCTATAAATTTAATCCCTTCAAGGTCAGAGACAAAGCCTTTTATGAATATACTATCACCTTCTATCCAAGAGTACGCACCTATTGGTACTTGGCAACCACCCTGAAGTTCCCTAAGGAAGGCTCTCTCACACTCTGCCCTTGCTCTGCTCTCTGGATGGTCAAGCTCTCTCACTACCTGCCAAACATCCTGATCATCTTCCCTTATCTCTATGGCTAAGGACCCTTGTCCTACTGCTGGGATAAAGTCTTCAAGTACCTGTGTTATTTTATCCTCCATACCCATTCTTTTTACACCTGCGTAAGCTAATATAATAGCATCGTAAAGCCCTTCCTGAAGCTTTCTGAGCCTTGTGTCCACATTCCCCCTAAGGGTTTCTACCTTTAGGTCTCTCCTCCTTCTCTTTATCTGAACCTGCCTCCTCAGAGAAGATGTACCTACTTTTGCACCTTGTGGCAAATCTTCGAAAGGAACACCTTTTAAGGATATAAGTACATCAAAGGGATTTTCCCTTTCTGTTATGGCACCTATAGTGAGACCATCAGGTAGCGTCATGGGAACATCCTTTAGGGAATGAACCGCTAGGTCTATTTCTTTCCGCATGAGAGCCTCTTCTATCTCTTTTACGAAAAGCCCTTTACCTCCTATCTTAGCAAGGGGAACATCTTGGATCTTGTCTCCCGATGTGGTTATAAGCACCAGCTCTACTTGATGTCCTTTTTTTTCAAGTTTTTCTTTGATAAAGTTAGCCTGCCACAGAGCAAGCTTACTTTTTCTTGTTCCTATTCTAAGCTTCATAATAGTTCTTTTTATTATACATTTAAACGGACATTGCAAATGAAATTCATTTGAGCTATATTAATGGTATGCAGCTCAGTGAATTAAAGCAGAAGTTTGAACAGTTTCTCAAACAGAAAGGTTATAAGGTTACCAAAAGTAGGCTTGAGCTTATAGATAAGATAGCGAGCTATGGATCTCACTTTGAAATAGAACAGCTTGTCGTGTGGGTGAGCAATCAAGATAAGGGTGTGGCTTCAAGGTCCACCATATACAGAACCGTTAAGCTTCTTCAAGAGTTTGGTGCTATAAGGGAGGTTATAAAACTCGGCAACAGGACTATATACGAGTTTATCGCAGGCAAACCTCACCACGAGCATCTCATATGCGTAAAGTGCGGTAAGATTATAGAGTTTTACAGAGAGGACATAGAAGAAATACAGGATAAGGTCTGTGAAGAATACAAGTTTACCCCCCTCAATCACAGACTTGAGATATTTGGTGTATGCAGTGAGTGTTCCTATTCAGTGGTTTAACCACTGCATAAAGAAGTATATGAGCCAGCCAGTAAGAGCCACATAAAGCCAAACTCCTGCGGTGATGGGTGCTATCCTCTTGTGTTTATCAAAAACCCCTTTTAAGGCGTATCTTAAAGTGATCACCGCAAGGGGAAAGTTCAGTATGGCAAGTGCGGTATGAGACCAAAGTATGAACAAGAAAAGGCTTTTGTATGGACCTTCATACTTAGAAGTTGGAAAAAGGGCGTTTTTTAGAAGATAAAGACCTACAAACAGAAGAGCAAACACAGATGCATTTATCATAGTTTTTTTGTGTAATTCTCTTCTTCCAGTCTTAATAAAGTAAAGCCCGGCAACAACAGAAAGTCCGCTTATCCCTATAGTTATAAGACTCAGATAGTTTATTGCCTCATATCCAGTCATGATATCTATTATATAAATTTTTAATTTATACACACCAAGAAATTAAAGAAAGCCAAGAGAGGCAGTAAAAAGCTACCCTCGTCCTTCGCCTCGCTCAGCTACTCATTGACCCCAACATTGAGCCCTAACAACTCTTTAGGAAGACGGAGTTATAATATATACAAATGCTGATACCCAAGCTAATAGAAAAGCTAAGGAATAATATTCAAATTAACGGTGTTGAAGTTATAAATTTCATAAATCTTAAAGAGCAAGACTTGGAGATTATAAGGCAGTGGCGCAACCACCCTGAAGTAAAAAGGTGGATGTATACAGACCACGAGATAAGTAAGGAAGAGCATATGAACTTTATTGAAAGCTTAGTAAAGGACACTAAAAATTTTTATTATCTTGTAATAAAGGAGCATAAAAAGATAGGGGTTATTAGCTTAACTAGATTAAATTATAGAAATCGCAACGCTTATTTTGGGATATATGCAAATCCTTTTGAAAAAGCTCCAAATGCTGGCATAATATTGGAAAAAACATCTTTAAAACTTGCTTTTGAAGTAGCAAATCTTCATACTCTTAAGCTTGAAGTGATAGAGACCAACGAAAGAGCTATAAACTTTTATAAAAGAATGGGCTTTAGAGAAGAAGGTAAACTAAGGGAGTTTGTATTTAAGGATGGGTGCTGGCTTGATGTAATAGTTATGGGCATGACAGAAGAGGAATACCATGAAAAGTATAAACATTGACGGAAGAGAAATAGGTGAAAATGCACCTGTCTTCATAGTCGCTGAGCTTTCTGCTAACCATCTTCAGAACATTGATCTTGCACTAAAGACCATAGAAGCTATAAAAGAGGCTGGTGCAGATGCGGTAAAACTTCAAACTTACACACCAGACACTATTACACTAAATGTCAAAAATGAGTACTTTATGATAAGGCAAGGAACTCTGTGGGATGGCCTTTACCTGTATGACCTTTACAGGTCTGCGTACACTCCTTGGGAGTGGCATCCTAAGCTCTTTGAGTTTGCAAGAGACCTTGGTCTGGTGGTTTTCTCCACACCTTTTGATAGGACTGCGGTGGACTTTCTTGAAGAGCTTAACACCCCATGCTACAAGATAGCTTCTTTTGAGATAACGGATATCCCCCTTATAGAGTATATAGCTTCAAAAGGAAAACCGGTAATCATATCCACTGGTATAGCAACCCTTTCAGATATAGAACTAGTAGTCAAAACTTGCAAGTCCGTAGGTAATAACCAGATAATTCTATTAAAGTGTGTATCTGAGTACCCAACACCCTTTGAAGATGCTAACCTGCGCACCATACCTAACATGAAAGAAACCTTCGGTGTTCATGTAGGTTTATCGGATCACACTCTTGGTATATCCATACCTATAGCTGCTGTAGCTCTTGGTGCTGTCATAGTAGAAAAACACTTTATTCTTGATAGAAAGCTTGGCGGTCCAGATTCTTCTTTTTCGTTGGAACCTTTGGAGTTTAAAGCCATGGTTCAAGCAATAAGAGAGGTGGAAAAAGCTCTCGGACAAGTTAACTATGAATTGACAAAGAAACAAGAAGAGATGCGTAAGTTTTCGAGAAGTCTTTTTGCCGTACAGGATATAAAGGCTGGCGAGATAATTACAGAACAAAAAGTCAAAAGCATAAGGCCAGGTTACGGTCTTCACCCCTTGTACCTCAAGGAAGTAATAGGTAGGAGGGCAAGGATAGATATACCAAAAGGCACACCTCTAAGATGGGAGATGATAGAATGAAGTTTCTTGAAGGAAAAACCATACTTATAACAGGTGGAACTGGTTCCTTTGGTAAAGCTTTTACTAAGTTTGTGCTCAAACATGCGAATCCTAAAAAAGTAATAATCTTCAGCAGGGATGAGTTCAAACAGTGGCAAATGCAAAAGGAGTTCCCAGAATATAGCTATCCACAGCTGAGATTTTTCTTAGGTGATATAAGAGATAAGAATAGGTTGATGTTAGCCTTTGAAGGTGTAGATTATGTGATCCATGCTGCTGCTCTGAAGCATGTACCAATCCTTGAATATAACCCTTTTGAAGCGGTAAAAACTAACATAATAGGTGCACAGAACATAATAGAAGCCTCTCTTGAAAAAGGAGTTAAAAAGGTTATAGCCTTATCAACGGACAAGGCAGTGAACCCAGTTAATTTGTATGGAGCTACTAAGCTAACTATGGAGAAACTTTTCATAGCAGGCAATGCATACACTGGAGCTAAAGCAACTACTTTTAGCATAGTCCGGTACGGTAATGTTATAGGAAGCAGAGGAAGCGTGGTGCCACTTTTTTTAAAACTTGTAAAAGAAGGATGTACAGAACTTCCTATAACAGATGAAAGGATGACACGGTTCTGGATCACTCTTGAAGAAGGAGTGAGACTAGTGCTCTTTGCCCTTCAGGAAGCGGTTGGTGGTGAGGTATTTGTTCCAAAACTTCCAAGCGTCAGAATCGTGGATCTAGCAAAAGCTATATGTCCCAACTGTTCCTTCAAGTTTATAGGTATAAGACCTGGTGAAAAGCTACATGAAAGCCTTATAGCAGAAGACGAAGCAAGACAGGTAGTTATGGTAGAACATGAAGGAAAGACTTACTATTTGATACTTCCCAACTTCCCTTTTGAGAGTAAAGCTATAGAAAAGTGGAAGAGCTTACGCAAAATGCCCGAAGGCTTTTTTTACAGAAGCGATAGAAATGATTGGTGGCTTGGTTACGAAGAAATAAAAAGCTTACTGGAAAGAGCAAAGGAGGATATGGTTTTGTAAATGGTTATGATACCTTATGGAAGACAGTACATAGACGAAGAGGATATAAGAGCTGTTTTGGAAGTTCTTCAATCTGACTTTATCACCCAGGGTCCAAAAGTTGGTGAGTTTGAAAGAGCCTTAGCTGAGTACTGCGGTGCCAAGTATGCTGTTGCTTTCAATTCTGGTACTTCTGCTTTATACTGCGCTTACAGAACCCTAGGATTACAAGAAGGAGATCTTTTTATAACATCTCCCATAACTTTCACGGCTACAGTTTCCGCCGGGGTTTTGTTAGGTGCAAAGCCTATTTTTTGTGATGTGGAAGAAGATACAGGAAACATGGATGTAAACCTTCTAGAAACATATATCAAAGAAAATACTAAGCTTATAGTACCAGTCCATTACGCAGGGCATACCGTGGATATGCAGAAGGTATGGGAAATAGCACAAAAGTATAACTTGTGGATAGTTGAAGATGCTTGCCACGCTTTAGGGTCCGCTTACAAGGGTTTCAAAACGGGTTCGTGCCAATACTCACACATGACGGTCTTAAGCTTCCATCCTGTAAAACACATAACTACTGGGGAAGGTGGAGCTGTTTTAACTAACGATAAGATTTTGTATGAAAGGCTACTTCAATGTAGGAACCATGGCATAAAAAAGGGTGATGATTGGGAATACTCTGTAGAATTTCCTTCCTTTAACTTCAGGATAACAGACTTTCAATGCGCACTTGGACTTTCTCAACTAAAAAAGCTGAATTTCTTCGTGGAAAAAAGAAGAGAGATCGCAAAGTTTTATCTAGAAAGATTAAAAGACAATTTACACATAGAGCTTCCTGTAGAAAAGTCGTATACCTTCCATTCCTATCATCTCTTCCCTATAAAGCTTAAGGACCCTACAAAGCGCCGAGAGTTATTCAGAAAACTCAGGCAGTCGGGCATTTTTGTACAGGTACACTACATACCAGTCTATTGGCATCCTTTTTTAGATTATTCCAGAGGATTATGCCCACGAGCTGAAGCTTTTTACTCAAGAGAGTTAAGCCTACCTATATATCCTTCCATAAGGCAAGAGGATCTTGATTTTGTTATACAGAAGTTAGAGGAGGCTTTAGGTGGTTGACAAATTTGTGCTTGGAACAGCAAACTTTGGCATGGAATATGGTATATCCTCTAAAAAGGTAGATGGTAAAGAAGCTTTAAAAATCTTGGAGAGAGCTGCAGAAGAAGGTATATGGGGCGTGGATACAGCGGTAGCTTACGGGCATGCAGAAGACATTTTAGGAGCTTTTTTTTCGGAAAAAGGAAAGATTCTTAGAGTAATAGATAAACTACCTCACAGAAACTATATGAGCAAAAAAGAGGTAGAAAGAGAAGTTAAAAACATGTTAAAAAGATTGAATTCAAGTTTTCTGGATTGTCTTCTTCTACACTCTTTTAGAACTTTTGAGATGATGCCTGAAATAGTTGATGTTTTAAAAGGTTTAAAAAAAGAAGGGTTTATAAAGCATTACGGTATTTCTGTGTACCATCCCTGGGAAGTTGAAAGTTTCTACTATCTTTGTAAGGAACCTATAGTAGTAGAATTCCCTCTTAATATTTTTGATAGAAGATTTACAAAGTATATTAAAAACTGGAAGTCTATGGGTTTTATGCTTTTTGCAAGGTCTGTGTTCCTACAGGGTCTATTCTTTCTAGAAAATTTCGAAGGTAATTTGAAAAAAGCGGAAGAAAAGGTAAAGGCTTTGCGAGAATTTGCTAAGGAATTAGAGGTAGAGCTTTCTTGTCTTTTGCTCTCCTTTGTTGCACATTTTGAGAACCTTGATGGTTTTATAGTGGGTGTAGATGGACTCACTCAATTTGAAATGAATTTAAGATGTTTGAAAAATCCCATTAAACTTAAGCAAGATATAGACAGTTTTGAGCTTCAGGACGAAGATCTGATATTACCTTACAGGTGGTTTAAGCCTTCTTGAGATATGCCTTCATAACCTCTAATGTTTTATTGTATCCTAAAGTGTATATTTCTTGAGCTTTCCATAGGTCTATAACCGAATAGTTTTGCAGTTCTGGTTCTATAAGTACTTGGCACAGTTCTCTTCTTTTTTCTACATTAGACCTCACTGCAAGGAGAAAGCTACGAGCTATTATGTGGATTATGTTTTTGATCTTTTCTACTGAGTTGGTGGGATTTACATCAGCTCCTATCAACAGTCCTTCCCTTTTTAAAAGGGGCTCTACCGGTAAGTTGTTGGTAACACCCCCATCTACAAACACGTAATCTTGGTATTTGACTGGCTCAAAAATACCCGGCAGCGCACAGCTACCTAAAAGTATTGGGTAAAGCTCTCCGCTATTGAAGTGAAAGCTTTTGCCACTCTTTATATCCAGCACTCCTATGTAAAGTTCTTTTTTGAGCTCCTCTATGCGTTCCACTTGTAAGTATTTTCTCAAAAACTTTTCCGCTTTACTGAGACTAAAAAAGCCGTATCTTGGCACCTTTGGACGTATAAGTTTTATCCAATCAGTGTTTTTTACAAGCCTTAGCATATCCTCAGGCGAATAGCCTGCACAAAAAAAGGCACCCACAAGCGCACCAGCACTTACTCCGCTTATGGCTTGCACTTCAAACCCCATATCTTCTAAAGCCCTAAGTATCCCAATATGAGCTATCCCTCTTGCCGCACCTCCCGAAAGGACAAGGTTAACCTTCATGACTAAGCAGGACAACACAGTAGCACACTGCACCCCTTTCTAAGCAGAAGCCTTCCCTTCTTTTACCTTTTATAGATATAGCGGACTTACTTATCTGCATGATATTAGATAGATTTTCTATTATGACATCCTTTATAGGAGATATCTTAGGGCTATCCATCACAAGCACACAGTCAAGGTTTATTATGCGGTATCCCTTTTCTTTCATACGCCTTAGAGCTTCCCTTAGGAAAATCTCAGAAGGTGCATCTTTCCACCTTGCCTCTTGGTCAGGGAAAAGCTCACCCATATCAGGTTCACCTATGGCACTAAGTAGTGCGTCCGTTATGGCATGTAAAAGGAGATCACCGTCCGAATGACCTTTAAAGCCTGCATGGTGTTCTATGTGAATACCACCCAAGTAAAGAGGCTTGCCTTCCTGAAACTCGTGAGAATCAAAACCTAAACCAATTCTAAAAGCCATAAAGATAATTTATACTATATAACTGCTCATGAAACATCTCATAAGCGTTTTTGAGCTGACTAAAGACCAAGTGAGTGACCTTTTTGATCTTTTTATCCAGTTTAAGCGGGGAAGGCAAGAAAAACTTAAAGGAGATGTAGCCCTACTGTTTTTGGAAAGCTCAACCAGAACCAGACTGTCTTTTGAAAAGGCTTGTAGAAACCTGGGACTAAACACCTACTACGCTGGCGCAAAGGAGACATCCTTAGAAAAGGGAGAGACCTTTTACGATACTATAAAAACTCTTTCTTCTTTAGGCTTCAAAGCATTAGTCTTTAGAGTACCTTTTGTTCTTTTCCCATACAGCGCTTATCTTAACGAAGGTATATCCCTAATAAATGCTGGTGATGGTACGCATCAACATCCCACACAGGGGCTTATAGACCTCTTTACCGCTATGGAGGTGCATGGTTCTTTGGAAGGATTAAAGGTTCTTTATGTAGGAGACATATACCACAGTAGAGTTTTCAGATCGGGTGCTTATCTTTTTAGTATGTATTCTGCAAGTGTAGGTGTGCTTGGACCCAAAACTCTCGTCCCATCTGACCTTTCTCCCTTTGGTGTATGTTGCATTTTTGACAGTTGGGAAGAAGCTATAGAGTGGGCAGACTTGGTCATATGTCTGAGGCTACAGGAAGAGAGGTTTAGAGAAAATTTCATACCTTCAAAAGAAAGCTATTTTTTACAGTTTGGGCTTACCAAAGATCGCTACCAAAAACTAAGAGGCTTTTTTATGCATCCTGGACCAGTAAATGTAAATGTGGATATAAGCGAAGATGTAGTTTATGCGGAAAAGTCCCTAATTCTGAGACAGGTGGAAAACGGTGTATATACGCGTATGGCTGTCCTATATAAGCTTCTCAAAGATGCTTAAGATATTCCTTTTGAGTGTGTTTTTTATGGGTATTTCCTTGGTGCTAAGCTCCTATGTGAGGAGTGCTTACGATCACTTACCTACACTTAAACAAGAAGAGAAGGGCAATGCTCAAGATGTTATGATAAAAGCTTACGGGAAGGCTGGACTTGAGTGGACACTGAAAGGAAAAAATCTCTACACAAAAAACGGCAATATTTTGCTTATATCCGCTCTTTTGCAGACGCAAAAGGAGAAGATAACAGCGAATAGAGCCTTTATAAACAGAGATACCCTTAAAGGGTATGTGGAAGGAAATGTACAGATAGTGGGTGAGAACTTTTACGCAAAGACAGATAGAGCAAACATTGACCTAAAAGAGGGTAAGGTGTGGGGAAACACAAAGGTGATTTTAAAGGAAGAGGGGAAAGAAACTTACGGTGAAAGTTTTACAGTAGAGCTAAGACCTTTGAGGATTATAATTAAAAAAGCAAAGGTGAAATTGGAATGATCTTTTTGTTATTGGCTGGACTTTTGTTCTTTAAGTTGGCTATATCTGAGCCAATACTGGGTGAGGCGGATAACCTTACTTACGAAAAAGACAAGATAATATACACGGGCAATGTGAAGATGACAAGGGGCAAGGGAGTACTTACCGCTAACAAGGTGGTAATATACCTTGATGACAAGCGAAAACCCAAAAAAGCGGAAGCGGAAGGAAATGTAAAGTACGTAGAAGGAGCTCGCAGAGCTTTTGCAGACAGGGCTGAGTATGACTTTCAAACGGAGGTTCTTAAGCTTTTTGGGAATGCAAGGGTTGAAGATGATAAAAACTTTGTTGAAGCAGATGAGATAATTTATTATAAAAAAGAGGATAGAGCTATAGCCATAAGCAAAAGCAAAAGAGTAAGAACCTTCTATGTGGAGGAAAAGAGTGAGAAAGTCAGAGATAGTAAATAAGTTAGCTAAGGAGTACAACATACCTGTAAAAGAAGCCAGAAGGATAGTAGAGGAGATGTTTTTCTGGATAGCTCAAAAGACTGCAGAAAATGGGCAGGTACAGATACGAGGTTTTGGTGTGTTCAGACTAAGAAGGCGCAGTGGCCGTTTCACAAAAAATCCCAAAACAGGTATAGAGACCTACATAGAGGAAAGATACCTTATAGGCTTTAAGCCTTCAAAAAAACTTCTTGCCAAGCTAAATGAGAAAGTATGATGTAGTTATCATAGGTGGAGGTCCTGCAGGGTCTTCGTGTGCCTACGAGCTTGCAAAAAGTGGTGCTAATGTGCTTGTGGTGGACTTCAAAAAACAGATAGGTACGCCTGTTCAGTGCGCAGAATTTGTACCATTGCAACTTTTCAACACATTCCCACAGTTTTTTCCAGAGCCTGCCATATCACAGGAAGTTAAGAACATGATACACTTCACTCCGTGGGGAGAGGTAGTTTCTATGAGTTCTCCGGGCTTTGTCCTTAATAGAGAAGTGTTTGATTACCAGATAGCTGAGCTTGCAAAAGAGCACGGAGCTTGTTATTTACTGCGAACAGTTTTTTTGGGTGTGGAAGGAAAAAAAGTATGGCTTGAGAGAATAGACACAAGAGAAAGGTTTTATGTGCTCACAGATGTTTTGGTGGGTGCTGATGGTCCAAAATCAAAGGTAGCTAAACTGACAGGAGAGACTACAAAGGAGTTTTTGACCACCGCACAGGTAAGAGTTCCCTTAAAAAGTAGGCTAAATGACCTTCTTATATACTTTAGGGACTACATACCCGGTGGGTATGGCTGGATATTTCCAAAGGGGGAAACCGCTAATGTAGGTGTAGGTATAGACCCTTCGTATCCAATAAATGTGGTTGAGAGCCTCAGGCTATTTCTGAAAGAGGTGCTATCAGACGGTTTTATAGAGGATACTCTGCTGGCAAGGACAGGAGGATGGATACCTGCAGATGGACTCCTTAAGCTAATAAGGGATAACACCCTTTTGGTGGGGGACGCTGGTGGTTTTTGCCATCCTATAACTGGGGGAGGAATAGCCAACGCAGTACTCTCTGGCAGTATGGCGGGCAAAGCCTTAGCTTCTGGATGCATTCAAGACTATGAGGAAGAGGCACAGGAGGTATTTGGAACCACTCTCAAAAGAGCCAGTCAGAAACGCAAAAAGCACATGAAGACTTGGGAAAACTTACAAAACATCATACCAAAAACTTGGATAGCTTTTGATGAATACTGGAAAGAAATTTAGAAAAACTCTCAAGTCTTGGACTCCACTTTATAGATGAGCCAAAAGACAACTCCTAAGGCTAAAGTGACTAAGGACAAGGTTATAAGCTCCTGAACTTTTTCTGGCGAAAGGGATATGATAAGAACCTTTCTAATCACTGCAGCAAGGGCAACACCTACAAAGACTTTTATACTTAGGGCAGAACCCCTTATGTGCTTTACTTCTTCTGTAAGGAGCTCTGATATGGCGTAAAGGACAAGGACAGAACCCAGAATGCTAAGCCCACCTCTTTCTAAAGGGAGACTTCCTACAGAGACAAGCCATATTTCATAAACTATCCAAAATATGAGGAACACCCCAACTACTGCTAAGGTAAGTATTATGAAAGTATCAAAAAACCACGATACCCTTCTTATGTTTTCTATGAGTAATCTCTGATACTTACCAGATGCAAGATAAAGACGGAGCTCCTCCTCCCTGAAAGAGTTTATCATCACATCAAGGTTTATATCCAAAGCCTTGTTAATAGAGGAGAGTATTCTGTTTGCTTCAAGGCTACATCCCATCTCTTTTGTGATCTTATCCGCTATGTAGTTTCTTACAAAGTTCATAGAAGCTTGCACATAGTGAGGTGGCAGTCCTATCCTCACATGGGTTTCACCTATCCTGTAGAGCCTTCTCAGATACTGGGCATCGTATTTTGATGTGAACAGAGCAACGAACCAGCCCTTAACTTTTGCTTTGTGTCTGCTTCTTGTTTCCTCGTCAGGAAGGTACTTACTTGTATCGGAGAAGTTCTCTAAGTATCTGTAGAACTCTTCAATGAATTCTTCCTTGTACCTTTCCGCTATCCAAGACACTTTAGCTAAGTTCTCTTCGTCCTCTCTTGTCCAGTTATAATGTACCTTAAGTTCTTCTATAGTCTCCATGTCATAATTTTAACCTCTGCCACAGAGCATCTATCTTATCCTTTACTTCCTTTGACATCTCTATAACCTTGGGCCATTCTCTTGTGTATCCTTCTTCTTTCCACTTTGTAGTGGCATCTATGACCATTTTACCGCCAAAGCCTACACTGTTGGTAGAATGATCAAGCACGTCTATTGGACCCTTGAGTATGAGGACATCTCTTGATGGGTCCATGTTGTTGCCCCAAGCCCAAAGGACTTCTTGTATGTCGTGAACATTTACCCACTCGTCAAAAACTACTATCACTTTTTCCAGAGACATAAGACCCAAACCCAAAAGGGCATAAGCCACTTTAAAGGCATGTCCCGGGTAGCGCTTTTTTATGGAAACAAAGCAGAAGTTGTGAAAGCATCCTTCCGCAGGCAAATGATAATCAATTACCTCTGGAAGATTAAACTTTATAAGAGGTAAAAATATCCTCTCCGTTGCCCAACCCAAGTACTTGTCCTCCTGAGGGGGTCTTCCCACTATGGTGCTAAGGTATATGGGATTGTCCCTATGCACTATGGCGGTTATGTGCATTTTGGGATACTTGTCCACCGGGGTGTAAAAGCCAGTGTGGTCTCCAAAGGGTCCTTCGTCCACAAGAGGTTCTTGTGGATCCACATAACCTTCTATTACTATCTCTGCATGAGCGGGATATTCAAGATCTACAGTTTCACCTTTTACAAGCTCTACCCCTTCTTCCCTGATGAGACCTGCAAAGAGGTACTCATCCACCTCTGGAGGAAGAGGTGCGGAAGCTACATAAGAGAGCACTGGGTCTCCACCTATAGCTATAGCTACTTCCATCTTTTTCCCAAGTCTTTTGGCTTTCCAGTAATGATGGTTTCCGTCTTTGTGTATCTGCCAATGGATGGCAAGCTCACGCTCTGAGAGAACCTGAACTCTATAGAGTCCCACATTTCTTATGCCACTTTCTGGATCCTTTGTTATGACCTGTCCGAAGGTTATGTATCTACCTCCGTCTTCTGGCCAGCACTTTAGCACAGGAAAGTCAAGAATATTTATGTTGTCCCTTATGACATTTTCTTTTACGGGTCCTTTTTTTACAACTCTGGGCAGTGAGTCGTTGAGCTTTTTGAGTTCTGGTATGCGCTTTAGTTTTTCTAAAAAAGTATTGGGTATTTCTGGTCTTAGAAGTTTGTAGAGTTTCCACCCTATATCTTCAAGGTTTTCGTAGCCTAAAGCTAACTTTATTCGTTTTTCTGAACCCAGCATGTTAGTTAGCACGGGTATTGAATACCCTTCAACCTTTTCAAAAAGAAGAGCTTTTCCACCTTTGGGCAGTTTGGAAACCCTATCGGTAAGCTCTGTTATCTCAAGTATAGGAGACAAAAGCTCTTTTATGCGTAAAAGCTCACCTTCTTTTTCCAAAACCTTCAAAAATTCTCTCAGGTCTTTCATTTATGGTAAGTAAGCTATAGGGTTTTGTCTTATCCCATACTTTATGACTTCATAGTGAAGGTGTGGTCCTGTTGTTCTTCCCGTCATACCCACCCTGCCTATGATCTGTCCCTTTACTACCCTATCCCCGTAATTCACGGATATATCCGAGAGGTGTCCGTACAGGGTAATAAAACCGTATCCGTGATACACAATCACCGTCTTTCCGTATCCGCTTAGCCAACCTGCGTATATGACCCTACCGTCAGACGCTACGCTTACAGGGGTGCCATAAGGCACAGATATATCAACGCCTGGGTGAAACTCCTTTACCCTACCCATCCTTCTCCATCCGTAGTCAGAGGTGATGAGCCCTACCACAGGCCATATGTCAGGTTTTACCGTCTCAACTGTTTTAACATCTAAAAGTTCCTTCATGGCTTTTTCCACAGAGGACTCTACCGCTATGATGTTATCCACACTTTGCGTGTCAAAATCTTCTTCTTTCTTAAGCTCTTTTTCCGGAATAAACTCAAAAGTATCCTTTGCAGGACCACCTACACCCAAAGGCGAGTTATCGACGGTGGGCTTGCAAAGGACACCCCCAAGCACAAAGGCTAAAAGTATCTTTTTCATGACAACACCTCCGCTCGGTTTTGGAATAGTTTAACACAGTATGTCAGAAAATTAAAAAGGGGAGGGTTATTTAATAGAAGAAAAACTTAGTGGAGGTAGAACATGAGAAAAGGATTTCTCAGCTTGGCTATGGGCAGTATGCTGATAGCTTCCTGCGGAGGCGGCGGTGCAGACTTTGACTTACCCTCTTCTGGTGGTGGTGGAGGAGGAAGTTCAAATTCTGTGAAATTTAAAAATGTCTCTGTACAACCCACAAACTTACAAACCACTTCTTCCTTCAGTGTAAGCTGGACAGCGGATTACAGCGGTATGTATGTGGTAGAAGTCTACCAAAGCCCCAGCAACAGTGTACCAGTCCCAAAAGACAATTATCGCATAGCTACGGTAAACTGTTTTTCTTTCTCTGAGGCTTGTAAAGGAAGTAGTGGAAGTATTCAATGTAAGATAGATAGAGGTTCACCTAACATAATAAGCTGTAATGTAGGAGGTTATGCTACCACAAATGCTCAGTTGGTGAGTGGAACAGGCTATATAGTTCTCAGAGCTGTGGTATTTAATCCTTTTGAAGAAACTGCGGACATAAGGAGCGTTCAGGTGGTCTTCCCCTGATCTCCTGTGGGGCTCTGCCCCAACTTTTTAAAAAGTTCGGGAAGTTTCAAAAGGTATAGGTATATCCGCTTCCATCTGTTCCACTCTACCGCAGGCAGGTTAGCTCCGTAAGTTTTGTTAGGCTCAAGGTCGTTGGCTACGCCGGACTTGGCAGTAACCACCACATGGTCACCTATATTTATGTGATCCGCTACACCTACTTGACCAGCCAATATCACATTCTTTCCTGTCTTTACACTTCCGGAAAGACCCACCTGAGACACTATTATGTTGTTCTCTCCAATCCTACAGTTATGTCCTATCATAACCAAGTTGTCAATCTTTGTGCCTCTGCCTACAATAGTCTTGTCCAGAAGAGCCCTGTCTATGGTAGTGTTTGCGCCAACTTCCACATCGTCTTCTATTATCACTGTACCTATATGGTTTAGCTTTGTTATACCTTCATTACTGATGTGATAACCAAAGCCGTCCGCACCTATTACCGTTCCACTGTGGATCCTCACCCTTCTGCCTATTACACACTTGGGGTATATGTGAACACCGCTGAATATAATGGTTTCATCACCTATAACGCAGTGATCACCTATGTAAGAGAAGGGATATATCTTCACACCATCTCCTAAGAAAACACCATCACCTACATAAACAAAGGGGGCTATGTAAACATCTTTACCCATATGTACATTCTTCCCCACATAAGCCGTAGAAGATACACCTGATGGGTGTTTTTCGGGATACATGTGTTTTAGAAATACAGCCATAGCATGCTTAACATCCTTAACTAAAAGGGTATTAGGATGCTCAACGGGAGTGTCTACCACAAGGACTATATCTTTTGAGCCTTTTACCTTTTGAATATCCCCTTTGTTCCAACAAAAGACTAAAGTTCTGGGCTTTGGGTCTTCTACGGAAGAAATGCCGTTTATCTCAAAGTTTTCATCACCTTGAAGCTCTCCTCCCAAAATAGATGCTACATCAGAAAGCCTCATTTACCCTGATCTAAGCTCTTTATAACTACATCTGTTATGTCTATATCCGGCTGTTTGTAAACAAAAGCGCTACAGTCTAACACTCCTGTGTAGCCGTTCTTCTTAGCTATGTTTTCCGCTATTGTCTTTACCTTGCTGAGTATGTCCTCTTCCAGCTTGCTCTTGAGCTCCACTATGTCCTTCTGAGCTTTTTGTTGGAGTTCCATACCTTCTGCTTCAACTTTTTGATACTCTCTTATCTTCTCTTCTTTAGCTTTCTGGCTTATACCTTTGCTCTCTATCTGTTTTTTTAGTTCGTCAAGCTTCTTCTGTTTCTCATCAAGCTGTTGCTGATAATCCTTGACCTTTTTTCTGAGTTGTTCCTGAGCTTGGGATACAGACTTGGATTCGGAAAGTATGCGGTTAGGATCTACGCATACAAACTTCTGCTCCGCAAAGGCAAAACCGCTACAAAGCAAGCCTACCAAGAAAAACTTTTTCATTCTATCCTCCTGTTTTTGTATTATACCGCCTTTTTGTAAACATACTTGGGCTTTACTCTATTTCTGACCACTTCTTCGTCTATTATTACCTTATTCACCTCTTTCAGTGATGGCACTTCAAACATAACATCCGTCATTATTTCTTCCATTATAGCTCTGAGACCTCTGGCTCCCGTCTTTCTCTTTATGCTTTCTCTTGCTATTTCTCTTAGAGCTTCCTCAGTAAATTCTAGTTCTACACCATCCATCTCAAAGAGCTTTTTATACTGCTTTACCAGGGAGTTTTTGGGTTCTGTAAGGATCCTTACCAAATCTTCCTCTTTTAATTCATCTAGAACTGCAACTACAGGAAGTCTTCCCACAAACTCTGGTATAAGACCAAAGTGTATAAGATCGTCGGGTTCTACAAGCTGAAGAATGTTATCTTCTTTCAGTGTAGCGCTTATTTGGGACTCAAAGCCTATGGTGGATTTTCCAAGCCTGCGCCTTATTATGTCCTCAAGGCCCACAAAAGCACCACCGCATATGAAAAGTATGTCTGTTGTATCCACCTGTATAAATTCCTGATGGGGATGCTTTCTACCTCCCTGAGGTGGCACATTAGCTACTGTTCCCTCTATGATCTTCAAAAGAGCTTGCTGGACACCTTCTCCAGAAACATCTCTTGTTATGGATGGGTTTATTCCAGACTTTTTGGCTATCTTGTCTATCTCATCTATGTAAACTATGCCAATCTGAGCAAGCTTTACATCATACCCGCAATTTTGCAAGAGTCTCGTTAGCACATTTTCCACATCTTCACCTACATAACCGGCTTCTGTAAGACTTGTGGCGTCTGCTATGGCAAAGGGTACATTTAAAAGCTTGGCAAGGGTTTTGGCAAGCAGAGTTTTGCCAGAACCAGTTGGTCCTATAAGCAGTATGTTGCTCTTTTCTACCTCCACATCATCAAAGGTAAGTCCCGCTTGCTTTGCCCTTATCCTCTTGTAATGATTGTACACCGCTACTGAGAGTATCTTTTTGGCTCTCTCCTGTCCTATCACATACTCATCAAGGAAGGCTTTTATCCTTTCTGGCTTTGGTATGTCTCTAAGACCGTAAGAAACTTGCTGTTTTTTCTGTTCCCTTATCACAGAGTTGCAAGCTTCCACGCACCTATCACATATAAAGGTGTCGTTAGGACCAGCTATGAGAACTAAGACTTCATCCTGAGACCTTCCACAGAAGGAGCAATGGTTTTTAGTTGTGTATCTTTTCATGTTAGCTCCCAAAATATAAGCTCATCACTGCCTTTTGGCAATAACCTTATCCACTATTCCGTACTCTCTTGCCTCTTCTGCAGACATAAAGTAATCTCTTTCCACATCTCTTTCTATGCGTTCAAGAGGTTGTCCTGTGTGTTTTGCGAGTATTTCGTTGAGCATGTGTTTTATACGCTTTATCTCCTCAGCGTGGATTATAATGTCCGTTGCCTGCCCCGTTATACCTCCCAAAGGTTGGTGTATCATTATGCGTGCGTGGGGGAGTGCGTACCTTTTGCCGGGAGCTCCTGCAGCTAGAAGCACAGCTCCCATAGACGCAGCCTGTCCTATACATATGGTGACCACATCAGGCTTTATGTACTGCATGGTGTCATATATTGCCATACCTGCGGTCACCGAGCCACCCGGTGAATTTATGTACATGTATATGTCCTTTTCTGGGTCTTGGGCTTCCAAGAAAAGCAGTTGGGCTACTATGAGATTGGCAACATGGTCGTCTATGGGATAACCAAGAAGCACTATCCTGTCCTGAAGAAGTCTTGAGTATATGTCATAAGCTCTTTCTCCTCTTGGAGTTTGCTCTATAACTATAGGTACCAGCTGATTAAGTATTTCCTTCATCCTTCTTCTCCTCTAATTCTTTTATCACCGCTTTGCTTATTATATCACTGAAGGCTTTTTCTCTGCGTATGTCTTCTATTAGCACGCCTTCAAGATTTTCCTGTTGGAAGTAAGACTTTATCTCTTCAGCGCTTTTTCCGTATTGCTGTGCAAGTTCTTGGTACTTTTTCTCTAAATCCTCCTGACTTACTTCTATACCCTTTTGATCCGCATACTTTTCAAGTATGTATCTCAGTTTTATGTTAAATATGGCTTGTGGCATAAGTTCCTGTGCCATAGCCTTGTAGTTAAGATACCTTGTGTCTATACCATACTGGGCAAGCTCTTGCACTCTTCTTTCTACCAAATGGGACACCTCACGGGAAAGAAGTGTTTGTGGCAGTTCAAACTCAAACATCTCAATGAGCTTTTTAGCTACCGCATCTTCAACAATAATCTTCTTCAGACGCTCCACACTTTGTTTTACCTCTTCCCTTATCTTTTCTTCTGCAGATTGCCATGTATCTCCTAATCCTAACTCCTTTGCAAAGTCATCGTTTATTTCAGGAAGGACCTTCTCTTTTACACTTTTGATAACAAGCTTTACCTTAGCTCTTCCTGCTTCCTTGCCTTCCATGTCGTAAAGGGGGAGGTCTTCCATAAACACTTCATCACCTTCTTTTTTTCCAATCAGAGCTTTCTCTATCTCTTCTCTGAACATCTTCTGTCCTACTATTCCTGATGTCTCTCCTTGGGTGATCTCTCCACTTTGCACCTCTTCTATGTAATAATCAACAGATACCAAGTCTCCTTCTCTTATTTCCCTTTCAACAGGCTCCCAGACTGCGTGCTGTTCCCTGAGCTCCTCTATCCTGTTTTTGACCAAATCTTCGTTGAACTCTATCTTTCTTACCTCTACCTCTATGCCCTCAAGATCCTTTAGCTCAAACTCTGGGGGTGTCTCAAAAACCACCCTGTAGGTAAGCTTGGGCACGTTCTCTTCTAACTTTACCTCTTCTAAAAATATGTCTGCAACAGGTTTTAGCTTGCTTTCCTCGATGGCTGATTGGAGAGTTTGGTTAGCTACTCTCTTTCCTACTTCCTCCTCAATGTGTTCTTTATATCTTGCCTTTATGATCCAAAGGGGTGCGGTGCCCTTTCTAAAGCCTTCTATACTCACATTTTCCTTCAAGTATCTGTAAACATCCTCCATGGCGGACTTTACCATATCGCCTTCTACTTCTACACTTAACTCTTTAAAAAGCCCTTCTCTTTCTTTTACAGAAACTTTCATACACTGCCTCCTTTCACTTAATAGTTTATCACACACCGTATTATAATTAAAGCCATGAGCTTGCTTGTAATTTATGATGAGAAAGGCTATCCCCTTTTAACTGAAAAGGACTACAAAGCTATAAGCCAAAGGTTAGATAAGGTTGGTGTGCTTTTTGAAAGGTGGAGGGTAAAACCTGTAAAAGGACAAGAAGACATACTCAGAGCTTATCACGACGAGATCCAAAGGATAAACGAAACTTTTCATTTTGTATCTGTAGATGTGGCAAGCATTACACCAGATCACCCCAAAAAGGAAGAGCTAAGAAACATGTTTTTAAAAGAACACACCCACTCGGACTTTGAAGTGCGTTTCTTTGTAGAAGGCAGAGGCACTTTTTACCTTCATTTGCAAGACAGGGTTTATGCAGTAGTCTGTGAAGAAGGAGACCTTATAAGCGTACCTTCTGGTACTCCCCATTGGTTTGATATGGGAAAGGAACCACACTTTACCGCCATAAGGTTTTTCACTATCCCAGAAGGCTGGGTAGCAAACTTCACAGGAAGCAACATATCAGAAGTTATCCCTGATCACGATAGTATAGTAAGCTCATGGCTAAGATCTTAGCGGTGCTTACGGACATAGAAGGCACTACTTCTTCACTATCTTTTGTGAAGGATGTTCTATTTCCTTACTCAAAGAACAAACTAAGAAGTTTTTTAGACAGCCACTGGGACGATGAAAGAATAAGGGCAATACTTGAGGAGCTTTTTAACAAACTGGGAAAAACTCTAAGCCTTGAAGAGACACTTGAGCTTCTCACCAAGTGGATAGATGAGGATAGGAAAGATACAGTGCTTAAGGAAATTCAAGGGTATATATGGGAAGAGGGCTACCAAAAGGGCGAGCTAATGGGGCACATATACCAAGATGCTTACAAAAAGCTCAAGGAGTGGCACTCAAGGGGGATAAAGCTTTATGTCTTCTCTTCCGGGTCTGTAAAAGCCCAAAAACTTCTTTTTTCTCATACTCCTTACGGTGATTTAACCTATCTTTTCTCAGGATACTTTGACACAAAAGTAGGGAGCAAAAAAGACCCACGGTCCTACGAAACCATAGCCAAAACTATAAACATAGACCCTGATAAGGTGCTTTTTCTCTCCGACTTAGAAGAAGAGCTTGACTGTGCAAAGATGGCAGGCATGAAGACCACAAGGCTGGCAAGGGACTGTGAAGTGCAATCCAAACACCCAACTGTAAAGGACTTTTACTCCATTGAAATATAATACTGGCATGCAAGCTCTTATCCTCAACATGGAAGACCCTCTGATGTTCAAAGGGGGGACAGAGAGGGTTGTCTTGGGTGTGATAGACCTGCTCTCACAGGAGGGCTACAGGGTGGAGGTCATCCACAAAGAAAACAGCCAAAAGTTGGGTGGGTTTGCTCCTTACTGGGTAGGCAGGCAGGCACACCTTTCTGAAAAGGTCTGGGATTTAGCTGTGGTGAACAACTTGGCAGGTGTTGGGTTTTTCCCAGGCAGGACAAAAAAAACTGTGGCTATATTTCACGGACTTTACATGGACTTTTTTGGGAATGCAATAAAGGAAGAGGACTTACCTAAGGCAGGCATGAATTACTGGGAGTACTTGGTAAATAGGTATCTCAACGGGTATATAGCTGAGGCTTTTGTGCTGAACTCCGCAGACAGGGTGGTGGCGGTGAGCCAGAGCCTCAAAGAAGCCATAAAAAAACACACAGATAGAGATGTTATAGTAATCCACAACCCAGTGGACCCAAGCTTTAGACCAATGGACAAGGGAAGATTAAGGGAGATGTATAACATACCAAAAGATGCACTTGTGGGACTCTTTGTGGGTAGGAATGACTACACAAAGGGCTACGACGTATTTAGAGAGATAGTCAGATACACATACAAAGATATCCTTTGGGTGCAGGTGCTTTCAGGGGGTGGCCTTGCCTCCTCTATACCTTTGATGAAGGACATAATTACTTTCAGAGGAGTCCCATTTGAAGAAATGCCTATCATTTACAACCTTGCAGACTTTTTAGTGTTTCCTTCAAGATATGAAGGCTTTGGACTTACTATAGTGGAGGCTCTTGCGTGTGGCATACCTGTGATAACTTCAAAGTCGGTCGTGTCAGAAGAGATCATTGACCTTCTAAATGGCTTTTTGATAGAAGAGCTAAGCGCAGAGGAGTTTCTTAAGCAAATAGAGGTCATAAAAAAGTACAAAGTCATAAGAGATCACTATAGAGAGTACATCTCCAAAGAAGTGCGCAGGAGGTTTTCTATAGAGCTATGGAAAGAAAGAATGAGGGAAGTTTTAGTTTAAAATATTTCTGACATGCAGGCAGTTATCCTTAACTTGGTAGATCCTTTCAAATTCAGAGGGGGCATAGAAAGAGTGGTGCTTCATCTTATGGACATGCTAAGCGAAGAGGGTTACAGTATAGAGCTTATACACGCAGACAATAGCCAGAAAATTGGAAGTTATTCTCCTTATTGGGTAGGTAGACAGGCTTACTTTTCAGAAAAAAGCTGGGACTTGGCAATTGTAAATAACTTATCAGGCTTGGGTCTATTCCCTGGAAAAGCAAAAAAAACGGTAGCTATCATACACGGGCTCTATACAGAATTCTTTGAAAACAGGGTGATAAGTGAGGAAGACATACAAGAAATGGGAGTAGATTATTGGGAATACTTAGTAAATAGGTATCTCAACGGTTATCTGGCAGAAGCTTTTGTGCTGAACTCTGCGGACCTTATAATAGCGGTGTGTCAGCGCCTAAAGGAAGCTATACAGCGACAGGTTGAAAAGCACGTAGTAGCCATTCCTAACCCAGTGGATCCCATCTTCCAGCCTATGGACAAGAAAAAGATAAGGGAGATGTATAACATACCAAAGGATGCACTTGTGGGACTCTTTGTGGGTAGGAACGACTACACAAAGGGCTACGACGTATTTAGAGAGCTAGTAAGACACACTTACAAAGATATCCTTTGGGTACAAGCTATATCAAGTGGTAGCTCTGATTCTTATGAGCCTGTGAGAGACATAATTGCTTTCAGAGAAGTGTCATTTGAGGAAATGCCTATCATTTATAACCTTGCAGACTTTTTAGTGTTTCCTTCAAGGTATGAAGGGTTTGCGCTTAGCATATTGGAGGCTCTTGCGTGTGGTATACCGGTGATAACTTCAAAGTCGGTCGTGTCAGAAGAGATCATTGACCTTCTAAATGGCTTTTTGGTAGCAGAGTTAAGCGTAGAAGAGTTTCTTAGGCGAATAGAGGTCATAAAAAAGTACAAAGTCATAAGAGATCACTATAGAGAGTACATCTCCAAAGAAGTGCGCAGGAGGTTTTCTATAGAGCTATGGAAAGAAAGAATGAGAGAAGCACTGTTGTCGTGATAGCTCCACACCCAGATGACGAGGTACTGGGTTGTGGTGGAACGCTTTATAAGCACGCACAGGCGGGGGATGAAGTCTTGCTGTATGTCCTTACAGACGGTTCTAAGTTTCTTGATGGGAACAAGAGGAAAGAGGAGTGTGTAAAAGTTTCCAAAATCTTGGGAATAAGTCATGTGGAATTTTTGGACTTTCCAGACGGAGAGCTAAAAAACCACATACCAAGCCTAAAGTCTGCTTTAGAAGAGCGGATAAAGGACTTCCAGAAGGTTTACGCTCCACATCCCCTTGACCATCACCCAGACCACATAGCCACATCCCTTGCTGTGATCTCCATATTTGAGGAAAAACCCTCCTTTGAACTGCATCTTTACGGTGTTTACAACACTTTTAGGTACAACCAGCTTGTTGATGTGACGGATGTGTGCGAAATAAAGATGAAGGCTTTAAGGGAGTATGCCTACAGCCTGAGCGTGATTGGTCCCGAACTCATGACAAAAAGAGCAGAGGCTTTTATGCGTTTTCCTACCATAAACACTTGCGAAGACAAGCTTTACGAGTTTTTCTTTATGCCAGAAAAGCCCATGACCCTCAGCGAGATCCTCGGGTATCTTACTTACGACCTTTTGTGCCAGGACCCCCACACACAGCTTCTAAAGAAAATAAAGTCCACGGAACATTTGATGCATCTGCTTACTCAGGAAAGAAGCGCGAGGCTCTCTGCTGAACAAACTTTATTGGATCAAAAAGAAGAGTTGGAAAGACTCAGAGGCTGTCAGGAGGAGCTTGACAAACTAAAAGCTTCTGTTTTTTTCAAAGTCTACGACCTATACCACACAAAACTAAAGCCCAAGCTGATCCCGGAAGGCTCACTCAGAGAAGGTCTCTACAAAAGGCTTATAAGTTTCATAAAAGGTGGTTAGTTCTTTCGTAAGCCTCTTGAGAAAGCTCTTTTCAAGCACTTCCCTACCAACATCTATAAAAAACTTCTGCCTGAGCTGGGTCATAAACTTTAAGAAGGGCAGAAAGGCATCTGCGAGCCTTATACCTATAAAGATGTCCCTTAGTAGGTCTTCAGGAGTTGGGCTTGCACTTATGTGCTTCTGCGGAGCTAAGGTTTTTTGTTTGAGAGGGTGCGAAGATAGAACTGCGAGAATATCGTTGAAAGGATGATCCCAGTGCAGAAAGCTCAGAATAGCATCTTCGTAAGAGGTGTAGGTAGGGAAGGGCACATCACCATCCAACAGGGCTATCCCTGGCAGGCGTGCGTGCTCTACCATCTTGTGGTAAGAGTTTGGAGTTATGTAGTATATGATAGCATCAAAATGAGACAGCCAAGTTAAATAAGGTTCTTTTGGTGAGAAGCCTATAGTGTGCAGTCTGCAAATTTGATAAAGCTCTGTGCTAACTTCGTGAGGTATCCACACAGTGAGCTCAGACCAATCTTCCAGAAGCTTAAAAACTGGTATCAGCTTTTTACTCTCCTCCGCACACACAAAGGCTATCCTCACAGCTCCTCCAGAATTTTTTCCACCACTTGCTTCCAAGAAAGGTTCATAGAAAGGACCTTTTGGTAAGCTCTCTCTCCCATCTGCATGGCCATCTGTGGGTTCTGAGCCAGCCTGTCTATGGCTTGCGCTATGTCTGTGGGTGTAGGTTGCACTACAAATCCAGTAATACCATCTTCTATAAACTCTGTAGGCCCACCTGAGTCTATACAGGTTATAACAGCCTTTTTGGAGAACATGGCCTCAAGAGCAACATAACCGTAGTCCTCTTCAGCTGTAGGGAAAAGAACAGCTAAACATCGTGAATACAGGTCTATCTTTTCCTCATCGCTCACCTCTCCAAGATAAACCACCCTATCCTCCAAGCCTCTCAACCTCTGTAAAAACTCCTCAAGTATCCATGGGCTATCTGGCCTTCCACACACCACAAGTTTTATATTACTTCTTACATACTTCATAGCCTCAATAGCCAAGTAGTGCCTTTTGAGTGGGCTTATCCTACTTGGAAAGAAGATAAAGTTCTGGTACTCCTTACAGTGAAGATTTTCTGTGTTTGGTGGTGGATGGTACAGCACCTCTCCTTCAAGTCCCAAGTACTTTTTAATCCTTTCGTTCATAGTTTTTGAGACTACGAAGAGCTTCTTTGCATTCTTTAGATGTTTTCTGTCCATCTGTAGTATGAACTCCCTGACTGCGTATCCGCTTGGGTTTCGTGGAAGGTCTAAGTAAGGCCTGTCCCACAGCTCGTGAGCGCCCTTGTAAGGATGTATTAGCCACACCACTTTGTTAGGATGGTCTATGTAGTAGTTGGGAAATCTCATGGTTATTAGCAGGTCCACCTTCCTACCTGTTACCTCCTCAAGGTCCATGATCCTCGCTATAAAAGCCTGCTTTATAAGATTCTCTATAGGATAGGATTTGAAGGGTATTCTTAGAATTTCCACAGTGTGTCCCATTTGTGTAAGAGCTTTTTTTAAATTCTCAGCATGCCTTTCTGCACCACCTTCCATAAAAGGCACATGATTCTCTACAATAAGCACATTCATGTTATCAACCTGTATATCTTTTTTGCTAACCTTTCCATCAAAGGATGTTTTTTAAAGAACATCTTGTTTTTCAATCCTATTTCTATAAGCTTACCCCTCAACCCCTCAAGTTTATACTCCCTGTAGCACAGGATGGTGTCTGTATGGATCCATCTTAAGGCTCCTTCTTTTAAAAATTCCTTTTGTAAATCCTTCTTGATTATGGTAGGCAACCACTTATAAGCCTGTGAAGAGTCCTCTAAGAAGGGTCTCATGAGAGGATCCACGCTATAAACATCAAGATAATTAAAGGATATTAAGTGATATTTATCTTCGTACTCACTTAGGACCGCATAAAAAACCTCATCAAAATCGTCTGTGCGCTTATAGCCTTCTGGAAGGATCACTTGATAATCGGACAATACTTTATACTTACAAGGCTTTGTTTTAGAGAAATTTAGCCCTATGGCTTTTCTTATAATAGGTAGCATGCGCACAAGTGTATCTTCTGCTTTGCTTCTTGAGAAGTGTTTCCTGACATAAGATAGCCCTTTATTGGCAAGTTCTTTTCTTTTTTCTTCATCCTTTATGAGTTCTACGATAGCCTGTGCAAAATCTTCGGGGCTGTCTGCTACAACTATTCCAGAGTTTCCTAAATCTACAAACCCTTCTGCACCTAAGGAAGTTGTCACTACAGGCACACCGTATTCAAGACTGTTTAATATTTTACCCTTAATACCTGAACCGGAGATCAACGGTGCTACAGATAACTTGTGTTTTCTTATCTCCTCTCCTATGTTCTTCACCCAACCTACCAAATGAACTTTCTTTTCGTAGATTTTTAATAAACTCTTGTCTTCTACTATGCGATCTAACATCAACTCATTTGTCTTATCTCCTATGGCGTAGAATTCTATCTCTGGGTCTCTTTGAAGTACCAAGGGGTATATTTTGTTCAAAAAGTACTTTATAGCAAGCAGGTTGTTAGGGTTAAGGGTGCTTCCTATGAAGCACACGCTTTTCTTCTGCCCGTTCGCAGGATTATCTGTTGGATAGTGTATGTTTGATATTATAAAAGTTTTATCAACATCTACGGAAAACTCTTTTACCACAAAATCCCTTTCTTCCTCAGATACAAAAATGACCACATCAGATAATGAATAAAGCTCTTTCTCTACACTATACACCGCTTTTATCTCATCTTCTGTGATCTCTATTCCTGCATCTTTCCATCTTAGCATGTGCTTGTATATACTGTCCATGATGTCAAAGATTACTGGTATGTTATAAACAAGCTTAGCTCTTCTTGCTAAATTTAGAGCTTTTCTAAGTCTTTCCAGTTCCCAAGTTTCTGTTATCCACAGAAGATCGTGATCTCTTATAGAGGTAAGGTGAGTGTATATGGGTATTAATATGTGAAAATTTTCGTAAGATTTATGCAAATCTTCCACTTCTGGTTCTACACCGTTTATAAAAAACCCGTGAGTATAAGTTATCTTCGCTCCTTTCTCAAGAAGTATTTTTAGTATTTCGTACTCCCTATTGCAAGAGGAGGTTTTTGATGGCATCAGGGGTACTTCTGTGTAGTAGAGTATCTTGAGGTCTTTGTAAGTAATACTGCTTACCCTTTCTTTTTGCGGAGGAACAGAAAGTATATAATCTTCAAGCTTTTTAATCTGCTTTTCAAAAGAGAAATTTTCCTTTATAAACTCTACTGCTCTTTGGGACATGGCTTTTAACCTTTCTTTATCTTCAAGGGCTTCTTTTATGGTCTTTACAAGGTTATCCACGCTCAGGGGTTCTACCAAAAAGCCCGTCTGTCCATCCAAAAAAGTCTCTGGTAGTCCTCCGCTCTTAGTTCCTATAACAGGACAACCACAAGCCTGTGCCTCTAAAGAAGACCTTGGTAAGGATTCTTGATAAAGCTCAGGTACTGTGGGTATAATGCACAGAGCAGACTCACTGTAAGCCTTTATAAGTTCTTCCTTACCCACTTTGCCGTGAAAAAATACCCTTAACGCGTCTGCATGTTTTTTTACGTCTTGAGCCATACCCCATAAACTTGCGTCTCCGTATATATGGAGTTCCAAATGTGGTATAAGGTTGTTCAACTTTTTGAATGCTTCAAAAAGCAAGTCTATTCCTTTTTCCTTAGTAGTTGCTCCTGCAAACATTATCTTATTCATGTTTCTTTCTGATAGAGGTCTATAGGTATGTGTATCTATCCCGTATGGTATCTTTTTAAGCTTTTCTTCCTTTATACCCCAGCGCAGGTAAGCATCCTTTTGGTAATCTGAGAGACATATAACCCCGTCAAAGTACTTGTTTATAAAGTGTGGTCCAGCCCTGTGTTCTATAAAGCGCGTATCCTGAGGTAGTAAAAAGAACCTCTTTATGTTTTCAAAGCTTAAGAGGGTCTTTGCTGGATAGGCATGCACGCATATACACGCATCAAACTCCTTATCTTTATATTCCTTGAAAACCTCATAAAGATTATAGTCCTCACCGTAGTCTATAAACCTAACCCCATCTACTATCTGATTACCTCTTGGAAGATATCCAAAAAAGTAAACTTCCCAGCCAGCTTTTGCAAGCCCAACAGCTGTGTCCACGCTTACTGTTTCTGCACCACCAAGGACACCCTTTGGATCAACAGGGAAAAACTTGTGTACAAAAATTAACCTACCTTTCATACTTTTTAAATCTCATTATATCACCAATAGTCTTAAAATGATCCGTATGAAGAGTTTTTTAGACCTTAAACTTTCAGAGCTGGGAATTGGTACTTATCTTGGTGAGCTAGACCAGAATACTTCCGAAGGTTACAGGCGGGTTATAAAGTCTGCGTATATTGATTACGGAATAAACGTGGTGGACACCGCTATCGTTTACAGATACATGAAGAGTGAGAGGGATGTGGGCGCAGTTCTGAAAGAAGTAGGAAGGGGTAGATTCATAGTTTCTACAAAAGGAGGTTATGTACCCTACGATGCAGACTCAGGTATAGACCCAAAAGACTACTTTTACGAAAACTTTATTAACAATGGTTTGATAAAACTTGATGAGATGACACCCCAAGGACACTACCTATCTGCCAAGTTTATAGAGTGGTGTTTAAATAAAAGTTTAGATAATATGCAAACCAATTATGTGGATGTGTATTTTCTTCACAATCCGGAAGAACAGCTAAATTTCTTTAGCAGAGAGATTTTTGAAAGAAAGCTTATAGAGTGCTTTGAGTTTCTGGAAAGTAAAGTGAAGGAAGGCAAGGTCAGATATTACGGACTTGCTACATGGAGCGGTTTTAGGGTGTCTCCCACAAGTAGGCAGTATCTTAACCTTTCACAAATAGTAGATTTAGCCCGTCAGGTAGCGGGAGAAGACCACCACCTTAGGTTCATACAACTACCCTACAGTCTTGGAATGCCAGAAGCTTATACTCTTAAAAACCAAGAGCTAAAGGGCAAAAAGCTATCTACCTTAGAAGCTTGCAACGAGCTTGGCATATACGTATATACAAGTGCAAGTATATACCAAGGTAGAGTTATAGGTAGGGTTCCACAGGCTCTTAAAGAAAAGCTTGGGGTAAATTCAGATGTACTTGCAAGTCTTCAATTTGTCCTGAGCACCCCGGGCGTAGGTACCGCACTTGTAGGCATGAGCAAACCAGAACACCTCAAAGAAAACGCTCAGATACTGAGTATAAAGAGGCTATCTCCGGAGGACTTTGCAAGCCTGTTTGTAAGATTTTCTCAGTAGAAAGATAACTTTTAAAACCACACCCAAGACTCTGTAGATACGCACTTTTTTGTGCTTTATGTTTTGAATATCTGCCTTAAGATAAGTAGTAAAACATGGAGAGGCAGGACTTCCTATTCTTTATTGAGCAAACGGACAAGTTTGCGGTGGGTATATTTCGCCAGTTCAAGATAAAGGAGGAAAAAGATAGCGTTATACTTATAGCACCTACTATAGCTTACAAAAGGTGGGCAATAGAGTATATTAGAAGCAGGCTTAGTAATTACACAAAAAGGATTGAAGTAAGGAGCGTAGAAGATAAAGAAGAAAGTACTTATGAGTATCAAAGCGGTTTGATAGAAAAGTATCGTTTTGAAAACTTCGTAGTAGGGAAAGCTAACGAGCTTGTCTATAAGGTGTGTCTTCAGGTGGGGCAGTATCCGGGTGTATCTTACAATCCTCTGTTCATATATGGTAGCGTAGGACTTGGAAAGACACACCTTCTGCATGCCATAGGCAACAAAGCAATGGAGTATGGTTATAGGGCTTTATACTCTCCCGTCAGCGATTTTTCTGAGGAGATGATAGCTTACCTAAAGAAGGGACAGATAGACACCTTTAGGAATAAGTACTCAAACGTTGATGTGCTTCTCCTTGACGATGTGCAGTTCCTCAGCGGAAAAGAAAGAACCCAGATAGAACTTTTTAAGATCTTTGAGGCTATGTACACAAGGGATAAGCAGATAGTTTTGGTAAGCGATAGACATCCTAAAGACCTAAAAGACATATCTGACAGGCTCATAAGTAGGTTTGAAAGTGGCCTTGTGATAGAGATAGGTCTGGACGATGAGACCAAGCTCTCCATCATAAAACAAAAGATGATCCTCTACGGCATGCCCCTTGACCAAAAGTTAATAAACTATGTCTTTGAGAACACTGGCTACAACGTAAGAGAAATAGAAGGTGCTATAAAAACCTTAAAAGTAGTTGGCATGAAAAACACTTCAAAGGAAAAAAATACCAAAGACATAAAGTTTGTGGTGGAGTTTACCGCAAGGCATTTCAAACTAAAACCCGAAGACCTCAAAAGAGAAAGCAAAGAAAGGAGGATCATAAACGCAAGACAGATAGCTATGTATCTTTGTAAAGTGGTTTTAAACGCTTCCTACGTAGAAATAAGCAGGTACTTTGGTAAAAAAGACCACACTTCAGCTATTTATGCGGTGAAAAAAGTAGAAGAAAAGATAAAAGAAGACAGAAAATTTAAGTATATGCTCACCTTTCTTGAAAAACAACTCAAAAAGGAACTGCTATAATAGAAAATAGGAGGCAAAAACATGAAGCTTTTGGCTATGTTTGGACTTGTAAGCGTTGCCATGGCTCAACCTCTCATAAAGCCTGATTTTGCGGACAGATTGTTTCCCTACATAACCTACTCAAGCGTATGGTCTGGCACTCCTGCATCTCTTACAGATGTGGCAGTACCCCATGTCCTCATAGTGTATGGAGAAAAGGAAGACCCCCGTGTGGTGGCACAAGCAGGAAAGATAGCCTACTACTTGGGACAGTGGACGGATGATATAGGCTTTGGAGTAGAAGAGGTAAAGGCATCCAAGATACCCCCTCTTTTAGTAAGTGATAGCCAGCTCAAAAACATGAACTACAAGAACATCATAGTAGTAGGAACAAACAACCAAGTGGTAAAAGACCTGGGACTCTCTTTTGATAAGCCTACCATACAGGTTGTTCAAAAGGACGGTAGAAACATAATGGTAGTGGGTGGAAAGAATGTAGAGGACGTAATAAAGGCAAGTGAGTATCTATCAGATGTGAGGCTCAATTTCAAGGCAGGTGCTTATAGAACTTTCTTCTCCTTTGTGGCTCTAAGGGGCTACATAGAAAAGGGAGAGTTTGACGCCGCTTACAGGTTGGTAAAGAGTCCTACCGGACTTTCTGCCTGCGGAAAGAACATGTCCCTGGCAGCTCCCATGGTGGCAAACTGGAGCGAAGATGTAAAGAATGTGGTAAAAACGAGAAACGCCATACTTTACTCTGAAATACCCAAGGCTTTGCAAGAAAAAGATAAAGAAAAAGCTATCCAACTTTGGCAGAAAGCCATGCTTACCTGCTACCAGTGTCATCAGGGTATAGGTATACCACAGATGAGGAAGTTTAAACCCCTTGAGGAGATACACTCCAAGCACCAAAGGATAGCGGAGAGCTTTGGACTGGTGAAGGTGGCAGATGGTCAAAAGTCTTGCATAGCCTGTCATAGAGGAGAAACCCAGATAAGGGGTTATTAAAGTGATAGTGGTAATCATGGGTCTCTCTGGAAGTGGAAAGTCCTTTGTTGCACGCATACTCCACGAAGAGTTTGGCTTTGAATGGATAAGAAGCGATGCTATAAGGAAAGAACTTGCAGGTGTCTATGAGCGCATAAAAGTGGGTTTTGGAGAAGGTATATATTCCGAAGATTGGACTAAAAGGGTATATGAGGAAATGATAAACAGGGCAAAGGTGTTAAAAGATGCGGGAAGGCATGTGGTAATAGATGCTACCTTCTTGAAAAAGTGGCAAAGGGATATGGTAAAGGAACAACTGGGTGATGTGCTGTTTTTGATGACTGTTGCAGATGAGGAAGAAATAAAGAAAAGGCTTTCTCAAAGGGAGGACATATCAGACGCAGACTGGAACATATACCTAAGACAAAAGGAAGTTTTTGAACCACCAGAGGACATTACCACAATAAACACCCAAAAAGACAGAGAAGAGATCAAGGCTGAGCTAAGGAAGGTTCTTCAAAGATACGGTTTAGAAGACAGTCCAAAGCCATACTGAGTCCTTCATCGTTCTTTGCTTTTATCACACAATCGGGTAGTATACCCACATCGCTCGTTATGTTATCTCCGCTGGGGAGTTTCATCGCAAAAGTGACAAGCCTGAGCACTCTACCGCAGTCATCTAATTTATACATATTGCTACCTACATACTTGCCTACCGTAAGCTCGCCTGCAATAACAGCTTTATCGTAGACTCTGAGTAAAACGGTCAAAAGCTCAGCAGCAGATGCGGTCCATCTGTTGACAAAGACAAGCACAGGTTTTTTAAAGAGGGGCTCTCCATCTTTAAATGGATACACATCAGGCACTCTGTTTCTACCTTCTAAGTAAAACATCACACCTTTTCCTCTTATGAACATGTCCGCTATGCTTTTGGCAACTGAGATAAGACCACCACCGTTGTCTCTGAGGTCAAGCAAAAGCGCATCAACATCTTGAGAGTTTAAAAATTCCAAAGCTTTTCTGAACTCCTCTACTGCAGGAGTTGTAAAGTTTGTCAGAGCTATGTATCCAATCTTTTTGTGGTCCAAGAGTATGATCCTAACTTCTTCCACGGGAGGTACAGAAAACTCACCTTTGACAATGTGGAACTCCTTAAGACTTTCCTGTCTTTTTACTGTTATATTTACGATGCCCCCTACAGGCACGCTCCTTATGGTCTGGCTCCAAAGATTTTTGTCCTTTACCCCATTTATAGAAAGGATCACATCACCTTCTTTAAGTCCGCTTCTTTCTGCTGGAGAGTCTTTGAACACCCTTTTTATAGTGCCTTCGTCATCCCACCTTATACCTATACCAAACATTTTAGCCTTGGAGTACCAAAGCCTATCCTCTTCTATATTGGTTATAGCAGTCCATCTATCACCTTTACTTCTCAGGTAAGTTATAGCTTCGTCAAGACTACCCCATTCTACGCCATCTACCTTCTCCTTCCACAGGTAATGCTCGCTTATGATCTCTTTTAGCTTACTAAGAGCTTCTTTTGAACATGAATCCTGAGCGTAAGATATGTGCAAGATAAGTACCAAGACAAGAATAGGGATACTCATAAACTGGTAAAATTATACCATGCTATAATGTCTTTCAAGTGAGGTGAAGAGTATGAATAAGAAAGAGCTTATTAACCTTCTTCTTTATGATGTGGCTCTTGAGCACTCTGCCATAGTTCAGTATCTTTACCACATATTCCTGATAACGGATAAGAACATAACGGAAGAGGTGGAATCTATAGCAAGACAGGAGATGAGGCATCTCAAGTGGTTTGCACAAAAGGTAGTAAAGCTGGGCGGTCAGGTAGTGCTTGACAGACTCGAAGATATGATAGTGATAGGTGGTCCCGATTGGGCGGATATGATGGCAAAAGATATAGATGCGGAACAGATGGCTATAGATACCTACACCAAACAGCTTGAAATAGTTAAAGATGATGAGATAAAGAGGCTTTTGGAAAGAGTCATAAAGGACGAAGAGGACCACAAGATAGAGTTTACAGAACTTATGGAGCTTGCAAAAGAGTCCGTTATGTTAGAAGGTGAAAAAAAGGCAGACCCTCAAACCCTACAAGTCCTAAACAAGTTTCTTAAAGAGGAGTACCAAACCATAATAAACTATCTGTATCAGTTTTTTCACACAAAAGACTGCACTTACAAGGACATAATGCTTGATCTGGCTATAGAAAGTATGACTCACATGGGAAAGATAGGTGAAAAGATAGGTGAGCTTGGTGGTATGCCAGATATAAATACAGACTTATCACCAAAACCACTGAAAAAGTTAGAAGAGCAGGTAAAACAAGAAATAGAATACGAAAAGTCTACTGGTAAGGACTACAACGAGGAGATGCAAAAGGTAAAAGACCCAGAAGTACAAAGACTCCTTAGATTCATAGAGAATCAAGAGGAGTATCACAAGCACATGCTTTCAGAGTTTTTCAAAACTATGAGGAGGCTTACAGTTGGAAACCTCAAAAAGGATGATTGAGCTGGTGATAAACTCCTTCAGAGAAAGCGCTGATGTTAAGCTGGCTTTTGTGGAAACCTATGCACAACAGATAGTGGAGGTGGGTCAGATCATAGCACAGGCTTTAAAGGATGGTAATAAGCTTCTACTTTTTGGGAATGGAGGAAGCGCAGCAGATGCACAACACATAGCAGGTGAAATAGTAGGCAGGTTTAAAAAGGAGAGAAAGGCTCTACCTGCCATAGCTCTCACTACAGATACCTCTATACTTACCGCTGTTGGAAACGATTATGGTTTTGAGTCGGTGTTTGAAAGGCAGATAGAAGCTCTTTGCATGCCCGGAGATGTGGTCATAGGTATAACCACATCAGGAGACTCTCCCAATGTGGTAAGAGGTATAGCAAAGGCACACGACCTTGGAGCTACAACTATCGCTTTCACAGGCAAAGGTGGTGGGAAGGTAGTCCAGATAGCTCACTATAGTTTTGTAGTACCTTCTTACGAAACACCAAGAATACAGGAGTGTCATATAACCTTAGGTCACGTGCTTTGTGAGATTATAGACGCACTCTTATGAAAAAAGTACTTCTTTTTGTAAAGGACAGTCAGAGCGCCATAGAGACTGCAAAGAAGATACAGAAACACCTCATTGATAGGAAGGTATCCACAGATATTTACATAAACCGTAGAGGTGTAAAGCCCAAGATAGATATCAAAGGCAGAGACCTACTTCTTGTGGTGGGTGGGGATGGTACTTTTTTGGCAGGAGCAAGAACTGTAGCCAAGTACCAAATACCCATCTTGGGTATAAATGAAGGAAGATTTGGATTTCTAACGGAGGTAGAAAAGGAGTATGCCTTTGAAGTGCTTGATATGGTGCTAAAAGGTCAGATAAAGTATCAGAAAAGAGTTATGATCTCTGCATACCTGAAAAGATACAAAACCCTGCGCTTTTTGGGAGATTATCTTAATGATGTAGTGGTTTCAAAAAGCAACATAGCACGCATGCTTGAGCTTGATGTTTATACCATGGGAGAATTTATGATGAGAGTTTATGGAGATGGAGTTATAGTATCAACACCTACAGGTTCAACTGCTTACGCTCTATCCGCTGGAGGACCTATCCTTTATCCCCTTTCAGAAAACCTTCTCTTTGTACCCATCTGTCCTCACACCCTTTCCAACAGACCCGTCATACTTCCAAGCAATTTTGAGATAAGGCTAGTAAATCTCTCACCCGATGGCATGGCGTACCTGACCATGGACGGACAGGAAGGCATGGCACTAAAAAAATACGATCAGATAATAGTTAAAAAGTCAAAGCATTACTGCCTTATGTATCCAAACCCAAAAAGGAGTTTTTTTGAAATACTAAAGGAGAAGCTAAAATGGGGCTAAACTTTGACAGCTTTTTTGCCTTTCGCTTTAAGGACGGTAAAATTCAACCTATAGAAAAGGTGCATATTCCAAACTTTGAAGAACTGCTTCACATAGACAGACAGAAAGAGGCTCTAAGAAAAAACACCCTCAAGCTGGTAAAGGGTCTTCCTGCTCACGATGTGCTTCTGTGGGGAGACAGAGGCACAGGGAAGTCTTCCCTCGTTAAGTCTATGCTTGGGCTTTACGGTTCTGAAGGGCTAAGAATAGTTCAGGTGTATCAGATGGACATTATTCACCTCTCTGAACTATACCATATGATAAGAAGCACGCAAAATAAGTTTATCATCTTCTTTGACGACCTTTCCTTTGAAGAGGGGGACCCTCAGGTAAATATCTTAAAATCCCTACTGGACGGAGATGTGGAAGAGAGACCTGCCAACGCAGTGGTGTATGTCACCTCCAACAGAAGGAACTTGCTTCACGAAATAGAAAAGGCTCATAAGTTTCCCGAAGAGGATCGTATCCAAACTCTCTCCCTTGTGGAGAGGTTTGGCTTAAGGCTGGGCTTTTTCTCCATAGGAAAGCAGGAGTATCTGGACATAGTAAAAAGCTACGCGGTAAGAAGAAACCTAAACATTCAAGAAGAACTGCTTTTTAGTATGGCTCTTGAGTGGGCAAAGGAAAGATACGGCTTTTCAGGAAGGTCTGCATATCAGTTTATAAGATACCTTGAAGGGGAGCTAATGTTAAAATCTTTGTGATGGCTAACCTAATAACTCTTTTTAGATTTTTTCTAACATTTCCCACTTTTTATGCAGTCCTTGAAGGCTACGAAAGGTTCTCTTCTGCTCTAATACTTTTAGGAGCTTTGTCTGATCTCCTTGATGGCAATTTAGCCAGAAGGGGTAGAGAAAAAAGCAGGTGGGGTGCTTTGCTTGACCCTATGGTGGATAAGGTCTTTTTCTTGTCTGTGCTTTCCGCTTTTCTGTATGTACAAAAAGTTCATCCTTTGAGCTTTGTCCTTTTGCTCGTTAGAGAGCTTATCCTTTCCTTCCTAAGGAGCGTTTCTGTAGAAAAGGGCTATATGATGCAGGCATCATACCTTGGTAAAACTAAGGCTTTCTTTGAGTTTTTAAGCCTGTTCCTCCTGTCTTTGGGAAGTTCTGCAGGAAACTTGGCACTTTGGATCGCGGTGATCTTTGCCTACATCTCCATGTGGGATTACATACTCAAATACATAACCTTTGAAAAATAACTATAAATTTATGATCATGCTAAGAATACTCAGAAGGAATACAAAAACAGCTAATAGAGATAGGTCTAACATAAAGGTAGGCATTCCCAAGTTTTTGAACATATGGAGCACACACCAGTTCTGGGTTGGTTTTTTTGAAAAGCTCGGTGTTAAGGTGATCTTTAGCTCGGACACTTCCGAAGAGCAATACAGACAGTATGGTAAAGGAAGGATAACTATGGACAGTTGCTTTCCCGTAAAGGCATTGGCAGGACACATAGGCGAGCTTCTTACAAAAGAAGTGGACATCATCTTTGTACCTATGATATACTCCCTTCCTTCCTTTCTAAAAGGGCATGTGCTTGATACTCTTAGCTGTACAAGGGTTATGATGGCTCCAGAGAACATAAAGGCAGGATTCACAAAAGAGAGAGACGAGTTTCTCTCTAAGGGTATAAAGTACGTATCACCCTTTATCACTTTTGGTGAACCTGAGCTTCTTCCCAAACAGCTCTACGAGTCTTTAAAATCAGTTATTGATGTATCTTATCAAGAGGTAGTCGATGCTGTTTTGTATGGACTTAAGTCTCTTGAGGAGTTTGATGCTTATGCAAGAAGCAAGAGCCTTGAGATAATAAGGTGGTGCGTCAAAGAGAATAGACCAGCCATCTTGGTTCTTGCAAGACCTTATCACATGGACCCAGGTATAGGACACGAGATAGATGCGGAGTTTCAAACTTATGGATATCCAGTGCTTTGGTATAATTACTTACCTTTAGAAAATTGGCTATTGGACTGGCTTTTTGGTCAGGATGTCAAAGCTGGCATTATAAAAAGCTATTTGGACATATCAGATGTGTGGACATCTTCGTACAGCTCAAACACTAACGAGATCATATGGGCTGCCAAGTTTGCCAGTAGGTTTCCGTGGATAACGGGAGTTATAAGGCTTTCCAGTTATGAGTGTGGTATGGATCAACCCACCTACACACCCGTGCAAAAGATCGTTGAAAGCAGAGGTACACTTTTCTTCAAATTCGGAGAACTTGATGAAACAAAACCCGCTGGAAGTATAAAAATAAGAGTGGAAACCATAGCGTACTACTTGGAAAAGTATTCTACGGACATAATACAAAGAAAACTCAAAAAATTACCCCCAGTCCCTAAGGAACTCCTTTAAGTGATCTTTGTCATATTGACATCAGGTTTCAATTTTTGTAATATCGTTGATATTAAATCTCAATACAGGAGGTATAGAGAATGAAGAAGGCACTTCTGATTTCAGCCCTCTTTTCTACAATAGCTGTAGCACAGCCTACCGAGGAAAAAATAAGACAATTAGAAGAGCAGATAAGGACTCTTCAGCAGGAAATTCAGAAGCTAAAAGAAGAACAAAAGAAAACTGAGGAAGTTAGGCAGGAAACAGATGTGCTCAAAGAAGAGATAAGAAAGCTTAGGCTTGAAATAGCGATGCCTCAACTTGAAATCAAGTCTTATTCTGGATTGGGACCTGCCGCGTCCAAGGCACTATTTAATCCTAAGGGTGTTTCCATAGGCGGGTATGGAGAGATCCACTTTCTTCACAATCCTGATAAAAAGCCCAAGAATACAGTGGATGCCAAAAGGTTAATACTTTACTTTGGTTATGCCTTCAACGAAAAGCTAAAGTTTAATTCAGAAATTGAGTGGGAGCACGCTTTTGTCGAGGGGGAAGAAGAAAGTGGTGAGACTGCAGTGGAATTTGCCTTTATAGATTACAGCTTTAACGAAAAGTTAGGATTGAGAGGCGGTCTTATTCTTATTCCTGTAGGGATCATCAACGAGTATCACGAGCCTCCTACCTTTCCCAGTGTGGACAGGCCTTTTCTTGAAAGGAACATAATACCTACAACTTGGCGCGAGCTTGGTTTTGGAGCTTACGGAAAGTTAGAGAAACTTGAGTACAGAGCTTACATCACCAACGGCCTAAAACCCAATGAGGAAGCCGGAGAAAAAGTTGAGAATGGACAGCTTTTGCAAGGCTTTAAACAGAAAGGCTTCAAAGCGGTCTCTGATCAGATAGCCTTTTCTGGAAGGTTTGATTATAACCTTCCGTATAACTTAAAAGTAGGAGTGAGTGGATTTTTTGGTGGTGTGCAGGACGAAAAAGGTAAAAAGCTTGGAAATCTAAATCTTCTTTCACCTCACCTTTGGTGGCAGTATGGTGGATGGGATGTGAGGTTTGTGGGAGCATACGGAACTACTTCTGGAGCGGATAAGATATCTCAAGAGATAAGTACAAACCCAGCATGCCAACTTGGTGATACAGCTAAGTGTACCACATTTCCCAAAAAGTTTTACGGCTTTTATACTCAGTTAGCTTACGATGTATTTAGATTTCTGAAGATCTCGGACCAACAGCTTTATGTGTTTGGTATTTACGAAAACTACAACACGCACGCAAGCGTGCCAGATGGCTTTGAAAAACCTTCAGGACGTAAGGTGCAGGTTTTTAATGTGGGTATTTCTTACAAGCCTCACCCACTTGTAGCACTAAAGGCAGACTATGTGCGCTTTTCACCAAAAGATGCCAAAAAGCAAAACATCTACAGATTAGCTCTTGGATGGATGTTTTAGGGAGGAGGTTTCATGAAGAGGGTTTTTCTACTTTCTGCACTTTTCCTTTATGCGTGTGGGGGAGGAGGGGGTAAAGAAGAGATTACGAATTTTACCAACCCTGAGCCTAACATACCCCTTGAGTGCTATACGGATACAGGTATAGTCAGATACAGTAGGGCTATAGCAAACCCGTGTTATGTGTGCCACACTCAGGCAAACACACCCTATGCCAACGAAAAGACAGACTTTGATCTGACGCTCAAGTACTCTTTTCCAAGAGAAATACTGAAGTTAGGTAATCCTTGGCTAAACGCCACAAGACCTGACCTTACCCTTGCTGGTATTCCTATGCCTTCTGATGCACAAGTGCAAAGCTACATAAGACAGGACAACTGGATGGCGGCTTATCAGAAGAGGGGAGAAGGAGATCTCAAGTACTTTCCTGACCTTCCACCCATATATACATACAGCGGTGGAGCTTATCAGCTTGTTAATATAGACAGTGAAGGTTTTGTAGGTAGCACGGGATGGCGAGTCTTCAAGTGGAAACCTTTTCCGGGCTTTTTCCCCACCAACGGCAGAATAGATTCCACCTTTATAAGGCTTGACAGACCTTTCAGAGAAAAAGGAGGGAACTTTGACAAAGCCACTTACAAGAAAAACTTAGCCATAGTTGAGTGTGCCATAAAAGGAGTTAGTCCGGGTAATCTGTGTAGTGATACAGAGGTAGGAGACTTCATCATGCCGGATCGGTACGAGGGAGACGCAAGTAGTGTGCCCGTCATAACTTACCAATACCCACCCGGAACAGAATTTGCTCATCCCATCTACTATCTTGACCCTCAAAACACCATATCCTTCAAATCTCTTAGGATAAGGGAAATGAGGTATATGAGGAAATTAGCTTACGCAGAAAAAAGGAAAGAGCAGGAAGAGGAAGAAGAAGGCTTTTTCTGGGATAAAGGGGCTGTTTTTAATGCGAGCAAAAACTGGCTTATGGTGGGATTTATAGAGGACAAAGACGGAAAGCTACGACCTCAAAATGCTCAGGAAATGAAGTTTTGCATAGCGTGTCATGGGTCTATAGGTGGAAGTGTGGATGCCACTTTTACTTACTGGCGTAAGGTGCCAGGAGCAAAAGGATGGATGGAGCAGGATTACAACCTTGTAGTAAAAAACATAAAAGACTGGACTTACGCAAGCTTAGAAGGAAACATAGGACCTGAAATTAAAAGGATTTTACCTTTTGTAAAGGGAGAGTATCAGCTCTACTTTTCAATGACCAACGGAGGAGATCACTTCAGAAGCAACCAAGAGATACTCCCAAGGATAAGCAAAGATATTAACAAAATATCCCTCATACTTTCACCCCAGGACAACATTATCACAAACCCAAACCTTATAAACTATCTGGATGATGAAGGCTATATAAAGCCTGAGCTTTTTCTTCCTTCACCTGAACGTGCATACGGTATAGACAAACAGTACATGAGAGTGGTAAGTGCTCAAGGGTTCATCTTTGGAAGGGATGTTTTTGATAGACCCTTTGGCATTTCATCTGGTGGAAACTCTTTAGAAAGACTTGATGCGGTAGAAAGCACTGGAATAAAGGAAGCTGGCATATGGGCAATCATAAAGACTATTCTGTTCTTAAAGTAGGGATTAAAATATGTTAAGCATGTGTAGGTGGTGTGCTTTATTTATCGTATTCTTTTGTTTTATCTCTTTTGCGATAGATAGTTCTGCAAGAGATTTCAAAACCCCACAGCAGGCTCTCAAAGACGCCTTTCCGGGTGCAAGTATAGAGGTTAAAAACATAGTACTTTCAAAACTACAGGTGGAAAATATAGAAAAGCTCTCTGGCGTAAAACTAAACACAAGGCTCGTATCTTGGTATATAGCCAAAAGAGGAAATTCTATAGTAGGATACGCATACATAGACACACACACGGTCAGAACCCATCCTGAGGTAGTGCTATACACCATAACACCAGAAGGTAAGATAGACCTAATAGAGGTGCTTTCTTTCAACGAGCCTCTTGAGTACATGCCTGATGAAAACTGGCTAAAGATCTTTAAAGGGAAGATGCTAACACCAGACAGTATAAGACTCAGAAAGGACATACCCAACATGACAGGTGCTACACTTACATCAAAAGCCATCACCGATAACACAAGAAAGGTTCTTGCCATGTGGCAGGTGATCTTTGGAGGTGAAAGATGAGGTTCTTTATATCCGCTAACATAAAAAGCAACAGACCCCTCTATTACCTGATCCTTACCTTTTTGCTTTTCCTACTGTTTTATTGGATAAGCTCGTGGATCTACTTTTATCACAAATACGGTTTTACCTACTCATCAAGTTTTAAGTACTTCTTTGGAGACCCAAACTTTCCTGAAAGGATATCCCTCTCGCAACTCTCTGAAGACATGCATGTGGATGTATTTTTGAAGGCTTTTTACATTTTGGTGCTATTTTCTCTTTTTTTACTATCTTCTTTTTCTGAAAAGCTAAAAACTACCTTGATTATTGGAACTACTTTTTCAGGCATATTTGCTGTGCTTTCTGATCTCCTTATAGTCTATGCTTCTCCCCTTTTCATATACGTAAAGCTCTTTTCTTTCTTTATGTTCCAAATTCTAAGTGGTGTAGTTTTACTTTTAACGCTTCTCTTTTTCATTTTTATGGGTGAGGATAAGGCTTCTGGTATATCAAGTATTAAGCTACTTCTTTTGATGTTTTCCTTCTTTTTACTTGTTTTTGCATGCATCAACTTTATGGTTTTTTTCTCAAAAATGGGCTTTACCTTTGACAATGTAAAGGACTACTATCTGGGAAACCCATCCACTTTTAGCAAACCCAAAACCTTTGAGGGTATGCTTAAAGTCTTCCATCCTCACCTTCTGTCTATGGCTATTTATTCTATAACTGTTTCTCACCTTCTTCTCTTTACTAACTCCAAAAAGAAACTGCTGATAGGTCTTTCCCTTTTTTTCTTTTCCTTTCTTGATAACCTATCAGGTTTTCTAATTAGGTTCGTACATCCTCAGATGGCTATTGTTAAAGTGTTTGCCTTTTTACTCCTTCAATGTCTGCTTTTTTACACTTCTCTTCTTCTGTTTCGCAGTTCAAAAGCTTAGACACCTCCCTTTTGTATGCTATGTAGAAGATAATAGCTCTTGTAGTCATCTCTACGCTCATGAAAACCCACGGCACGAGAGGTGTATGGAAGTACTTCAGTAAAAAGTATGAGGGTATTATCCTAAAAACCCAAAAAGACGTTGAATTTACGAGAAGAGGTATGTGAGTTTTACCCATACCTTTGAGGGCTCCCGAATATATACTGGCGTAAGCCATCTGCGGTTGGGAAAAGGCAACTATCACCAGATAATAAACCGCATACTCTATGACCTGAACATCTCTGGTAAATATGAGAGAAAAGTACTTAGGAAACAAAGCAAGCAATACACCCATAAAGCCCATCAAGAAAGCAGTTAGGTGAGCGGTGATCCTAATGCCGTAATCTAAACCTGCGTAGTTTCTCGCACCCCAGTTTTGCCCCGAAAGGGTAGTGGACGCTACCATAAACCCGAAGCCTATCATAAAGGAAGCGCTTTCAACCCTTAGCCCTATCTGATGAGCGGCAAGCACCTTATCTCCAAAGCTAGCCAAAAAACCCACAAATATGTTAAAAGATAAGCTTGAGAAAGCTCTTTCAAGAGCGGTGGGAGTGCCAATCCTAAGAATACTCAAAAGCACACTTTTACTAAAATCCCAGCACAGCGGAAAGGGCTTTTTCTTTGTTATATAAAGAATCACATATGCCAAAAGGCCTACCAATTCTGAAAGTGCAATACCCCATCCCGCACCGCGCACCTCCATCCTTGGAAATCCCAAGTTGCCGTATATTAGAAGGTAGGCGCTGGATATATTGACTACATTCATAAGAAGGGCTACTTGAAAGGGCGTTTTTGTATCCCCATAACCGTTGTAAGCGGCATACACTGTGTTGGTAATAAAGCCAACAGTTATGAAATCAAATACAGGATCAAGGTAGTCTCTTGCTAAACTTACTACCTGCTTAGATGCACCAAACTTTTCCATTAAAAAGGTCACCAGGTCTGTACCTACAAAAGTAAGAGGTAGAGCTATCAAAAAAGATATAAGTAAACCCCAAAGCAGTGCAGGAGAAGGGTCTTTTCTTGCGCCTGTCATCTGAGCTACAAGTACAGATGTACCTGTATAAGACAGAGCCATCAAGGAGTATATAAACCAGAGCATGCTTGCGGAATAACCTACCGCCGCCACTGCCGTTGAGGAAAGACCAGAGACGAGTATTATAGAAAAGGCGCTTTCCACAGTATAGAGCAAGTTAGAAAGTATTATAGGTAGTGCTAATTTGATAACCTTACGCGCTACAGAGTCCCATCCTTCCTTTGGATCAACAATAAGTCCGTTCTTTTTCTTTAAAGAGATTCGAGACATTTAATTAAAATTATTATAATACACACACAGGAGGTAGATAAATATGATATCGTACGAAGAAGCTATTTCTACAGTCCTTGAACATACAAGAGTAATAGATACCGAAAGGGTGTTTATAAACCAAGCTTTGGGAAGGGTGCTTGCAGAAGATGTACTTTCTGATACAGACAAACCGCCCTTTGACAACTCAGCCATGGATGGGTATGCAGTCAGACACGAAGACATAAAGTTAGCTTCTGAAGAGAATCCTGTAAAACTTAAGGTGGTAGGTGAACTGTCCGCAGGAGAGGATAAAAGTATAGTCGTTGAAAAAGGCACCGCAGTAGTTATATTCACGGGAGCACCTATTCCACAAGGTGCTGACACGGTAATCCCCTTTGAGATGGTTCAGAAAGAAGGTGATCACATACTCATAAAACACCCCCTAAAGGCTTGGAGCAACATAAGAAAGAAGGGAGAGGAAGTAAAACAGGGTGAACTCCTTATAAAAAAAGGCACACACATAAGACCCTACGAAGTGGGCATAATGGCATCGGTAAACAAGGTTCTTGTTTCTGTTTATAGAAAGCCAAAGGTAGCTATATTAGTAACGGGTGATGAGATAAAGGATGTGGGAGAGATTATAGAGAAACCTACCCAAATAAGAAGCTCCAACAGTTATGTGCTTATATCACAAGTCATAAGAAGCGGTGGGGAACCCCATTATTTGGGTATAGTCAAGGATGATCAAGAAGAGATAACTCGTGCATTAGCCCATTTGAAAGACTATGACGTATTTATAACCACCGGTGGTGTGTCTATGGGAGGCAAGGACTATGTTCAGTATCTGGTCAGAGAGTGCGGAGTGGATGTAAAGTTTCACAAAGTGCGCATAAAGCCGGCAAAGCCAGTTCTTTTTGGCACTTACGGAGAGAGAGGTTTGTTCTTTGGACTTCCGGGCAATCCAGTATCTTGCAGTATGGCTTTTGACCTTATAGTACATCCTGCTTTGCTCAAAATGTCAGGAAGGAGCGATTATGCACACAAGACCTTCAAAGCTATTCTCAAAGAGGACTTTTCAAGAAAGGACGCGGAAAGAAGAGAATTCGTAAGGTCCTACGTGTGGTTTGAAGAAGATAAGGCTTACTGCTCTTACTCTCCCAAGACCCAATCTCATATGCTAACTTCCTACATAGATATGAACGCATACATGGTAGTTTACGAAGGTATAAAAGAGATAAAAAAGGATAGCCTTGTAGATGTGATACTATTTCCTTAAATGCTGTATTTGCTTTTGCTAATTACTTTAGTAAGCTACTTTTTTCGCTTAGGATCACCTCAGGTTTGGATGCCCAACGAGTCTTTTTATGCAGACGCGTCAAAAAACATGATACACACGGGAAACTTTATAACACCTTACTATAACGGTGAGCTAAGACTTGAAAAACCTCCCGTGACCTACTGGATAATCTCCTTAGGATACTATCTTTTTGGAATTAACGAGTTTGGGCTTAGGTTTTTTCATGCAGTCCTTGGCTTGCTCACAGGTCTTATCACCTTCCTTTTAGCTTGGGAAGTTTTAAAAGACTTAAAAGTTTCCCTGTTATCAGCGCTTATACTCCTGTCTTCCTTTCAATTTTTTGCCAACTCAAGGTATGCATCTCCCGAAATACCCTTCACCTTTTTTATAACCCTCTCCCTTTACCTGTGGCTAAAAGCTTACAAAAAAGACAGTGTATTTTTTATGGTCCCTGCCTTTCTTTCATCCTCCTTAGCCATTATGACAAAAGGCCCTGCAGGCTTTGTGATCCCTGCAGGCATTGTTTTTATCTATCTCCTTTTTGAAAACCCAAAGGAACTACTTAAAAAACGCTACTACTTATTGACACTCCCCTTTTTACCCCTTGGCCTTTGGTGGCACTTTTACGAACTTTTTGCTCACAAAGAGGAATTTTTAAAGGTATTTTACCAAGAAAACATCAAAAGAATACATCAAGGTACAGATCCCTTTTACTTTTACCTTCTTGATACCCTAATTAGCTTCCTGCCTTACTCCTTTTTAGTGTTTTTTGCCTTCTTTTGGTCTATTCTTAAGTTAAGAAGGGAGCTTTCCTTTTTCATAGTTTGGTTTTTATTTGTTTTTACAGTTTTTAGTATAGTAAAGTCCAAAATACCTGTTTATGTGCTTCCCGCTTATCCTGCCATGTCAGTACTTACCGCAAGCTTTTTGTTAAACACCAGCTGGAAGAAGCTCACCTTAGGTTCTTCTCTCTTTTTAACCATCCTTTTATCCTTAACTATAGTCATAGCGGTTTTCTACTTTAGCCTGAATAAGTTTTTCTTACTTTTGGCTTTTTTACCCCTTCTTATGCTTCCTAAGAGTTATATACTTTCTCCTTTGGTGGGAGGTATAGCTTTCCTTGTGTTTGTAAATGCAGGCTTAGTGGAATATCTTGAAAAGTTTAGGCATTACAGAGAAGTGGGGAATTACATAAAAGCTCTTGATCCAAAAGGCAGTCTAAAAGTTTACGAGCTTGGCTACTTCCACCACAATCTACCCTTTTACACAGACAGAAAGGTGCTGAAAGATAAAAAACCCGACGGATCTTCAATAGTCATATTCAGGATGGGATCCTTTGACGATTGCAAGCCTTTGCGAGTATGGAAGTTATACACATCTTCCGAATCAAGACTCTTGGTATTTTTGCTTGACACCAAAAGAGGAAAGAGGTTTGAGGATTTTGGTGTGTGCGTCTATAATTAGTTATAACTCATAGAAGCACTACTTTAACCCATCTCCTTGAGCTTTTCTTTCACAAAGTCCCAGCTCCACCAAGTGGCAGAACTAACAGGCATAGCCTTTCCTATGTCCTCTTCGCATCCTTCAACCCATATAAACTCTCCGTCCGTTAGGAGCTTAAAGTTCCGTGTGCGAGAAGACCACCTCCAAAAGTTATGAGGGCCAATGCCCAGAGCTTTTTTAAAAGCCTCCAGCTCATTAGGAAGAAGAGCCCTACCTTTTCTCTCCATACTAACATTATCCCATTTTTTTTTACTTACCCAATTTTTATTTTAAACTAAACAATAGATATAATTAGCTCTTAGGAGGTAAGTAAGATGAAGAGTGTTTGGGCAGGTGCTTTAGTGCTTGGTTCTCTTCTGGTATCCTGCGGTGGTGGAGGTGGTGGTGGAGTTTCTTCTACTTCTTCTATACCTGTATACTTTACTGACGATATGAGCGTATATCCTTCTATATTGGTCAAAGTTTACGAGGTAAACCTGTGCTCTGACAACAGTTGTCAGCAAAAGGTGAATCTCTTTACAAGCCAGCAAGGACTACAAACAAACCTTGCAAAACTAAACGGTGTTCTTCAGTACATTACAACTGCTAACATCCCGCAAGGCACTTACAACAGGCTTGAGGTGGTTATGGACAAGAATCTTACCATAACAGATTCCAACAACGTAGCACACCAGGCCGTATTTACACCAATGAACGAAAAACCCAACAAGCCTAACACGGTGCAGTGCGATACTCAGAGGTGCTACATTAGGTTCAATGGCATTGTACAACCCTTTTCTATGGGCAAACTCGTTATTGACTTTGTATTAAAAGAGTTTGAAGTGAACACAAACACAAATCCTTGGCAGGTGTACGAAGTAAAAATGAAGCCACTAACCCCTCAAGAAACAGCAGGCAAGACAATTGAAATACACCTGATGGTGCAAAGTACAAGTACACAAAATAACAACTTTACAGGTACATGGATGGGCAAAACCTATACAGTTAACTTAACTCAAACTACCGCATGCGAGATAAACGATGTGTCTTACCCTGCAAGCCAGTGCTTAAATTACATACAACCTAATATGTGTGTAGAAGTAAAAGTTCAGGAAGATCCTGCAACAGCTACAAGCCTGACCGCTGTTAAAATAGAAACTGAAGATCCTAACGAGTGTATCAAATAAAAAACATGGAACTCATAGGCATAGAGGATTTTCTTAAATTGGACATAAGGTTGGCTAAAGTGTTATCCGCAGAAAGGGTAGAAGGCTCCGAGAAACTCCTAAAGCTCAGAGTCTCTCTTGGAGAGGAGGAGCGCACACTGGTAGCAGGTATTGCTAAGCACTACACACCTGAGGAACTAATAGGCAAAAGCATACTCATCTTAGCTAACCTAAAGCCCAGAAAGATCATGGGTATAGAATCTCAAGGTATGGTGCTTGCGCTCTCTGACGGTGAAAAACTGTCTCTCATAGTGCCAGATAGAGAAGTCAAAGAAGGTGCAAAGGCAAGTTAAGTGTGATATAATAATTACATACCTCGTTCCTACCATAAAGGTAGGGACCTAAAAGCCCAGGAGGTGAAAGATGGCAAAAAGGTATTATGAGACTACAAGACATTATGAGAGTGTGTTTGTCCTTAAACCTACACTAACTGAAGAGGAGGTCCAAAGGAAGCTTCAGGAGATCAAAGATACCATCCAAAAGAAAGGAGGAGAGATTCTTCATGAGGAAGATTGGGGGATAAAAAAGCTCGCATACCCTATAAAAAACTTTCATCATGGCAGGTACTTTGTTTTGCGCATAAAGTCCTCAAACCCACAACTACCTAATGAGCTTGACTTCTACTACAAGATAAGTGATGATATTATAAGGTGGCTAAACTTCCACATTAAGGAGAAAAAAGATGCTCAATAAGGTGCTCATCATAGGAAGGCTCACCAAAGATCCTGTAGTTAGATATTTGCCTTCCGGGAGCCAGACAGCTGAGTTTTCTATAGCTTACAACAGGCGCTATAAAGTAGGCGAAGATTGGAAAGAGGAAAGCCACTTTTTTGATGTCAAAGCTTACGGTAAGCTCGCTGAAAATTTAGGCACAAAGATATCCAAGGGCTACACAGTAGTCATAGAAGGAAGGCTCACCCAAGACAGATGGACTGACAAGGAAGGAAAGGTGCAAAGTAAAGTGAGAATAGTAGCTGAGGCTGTAAGGATAATAAACAAACCCAAGCTTGACGAAACACCCGAAGAAGAGGTCATACCAGAAGAACGAAATGTGGACGAAAAGCTCTGGAACTCAGAGGATGACGAAATACCTTTTTAAAGGAGGAAAAACATGAAACTTCACGAGCTTGCACCTAACGAAGGAGCGGTAAAGGAGAAAAAGAGAGTGGGTAGGGGTATAGGCTCTGGGCATGGCAAGACTTGTGGTAGAGGACACAAGGGGCAAAAAAGCAGGTCAGGGGACAGAAACCTACCCTCTTGGTTTGAAGGAGGACAGACGCCTCTTCACAAAAGAATACCCAAAAGAGGATTTAATAGTCCTAACAGAGTGGTTTATTCCGTTGTCAATGTAAAAACCCTTGAAAGGTACTTCTCAGAAGGTGAAGAGATCACACCCGAAAAACTCTACGATAGGGGATTTGTCAGAAAAGGGATGCCCGTCAAAATATTGGGTGATGGAGAAATTACTAAAAAGTTTACAGTAAAGGCTCATGCCTTTTCTTCAAGTGCAAAAGAGAAGATAGAAAAAGCAGGTGGTACTTGTGAGGTTATAGAGTGGTAGAGTACTTAAAGCAACTCTTCTCCCTTGAAGACTTTAGAAACAGACTTATTTACACGCTTTTTATGTTTGCCATATACAGACTAGGTAGCCACATACCTCTGCCGGGCATAGATACTACCGCTCTGGAGGACTTCTTCAAGAGTTTTCAAGGTACAATTTTTTACCTTTATGACATATTTTCCGGTGGAAACCTTGGGCGTATGACCCTTTTTGCTCTTGGAGTCATGCCTTACATTTCTGCGTCTATCATGATGCAACTTCTTACGGTCGCCATACCAGAACTTCAAAGACTCGCCAAAGAAGAAGGTGATTACGGAAGGTACAAGATAAACCAGTACACGAGATACTTAACAGTATTCGTTGCCTTTGTACAGTCTTTGGGTATATCTGTGTGGCTACAGAATCAGGTATCACCCCGCGGATTTCCTGTGGTCCCAGAAGGTGGGATACTTTTCACTCTTACCACAATAATAGCGCTTGTGTCCTCCACCATGTTTTTAGTTTGGGTAGGAGACAGAATAACAGAAAAGGGTATAGGAAACGGCATGTCTCTGCTCATATTTGCCGGTATAGTTGCTAACTTTCCCAACGCTTCTATACGAGTTTTTGAAATGCTCAAAAACGGTGATCTCTCACCCTTTGCGTTCGTTGGTGCAATAATCTTCGTCATAGCGGTCATAGTGGGTATAGTGTTTATGCAAGAGGCAGAAAGAAGAATTCCCATACAGTATCCCAGAAGACAGGTAGGGAGGCAGGAATTAGCGGGAGGTTCCACTTACCTTCCCATAAAGATAAACCCTGCTGGCGTAATACCCATTATTTTTGCCCAATCCTTGCTCATAATACCTTCTACTGTATTAGGGTTTGTGAACCATCCCATAGCACGTCTTTTGCACGATGCCTTTAATCCAACAACACCCCTTTATAACTTTCTTTATGTGCTTTTCATAATCTTCTTCACTTACTTTTACACCGCTGTGCTCATAAATCCAGTAGATGTTGCGGATAACCTCAAAAAGGCAGGTGCCTTTGTGCCAGGAGTTAGACCAGGCCAAGATACCCAAAAACTCTTGGAAAACATCATAAACAGGCTTGCCTTTGTAGGTGCCATATTCCTAAGTGTGGTAGCTATAATACCCATATTTATCAGCCTTTGGTTAAAAGTGCCCTTTTACTTCGGAGGTACAACAGCTCTAATAGTTGTAGGTGTAGCTCTTGACACCCTCAATAAGATAGAAACGCAGATGATACAGAAAAAATACGCAGGATACATGAGAAGGAGAAGACCATGATAGTGGTATTTTTGGGTCCTCCCGGTGCGGGAAAAGGAACACAAGCTAAGCTTATATCTCAGGAACTAAAGCTTAAACACGTATCCACAGGAGACATGCTAAGATCCGCAGTAGAAAAACAAACACCTTTGGGACTGAAAGCTAAGGAGTATATGGACAGGGGGGAGTTAGTCCCTGATGAGCTGGTAATAGCTATGGTAGAAGAAGAAGTATCGCAAGAAGAAAACGTAATACTTGACGGATTTCCAAGAACTCTCCAGCAAGCTAAGGCTTTGGAAAACATGCTCAGCAGATACCACAGAAGTGTAGATAAAGTATTCCTCTTTGAGATAGGAGATGACTATATAGTGGAGAGGCTGTCCGGAAGAAGGACATGCCCCAAGTGTGGTGCGGTATACCACATGAAGTTTAACCCACCTAAAGAAGACGAAATTTGTGATATATGCGGTACAAAGCTCATTCAAAGGGAAGATGATAAAGAAGAAGTAGTAAGAAAGAGGCTTGAGGTTTACAGAAAACAGACCGCAGAACTTATTGACTTTTATGAAAAAGAGAATAAATTAATTAGGCTGGACGCTCGGAAGAGTATAGAAGAGCTACATGAAGAGATCAAAAAGGCACTAAAGGATGAATGTTGAACTTTACTCTTTTAAGGAGATAGAGAAGATTAGGAAGGCTTGTCTTGTGGTAGCAGAGGTGTTAGAAAGAGTTGCAGAACAGATAAAGCCGGGCATTTCTACTTATGACATAGATATGATAGCAAGAGAGGAAAGCAAAAAGAGAGGTGCTCGTCCAGCGTTTCTGAACTACAAACCTCCCTTTAGTAGGACTCCTTATCCTGCAGCCATATGCGTATCTATAAACTCCGCGGTGGTTCACGGGCTTCCCAAAAAGGATCAGATCATAAAGGAAGGGGACTTGGTAAGTTTGGATTTTGGTGCTATAATAGATGGATACGCAGGAGATTCTGCTATAACTGTAGCTGTTGGTAAGGTAGGACAGAAGGAGGAGATGCTTTTGAAGGCTACAAAGGAAGCTTTGGAAGAGGCTGTAAAGATGTGTGTGCCGGGAAGATGGGTAAGCGATATAACGCGCGCAATACATGGCACAGCTCAAAGGTACGGTGTGTATCCTGTCAGAGGTCTTGGTGGGCATGGCATTGGCAGAAGGGTGCACGAAGAACCCTTCATACCCAATAACTTAAAGGATATGGATAAAAGAGATACTAAGTTAAAGCAGGGAATGGTGGTAGCCATTGAACCCATGTTTGCTCTCGGGACAGAGGATACGGTTCTTGACGGGGATGGGTGGACTGTTCATACAGCAGACAGGAGCCCATCTGCTCACTTTGAGTACACCGTGGCTATAACTAAAGACGGACCTGTGGTACTTACGGAGTTTAGCAATGGGTAAGAAAAAAGAGGATCATCAGTACAAGGAGAAGGGAATAGTACTTGAGGGTACGGTGACAGAAGCTCTGCCTAACGCTATGTTCCGAGTAAAGTTGGATACAGGGCACGAAGTTTTGGCTCATGTCTCTGGGAAGATGCGTGTTCACTTTATAAGGATCCTGCCTGGGGATAGAGTCAAAGTGGAGCTCTCACCTTACGACCTTACCAGAGGCAGGATAGTTTATAGGGCATAAAGGAGGTGTGTGATGAAGGTAAAACCATCTGTGAAACCCATGTGTGCCAAATGTAAGGTCATAAGAAGGAAAGGAAGAGTTATGGTTATATGTGAGAATCCAAAGCACAAGCAAAGGCAAGGTTCTTAAGGAGGTAAGTTATGGCAAGAATAGCTGGTGTTGACCTCCCTGATCATAAAAAGTTAGAAGTGGCATTGACTTACCTTTACGGCATAGGTTGGTCAAGAGCTAAAGAAATATGTGAAAAGACGGGCATTCCGTGCACTAAAAGGCTTGGTGAGTTGTCCCCTGAAGAGTTAAACATCATAAGGAGGTTCATAGAGCAAAACTACAAAGTAGAAGGCGATCTCAGAAGAGAAGTGCAGATGAACATAAAGAGGCTTATGGACATGGGTTGCTACAGAGGACTAAGACACGCTAAAGGTTTACCCGTAAGAGGACAACAGACCAGGACCAATGCAAGAACGAGAAAAGGTAAAAGAAAAACCGTGGGCGGTACTAAAAAGAAAATAGCCAAATAGGAGGTTTCTGATGGCTAAAAAGAAAGGACAGGCTAAAAAACAGAAAAGGACCGTGACGCAGGGTATAGTAAACATACTTAGCACTTTCAACAACACCATAGTAAACATAACAGATCCACAGGGAAACACCTTAGTTTGGGAAAGCGGTGGTACTGTAGGTTTTAAAGGAACAAGAAAGAGTACTCCTTACGCTGCACAGCTTGCAGCGCAAAAAGCTGCCAAAAGAGCTATGCAGGAGTATGGTCTTCAGGAAGTAGAAGTGAGAATAAAAGGTGCAGGAGCAGGAAGAGAATCCGCTCTAAGAGCCATATACGCTTCTGGACTCAAGATAAAGCTCATAAGGGATGTTACCCCAATACCTCACAACGGGTGTAGGCCACCTTCTAAGAGGAGGGTGTGAGATGAGCAGGTACATAGGACCATGGTCTAAGATAGACAGAAGGTTTGGTGTTGTAGTTTCGGGCAAAAAAAGCGCAGGTAGGATCCTCTCAAGGAGAAACTTCCCACCTGGACAGCACGGTAGGGTTAAAGGAAGAAAAAGAAAGCTCACAGAGTTTGGGCTTCGCCTTATGGAAAAACAAAAGCTCAAGTTCCTTTACGGCGGTATAAGAGAAAAGCAGTTTAAGAGATACTTTGAAGAAGCTTCAAAGGCAAAGGGCAATACAGGACAAGTACTGATTCAGCTTCTTGAAAGAAGGCTTGATAATGTGGTGTACAGGCTGGGTATGGCTTCAACAAGAAGACAAGCAAGGCAGATGGTATCACACGGCCACATACTGGTAAACGGAAAAAAGGTAGACATACCATCTTACCGTGTAAATGTAGGAGACATTATAGAGTTAAAACCTACCTCAAGAGACGTACCTCAGTTTAGGGAAAACATAGAAAATATAGACCCAAGAAGTGTGCCACCTTGGTTAGAACTGGATAAAGAGAATTTCAGAGGAAAGGTAATTGACCTTCCTAAGGATGTCCAGCTTGAGGTTCCTGTTAACTTGCAGTACATTATTGAGTTCTATTCAAGAGTTTAAGGAGGTCTTATTATGCAAAGAGAATTTCTCTTTCCTTCTAAGGTTTATTGGGAAGAGAGGGATAGGACTTATGGAAGATTTGTAGTAGAACCTTTGGAGCGTGGTTTTGGCATTACCTTAGGTAATTCTCTCAGAAGAACCCTTCTCTCTTCCATTCAGGGCACTGCTATAACAGCGGTAAAGATATACGGCATATATCACGAGTTTTCTGCAATAGAAGGCGTTCAAGAAGATGTGCTTGAGGTTATAGCTAACCTTAAGAAAGTTAGGTTTAACCTAAGGGAAGGTGATGTGGAAACCCTATACCTGAAAAAGAGCGGTGAGGGAGTAATAACCGCAAGGGATATAGCACTCCCACCTCACGTGGAAGTAGTAAACCCTGATCAGAAGATAGCAACCATAACTGACCCCAACAAAGAACTTCACATGGAGATAAAGATAGAAAGAGGCTTTGGATACATGCCCACCGAAGAGATGGAAGTTATAGGGGAGATAGGCTGGATACTTGTGGATGCAGACTTTTCCCCCGTTCGTCAGGTTAGCTTTAAAGTTGAAAAGACAAGAGTGGAAAAGAGAAGTGATTACGACAAGCTTATAATGGAAGTTTATACAGACGGAACAAAAACACCAGAAGAGGTGGTAAAAGAAGCCATATCCATACTTGTAAGGTACTTTTCAAGTTTAGAACACATATCCTACGAATTACCCGTAGCGGAAGAACCCGTAGTAATAGATGAGTTTTTGGAAAAGCTCAGCCTCCCGGTAGAAGAGCTTGATGTGTCCCAAAGAGCGCTCAACTCCATAAAGAGGATGGGCATAAACACCATAGGTGATTTGGTCAAGCTCTCCGAAGAGGACCTCAAAGGCACAAAGAACATAGGAAGAAAAGCTATAAACGAAATAAAGGAAGCCCTAAAGCAAATGGGATTATACTTAGGCATGGACATAGAGAGCAGGAGGTAAGTTATGAGGCACAAGGTTAAGAAAAAACGCTTTGACAGGACTAAAGAACAAAGGGTGGCTCTATACAGATCACTTCTGCTTGCTCTTATAAAGGAAGAGAGGATAGAAACATCTCTGCAAAAGGCAAAGGCGGTAAGGCCCTTAGCAGAAAAGCTCATAACCTTAGCAAAAAAAGGTGACCTCTCATCAAGAAGGAGAGCCTTAGCCATACTACCCAACAGAACCGCTATAAAGAAGCTCTTTGAAGACATAGCGGTCAGGTACGAAGGAAGGAACGGCGGATACACAAGGATCATAAAGCTTCCCTTTAGGCGTACAGGAGACAGTTGTGAGCTCGCTATACTTGAGTTTGTAGAGTGATAAAGGGTATCTTATCTCTGCTTTTGAACCTTCTCATACTGGTAATAGTTTTCCACGCTTTGGCTTCTTGGTTTCCTTCCCTTAGAAACAGCAAACTTTATGCATTTGCAGACCGTATAGTTTCTCCCATGCTTGAACCTATAAGGTCTGTGATCAAGCCTATCAACGGCCTTGATTTTTCTCCTATGATACTTATCTTTTTAATATACCTTATCAAGTACCTTCTGAAACTCTAATGCCCCGCGAGAGGCTGGATAAAAAGCTTCTTGAACTTGGTTTTGCAAGCTCGCGTGAAAAGGCACAAGCTCTTATAATGTCAGGTTTGGTAGTTGTTGATGGCCATATTGTGGATAAACCGGGCTTTTTGGTAAAGGAAGGTCAAAGAATAGAAGTCAAGGAAACTATGAGGTATGTCTCTCGGGGAGGATACAAGCTGGAACACGTACTGGAGCGCTTCAAGGTAGATGTAAAAGGTCTTGTCGCTCTTGATGTAGGTTCATCAACAGGTGGCTTTACTGACTGTCTTTTGCAAAAAGGTGCTTTAAAGGTTTATGCAGTGGATGTGGGAAGAGCTCAGATGGATATGAAGCTTCGCAAAGATCCAAGAGTAATTCTATACGAAGAAACAGATGCAAGAAGCCTTACAGAAGAGCACATACCTCAAAAGGTGGATATCATAACGGTGGATGTGTCTTTCATATCCTTGACCAAGATACTCTCACATGTACTTAAATTTCTTAAGGATGATGGGATAGCACTCATTCTTGTAAAACCGCAATTTGAACTTACACCTGAAAAAGTAAGAAAGGGCGTAGTAAGAGATCCTAAAGACAAGGCATATGCGGTTTTGAAAGTATGTAAGCACTTGAACGAACTTGGCTTTAATGTAGGAGGCGTGATAAAGTCCAAGCCCAAAGGCTCAAAGGGAAACGAAGAGTTTTTTGTTCTTGCAGGTAGGCACTTGATTCAGATAAAGGAAATAGAAAAGGCAATAGAAGATGCTGTCAGAGAGCCTATTTAAAGAGAACAAGATCTCAGGAAAGAGAGGTGTTTACCCTCTTACTGGGGAAAACCTTTTTCGCGTAGGACTTGCCCTTTGTACCCTTCTTAGCATAGACAAAGAAATACATAAACCCACCATGTGCGTTAGCGAGCTTAATTTTTTAATTATGGCACTTAGCACAGGCTTTATGGCTGGTGGAGGGGATGTGTTTGTCTTTGAAGGGCAAGCAGATGTTTGTGTAAGGTACGAGAGAAAAGAAGAGCTTGACATACTTGTTTTTGAGGGACTTGAGCCTTTAGACTTTAAAAAACTTGAATCTATTCTTTTCAGCAGGTATAATATGCCAAGAAAGGAAGGCGAGGAGATAGGAAACATATGGACACAAAGGGAGAGGCTTTAAAACTATCAGAAGAGGTCCTAAAAAACATATTGGATTTTGGAACGGAGCTTGACGAATACTACAGAAAGTTTAGAGAGCTAAGACTTCTCACAGACGATCTTTCTTTTCAGTCCGCTCTTATAAATGTGGAGCATGCTTTTTTTATGGTTGTCCAATCCCTAAACATACTCAAGGATCAGATAAAACTCCTTGAGGTGGCATCTAAGAAAGGGGAGGTTTACTGATGGGTATAAGGTTTCTTTTACTTGATGAAGACAGAAAGTTTTTTTCTCTTATAAGCGACATTTTTGATGTGACTGGTCATAAACTTCTCGTAGCATTAGATGAACAAAAGGCAAAGGACCTTCTGGATGCCACTTCCTTTGATATAATCCTTATGGAGCTTAAGCATCTGAACTTTTGGTTAGACACCATTAGAGCGGGGAAGTATCCCATCCCTATGTTTTTCATAGATAAGTATGAAGATGCAGAAAAGCTAAGAGCTTTGGGTTTTACTGACCTTAACTTTGTGATCCTTCCCTTTAACCCTCTTGACCTTCTTACAAAAGCAGTATGGTTAAACAGGGGAGAAGTTGAACCAAGACAGCTATCCTTGATTGGTCCTGTAAATCTTCTTTTACACCTTCTTAGGCGCAGTGCCTCTTCTATTATGAGTCTTAAAGCTTCTGAAAAAAACTGTAGTATTTACATAAAAGAAGGACAAATCGTTGGAACAACCTGTGATCTTCAGGCTTTGAGAGAGATACTCACCTTTGAGGATGTAAAGATAGAGCTCTTTCCTTACACTGGGGAAAGCTACCCTGAGGAAGGTTCCTTAGGCAACGAGGCGTTTTTCACAAGCTTATTTTTACCAGCTTTTATTTTTACTCAGGACAAAGTGCAGGATAAAACTTTCTCTTTACCTAAAAAGGCAGACCTTACACAACCTGTTGAGCTTGAAAGGGGGCTTTTCTGGGTAGGTGTGCAAGACAGTAGCTTCTTGCTTCACTCGAATGTGTACCTTCGTATATACGAAAGGGAGGATATAAAAATACCTCTGCTAATAAACACGGGCACACTTGAAGATTACGCGCAGGTAAAAGCTAAGATAGAAGAGATTTTAAGCACTATGGACATAATAAAAGCTGTTGTACTGCTTGATTCTGAACCTAAAGCGTGCGCTACTATTCTCAGTATGCTTCAAAGTAGTCCTAAGCTTCAAGTTATAACATCCATAAGCGTAGCCAAATGGCTAAATAAGTCTGGTGTTCCCATGTCCCGCATAAGGCTCGTAGAGAGCCTTCCAGATATGAAACTAAAGCTGTCAACGGGTGATGTGCTTCGTATCGTACCTACGCCTTTTTCACCTTATAAAGGGACCTTTGCCCTCTACGAGGAAGAAACAGGCTTTTTATTCACCTCTCATCTTTTTAGTTCCTTACGCACGCCCGAAGAATTTTCCCTTTTTGAAGATCCTGATGTAGAGGATGTGGTCCTGTATGCTTCTCTTAGTATGCCCTGTTCAAGAGTGGTGCATAAAGCCCTTGAAGGGGTAGAAGGTTTACGCATAAGTAAAGTCTTTCCAGCATGGGGAAACCCTCTTGGTGAAAACACCTTCCGTATGGCTCTTAAGTCTCTCAAAACTGCAGAGTTAGGTACAGACCTGCCAGCTTCTATAGATGAAAGCTCATGCTTTGAGGTTATAAACCGTATCATTGCACAGCTTAATGAAAGTGAGTTTATAAAAGTGAAGGAAGAGCTTGAAAAGTATGTGTACTTTGAGAATGGTACTATAAAGGACACGCTAATACATGCCAATGCACTACCAAATCTCTTTATAGCAAGTATGCGTTCTGTGGGTATTGATCCTGCTCTTATCAAACATGTTATTAGGGAGCTGTTTTATAAGGGTATCACTATTGATCTATAAGAGGTTTGCCTATACGGTCTAGGCGTGGGTGTAAGAGAGCCAAAAATAGTTGTTTAAATCCTGTAAAGATATTTACATCTGTGCTTTCAAGAGGTGGTATGTCTCCTGAAAAGTATATGACAAAAGCTTTACCTACTATGTTTTCCTTTGGTACAAAGCCCCAGTACCTACTATCCTCACTGTTATCACGGTTATCTCCCATCACAAAGTAATTTCCTGGAGGTATTTTAGTAGGAGGTACATCTCTGCGAGGTATTACAGGATCTGCATACAGAGCTATTTTATGTTTTACGCCGTTGGGAAGAAGCTCTTCGTAGATGAGCTTTCTATTACCATCTTCATACTGCTCACCTATGAGTTTTAAAGGAAGTGGTTTTCCGTTTATAAAAACTTGATAATCTTTAACTTCTATCACATCCCCAGGCATACCTATTATCCTCTTTATAAAGTCTATGTTCGGATTCACAGGCCACCTAAAAACTATAATATCTCCTCTTTTGGGTTCTGAAATACTATAAACTAGCTTATTTACAAGTATGAAATCACCAACCAGAAGGGTAGGCTTCATAGAGCCAGAAGGAATGTTATAAGCCTGAACTACAAAGGCTCTAAGTAAGAGCACTATTACTATTACGGCTATGAGTTCTGTAAGCCAGCTTTTACCTTTCTGCATTCCTTTAATTTTACCACACCTTTGATTATGGAGCGGGCGACGGGACTCGAACCCGCGACCTGCTGCATGGCAAGCAGCCGCTCCACCACTGAGCTACGCCCGCTATATATACATTAAATTATAACACATCAGAATCTATTTTCTTTTATGATTTTTCTGTCTAATATATATTTTGCCCTTGAACGTACTATGGGATAAGTGTGATGGGAGAGCTTTCTTAGAAGTTCCAAAGCTTCTACATGAGACATTTTACCAAGAGCATCAACTATAGCCATCAAAAGTATGGGGTTTGACTCTTTATTTGCCATATATTCAAGTTGAGGTAAAGCGGATACAAGGTTTTTCATGCCAACCGTATGTATAACATTGATCCTCATCTCCAATACTGGATGTTCAAGACCCATGAGAAGCTTGTACTCGTATGGCATTTTATGAAATTCCGTAATGTCATATCCGCAGTTAGGGCATAGCTTATCCTTTTCTGATATGACACTCCAACAAGCTGGACAGAAGTAGATTATGTGGGATTCATCGTCAGACCGAAAGGTTTTTATCTTACTGCCTTCTTCTATGTAATCATAGGGATTTAGTATATCAAACTGCTTTATTTGATTGACCAAATAAACCTCAAAAACATCTGCTTCTTCATCAAAAGCACCTTGATATATTACATATCCATCCATAAATACACGATAACCGTAATCTTGCATAGATACACTTATTAAAAGTAGTGGATGTCCCATATACCTCTTGGATAGTTCTTGGCAGAACTCTTGCGCATCTTCTAATTTCGACGATACAGAGACCATTTTAGGATCGGAAAGTAGAAAGCTAAGTACTATGTCTTCCAATTGATAGAGGTTTATCAGACAAACGTTTTCAGAAAGATTTTTGATTATTTGTTTAAGCGCCTCTCTGCCTTTTTGTTGCTCAGTTCTTGCATCTACAATCAGTCCGTTCTGTAAAAATATATATCCCTTTTCTCTTTTCACTCTATCTTCTACCTCTACAAACCCTGTTGTAGAAAACTCTTCTAATTTTCTGAAAAACTCTTTTATGTTAAAACTCAGACTTTCTAAGTTTATCCATATGGGTTCTCCTTTGCATAAGGGTATGTCTGGAGACACAGGCAGTTGAAAGTGATGTATAAGAAAGTTTCTTGTGGATTTATAGAAACTGAGCATCTCAAAGTACTCAGGAAGGTCTCCCCACAGAGCGCCATTGACCATTGGTAAAAAGTGCGTTTGTTCCAAAGATTGAAACACATAAAAGCCTGTTTGAAGAGAAGAGCTGTGTATCTCAAGTATCCAGCTTAAGTTCACCGCATCTCTGTGTATGGGACCTAACGCTGGTTTAGCCTTTTTAAGAAGACCTAACAGCTCCTTCCTCATTTTTTAGAGCAGTCTTTATAGCTTCTTTTAGGGTCTCCAAAACGCCAATGCCATCTTTTGCAACTGCGGGAATTACAGGCATACTGTTAAAAGTTTCTTTTATGATTTCTAACGGAACTGCGTTTGGTACATCTCTCTTGTTTGCTTGCACTACTATCCTGTTTATGCTTATAATATCCTTTATCTCATAAAAACTTTCCATGTTTTCCTGAATGTCCCTTGAGGAGTCAAAGACAAACACAACGGAAGATGTATGTCCAAAAAGCCAAGGTCTGAGTACCTTAAACCTCTTTTGTCCGGGTGTGGTGAATAAAGAAACAATAACATCTACGCCTTGAACACAGGTATGAAACTTTAGCATAAGCAAGTCAAGATAAACAGTCCTTCCTTCCGCAGTTTGCTGATGGATTCTATCGTAAACTCTATCTTTGTAAATTTCTTTAAGCTTTTCCAAGTTTGTGGTTTTACCAGCCATACCAAGACCATGGTAAAGTATGCGCAGTTCCCTCATATGGCTATGTCCTCAAACTTTACAGTGCGCGTATCTGCTTTTCTACTGCGAGCTTCTTCTAACATGGGATAGATCTCTTTCATGAGTCTCTCACTGAAGACCTTCACACTACCAAGGGGCGTTTTATTAGAGAAAGAAACAAACAGAATAAAGGCGTGCTCTGATTTAAGCATGTATACACTCTTGGTCTTTCCTGACACATACAGAACTCTTCCACTGTCAACAAGATTTTCTAAGTACTCTATCGCTCCGTTTATTGCTGCAGAGATGACTGCGCTTCTATGGGATATGGGCTTTAAGCTCTCAAACTTAGGTGCAAAAGTTATGAGCCTTCCTCCTTCATCACACAAAACGCACAGTTCAACACCTACATTCTTGACAAAGTTTTCTAACATTAGGGAAAGTCTTTCCAGTTCTTCATCTAAAAAGGTGTAAGAAATCATGTCCATGACCAAACCTCCTTGGTATTAACTTTAATGGTGAAATGTTAAGTTTTGGTTAATTCGCTTCGAGCACGCTATCTATGTTAGTTTTTAGCCACTTGGCATCAAGCCATTCTTTTGGGTTTACTTCTATCCCATGAACCATTATGCCAAAGTGTAAGTGGTCCCCAAGAGCCAAGCCTGTGCTATCTGTGTTTGCTATGATATCTCCCTTTTTCACAAACTGCCTTTTTTTTACCTTTATCTCTGAGAGATGACCGTACAGACTCATAAGACCAAAGCCGTGATCTATAACAACCATATTCCCGTATATACCCATATTACCAGTAAAGACCACTATACCACTGTTGCTGGCTGGCACTGGTGCGTTTTCAACGGAAGCAAAGTCATAACCCATGTGTCTGCTCATGCTTATCTCTCTGTCTTGGTAATAGTAATACCTTATGTCTCCAAAGGTGGAAATCACTTTGCTACCCGGAAGCTGTAAGAAATTGCCCTCCCAAAGCTTTTTAGCAGTGCTGTTTGATCCTATCCTTTTGAGATTCTCCACATCCTTCTTTCTCCAGTTTTCGTTAACTTCTTTGAAAGCATCGATAGGTGGCATGTCCCTACCAAGAAGCGGTATGATAACCTTCTTTATAAACTCTTCGCTTAGCTTTATCCTGTCTGTTTTAAACTGTACCTTCTTTATTTGGATTTTCAAGAGAGCCGTTGTGCTGTTACCAGCAAGGTCATAAGCAACAACTTTTATAGTGGTGGAGGGGTCTTGGTCAACCTTTACAGGATACAGAGTAAAGTATTCTTCCTTACCTACGGGATACATGGGATACCTTTCCTCTCCTACTTGCAAGTAAGCGCTATAACCATCTTTTACCCTTGCCTTTACCGCACCTGTGCCACCCTGTGGTACATACCGAGTATAACCCACAACTTCAAGCTTAGGGGGCAGAGTATCAATCCAAGTGTCCATTTGGTAAGTTTTCCTGCCCAAAAGTCCGTATCTGAGCGTTATGAGCAGTTTGGCTTTTCCGTCCGTTAGTCCCATCTGCCTTGGAGCTAAATGTAGAGGAATAGCCTTTCCTTGAGGTGGTGCGTCATACAGGATAAATTCCCTTTCTCCCTGAAGTATTTTTATAGTTGCTCGCTTTACATCACCTTTTAGCCTTAGGATCGCATCCTTTTGAGCGGGTATGAAGGTGATGTCCCTTAGGTTTTCCACTTGGGGTTTTCCCGTAATAAGGGAAAAGAACATGTATACAGTAATTCCCGCAATGCCTGAAAAAAACAGAAATTTCAACAACTTTCCTTTTACTTTCCTTTTTTCTCTTCTTTCTAACTTGTACTTTTTGTACTTCATATTTCCACTACCAGACCAAACCAGCCCTTAACTTTCTTTATTTTAACTATACGGAAGCCTTTTAGCATCTGTAAAAATTCATCAAGCTCGTCCTTTCCGTATATACCAGAGAATACCGCTCGCTTTTTAAAGAGCCTCTTTATGTGTTCCATTTCTTTTCTGAAGATGTCCATTTCCAAGTTAGCACAAAGGAAGTCGAATCTTTCTCTTATGTCCTGTGGTCTTGCTTTTATGCATTTTATGTGTGTGTTGTTTGCTTTTGCGTTCTTCTTGCATTCCCTCACTGCAATCTGGTCTATGTCAATAGCTAAAACTTCCTTTGCACCGAGCTTTTCTAGAGCTATAGACAAAATTCCGCTACCGCAACCTACATCTATAGCAGTCCAGCCTTTTTTAAAAAACTCATCTATCAACAAAAGACATATCTGTGTAGATGCGTGCAGACCCGTGCCAAAAGCCATGCCCGGGTTTATGAAAATGGTCTTAACTCCGCACGGCACAATGAGAAAGTCCTTTACCCTTATAGTTTTTAGATAGCTTTTTGGGTGTTTCATACGGATCTCTTGAACCTGCAGAGGTTCTAAATGTTCCAACTTTTCATATACCGCAAAGATTACCTTGTCATCTTTTCTGTCTAAAATCTCAACACCTTTTGTGTACTCTGTAAGTAGTTGATAAAAGCTCTCTTCCTGTAAGGAATACACATACCTTGTGTACTTCACTTTATAAGTTTAGATAGGACTTTGAACTCTTGAGTGCCTGCCACTTTGAGGTGTTGGAAGAGTACTGTTTCTGTACATGTTATTACAGCTCCTGCGGACCTCATGAATTCAATACCCGTCTGGTGGTTTTCCCAAGAGCGCGAGCATACCCCATCAGAAACCACATGCACATGGTATCCTTCTCTTAAAAGTCCCAGAGCGGTCTGCAGTACGCATATGTGTGTTTCCATACCAGTCAAGATAACGCTTTTCCTGTTATAACCTTTTACAGTTTCAAGAAAGAGCCTTTCTTCACAGCAGTTAAAACTGAGTTTTTCTATGGGTTTGTATTCTGGTAAGACATTTCTTATCTCCTCAACGGTCTGTCCCAAGCCCTTAGGGTACTGCTCTGTGATTATTATGGGAATTTCAAAGAGCTTACACATTTCTATTAGATTTTGCACATTTTTTATAACACTCTGCCTTTTTTCCATAACTCTGGCAAGCTTTTCCTGAATATCTACTATCACAAGAACACTATTCTGTGCTGAAAGGAAGAACTTTTCTAAGCTCATGTACCCAACTCCCAAGAGGATAGGTACTTTACTTGCTCTAGCGTTAGAGTGTCTATCTTCACTCCCATGCTCTCAAGCTTTAGCTGTGCTATTCTCCTGTCTATTTCTTCTGGCACTCTGTAAACGTCCCTTTTTAGTTCCTGATGATGTTCAAGGATGTACTTGGCAGAAAGTGCCTGATTGGCAAAGGACATGTCCATTACTGATGCAGGGTGTCCCTCCGCACTGGCAAGGTTCACAAGCCTCCCCTGAGCTATTAGGTAAATTCTTCTGCCATCTGCAAGTTTATACTCCTCTACGAACTTTCTTATCTCTCTTTTGCTCACACTCATGCTTTCAAGAGCCTGCACATCTATCTCCACATTGAAGTGTCCTGCATTGGAAATTATCGCTCCATCTTTCATAACTTTCATGTGCTCTTCCCTTATAACAGATGTGTTTCCTGTTACCGTAACGAAAAAGTCCCCTATTTTTGCCGCTTCTATCATAGGCATTACCAAAAATCCGTCCATCCTTGCCTCTAAAGCCTTTATAGGATCTACCTCGGTGATGATTACCGTTGCACCCATACCTCTCGCTCTTTGAGCCACACCTTTACCACACCAACCGTAGCCAGCAACTACAAAGTTAGAACCCGCTATGAGCCTGTTGGTAGCCCTCATTATGGCATCTATGGTGGATTGCCCAGTCCCGTATCTGTTGTCAAACATATGTTTAGTGTATGCGTCATTAACCGCTATTATAGGAAAGTTCAAAATCCCTTGCTTAGCCATGGCTTTTAATCTTATAACGCCCGTAGTGGTCTCTTCCATACCTCCCATTACTTTCTTAGAAAGCTCTTTGTAATCTTTGTGAAGGGTAGATATAAGGTCCGCACCATCATCTATAACTATGTTAGGCTCTTTCCTTATCACCTCATGAAGGTGTTGGTAGTAAGTTTGCGTATCTTCACCTTTTATAGCAAATACTGGTATCTGATAATACTTCACAAGAGCTGCTGCCACATCGTCCTGAGTGGATAGGGGGTTAGAAGCGGTCAAATAAACTTCTGCACCCCCTTCTTTGAGGGTTATGGCAAGGTTTGCAGTCTCCGTAGTAATGTGCAGACAAGCGGATATTCTTACGTTCTTTAGAGGTCTTTCTTTAGCAAACTCCTCTCTTATGATTCTGAGAACTGGCATGTCCCTCTCTGCCCACTCTATCCTGTCTCTGCCTTCCTGTGCAAGCGATAGGTCTTTTATATGGTATTCCATAAAGCTCTATTATAACTCTTTTAAAAGCTCCACTACCTTTTTTATATCTTGGGTGAACTCTTTGTCCGCTTGGGGGTTTCTCAGCACATAAGCAGGATGGTAGGTTAGAAAAACCTTTATGTTCCTGTCATAAGGGTAGTCAAAAACCTGTCCCCTGTAGCGCGTTATGGGTAGGTTCTTGCCCAAAAGCCCTTCAAGAGCGGTAGAGCCCAAGCATACTATCAGTTTTGGCTTTATTATCTCTATCTCTTTTCTCAGATAAGGTATACAGCCTATCATTTCATCTTTAGTAGGTTTTCTGTTTCCCGGAGGTCTTGATTTTACTACATTGGTGATATAAACCTCTTCACGACTTAGTCCAACTTCTTGGAGCTTTTCGTTTAAGTACCTACCCGCTCTTCCTACAAAGGGTTTTTTTTGTCTGTCTTCTTCCTCGCCTGGTGCCTCTCCCACAAAAACCACCGGTGAATCAGGATTTCCATCACCAAAGACATAGCCACTGCTACCTTCATAGAGCACACACTTACCCTCAGTACTCAGTTTTTTAAACAGTTCTTCCAGCAACAGCTTTTTACCTATTTTTTCGCTTCTACTTTCAATAAGGTAAAGCTCCGTTATACCTATTTCTTCTAAGGATTTTACCGTTGCAAAAAGTTTTCTATCCATGACTTTTCAAAGCAAGCACTTCCCTCTTCGTAATTTTGACTCTTCTCTATACACTCCCTTATCTTCTCTAACCTGTAGGTAACTAAGTTCTTGCATATTACCCAAGCGTATTCACACCATTTGTGCTCTTTTAAAGGGTTGGTATTGCAGTCTTTTTCTTGTGCGTAGGAAACGCCCAAGAAAGCTATCAAGCATACGCCAACTTTCTGTAGCTTTGTCATACCACCATACTAACATCTTGTCAGGCCCTTTCTATATGATTTATATCATATTTAACCTTATGAAGTTTTTCACCCTGACCGTATAAACAAATATATAATTATAAAGCTATGGGATATAGGGTTGCTGTAGTTGGAGCTACAGGCGAAGTAGGAAGAGCCTTCTTGAGAGTTTTAGAAGAAAGGGATTTTCCCGTAGACCATCTTGAGCTTTTTGCCTCAGAGAAATCTGAGGGTACTCTTTTAACTTTCAAAGGTGAGAAAATAAAAGTTCAAGCTCTTAACAAAAGGACAGATTTTAAAGGTATTGATATAGCACTTTTCTCTGCGGGAAGTTCCGTAAGCAAGGAGTATGCACCAAAATTTGCATCAGATGGAGCGGTGGTTATAGATAATTCTTCTGCATGGAGGCTTGAACCTAATGTACCTCTTGTCGTACCAGAAGTAAACCCCGAAGATGTTAAGGACCACAAAGGCATAATAGCCAATCCTAACTGCTCTACTATACAGATGGTTGTAGCCTTAAAGCCCATATACGATGTTGCAGGCATAGAAGCTATAGTGGTTTCTACATATCAGTCTGTATCAGGTGCTGGTGCAAAAGCAATAAGGGAGCTACAAGAACAAGTAAAAGCTTGGTGTGAGGATAAAGATGCACCCCATCCAAAAGCTTTGCCCAAAAAGATAGCTTTCAACGTAATACCTCAGATAGATGTTTTTACAGAGAATGGTTATACAAAAGAGGAAATGAAGATGTTAAACGAAACGCGGAAGATCATGCACGATCCAGATATAAAGGTTTCTGCTACAACGGTGAGAGTTCCCGTGTTTTACGGACATTCGGAAGCGGTAAGTATAAAGCTAAAAAGAGAGCTAAATGTTCAAGAGGCAAAGTCCATACTTTCAAAGGCAAAGGGAGTTATCCTATACGAAGACTATCCTACACCCTTGGATGTTGCAGGAAGGGATGAAGTTTTTGTAGGTAGGGTAAGAAAGGACTTAGTTTTTGAGCCGGGCCTCTCCATGTGGATAACTGCGGATAACATACGGAAGGGTGCTGCTACCAATGCGGTACAGATAGCAGAACTTCTCACCCAATTTGCCATGGTGTGAAACATGCTTAGAATAAAGGGATCAGCCTTACAAAAGATCATAGCTCAGGCAGAGAGGGATTACCCTTACGAGACATGCGGGCTTCTTTTGGGAAAGGCAGAAGGTGAGATAAGAACCGTCTTTGGAGCCTTTGAAACTCCTAATGCTAACGCCGAGAGAAAGAACGACAGATATGAGATACACCCAAAAGATTACTTAAAAGCGGAGGAAAAAGCTAAAAATTTTGGTCTTGAGATAGTTGGAGTTTATCACTCTCATCCGGATCATCCAGACAGACCATCACAGTTTGATGAAGAAAGAGCTTTTGAAGGTTGGTCTTACATTATACTTTCCGTAAGTAAAGGCAAAGTGGTGTCTTACAGAAGCTGGGAACTTATAGGGGGAAAATTTAAGGAGGAACAGATACTCGTGTTTGGCTAATTCAAACCTTTATGTATTCTAAATCTATACCCAATATGAACTCGGGGTAGTTTTTGTCAAGAAAGTTCCGTACCTTAGAGAGGGTTTCCTCTACCAAGGACTTTTCCGCACCTACACAAACTATAGCTAACTGGGACCTCTGCCAAAGGTCGTGGTAGTCTACTTCTGCAACGGAAACATTGAAACTAGACTTTACACGATCCTTAATAGACCTAAGGTAGTATCTCTTCTCCTTCAGGGAGTGGTTCTCTGGAAAGAAAAGGTCTAACTTTAGCACGCCCAGAAACATGAGTATCTTAATAAAATTATACACTCCGAGTGAGTTTACTAAGGAACTTTATCCTCTGCCTCTTTTATCCTTGTCTTCCTAAAGAGGTGGTAGGACTTAATGTTGGGGTCAATGAGTAGATTAAGCAATATAATCTAATACATGAAAAAGTTTATATTAGTATTGATACTTTTGGTAGGTGTGATGGCATTAACAAACCTTATATCCAGACTACCTGTAGGGGACAGGATAGCGGTGATAAAAGTAGATGGTGTTATAGTGGACCCAGAGCCATTAATAAAGAAAATAGAGAAAGCAAAGGAAGATAAAAGCGTAAAGGCTCTGGTGCTTAGAGTAGACAGTCCGGGTGGATCTGTAGGAGCTTCTCAAGAGATATACAGAGCCTTAGAGCGCTTCAAAGAAAGTAAAAAGCCCATTGTGGTATCTATGGGAAATGTTGCAGCATCTGGTGGTTATTACATATCCGTGCCCGCTGATTATATATATGCCAACCCAGGCACAATAACAGGTAGCATAGGTGTGATTATACAGCATATAGACTATAAGGAGCTTCTAAACCGCATAGGTGTCAGTGCCACTGCCATAAAAACGGGTAAGTTCAAAGACACTCTCTCACCCTTTAGAAAACTCACAGAAGAAGAAAAAGAGTATCTGGAAAGCACCATAGAGGACGCTTATCAACAGTTTATTTCAGCCATATTAAAATACAGGTCAGGAAAGATAAGTGAGGAGAAGTTAAAAAGTATCGCAGACGGCAGAATAATGACAGGTCTTATGGCTCAAAAAGTTGGGCTCGTAGATGGTATAGGCAATATTGAAGATGCCATAGATATGGCTAAGAAGCTCTCACACGCAGAGAAAGCCAGAGTCTTTTATATGGAAGATAGAAAAGGATTTCTCAGAAGGTTCTTAGGAGCGAGTCTTCCCAGTCTGGACTTAAGCCAGTACGGCACAATGGCTTACTATCTGATGAAGTAGTATAATTAAAATTCTAAGGTGCGTAGCTCAGAGGGAGAGCGCTGGCCCGACACGCCAGAGGTCGGGGGTTCGAGTCCCCCCGCACCTACCATGTTATAATGTTTTTACATGAAAGAGTTTTGGTATTGGGCGGAGAACTACGACAAAAAACTCATAACCACAGCAATAGAATCTGGAGCTACTGCAATAGTCCTCAGCGATCCCTCTAAAAAGGAAGAGGTGAAAAAGCTCGGAAGGGTGAGCATTGTATCTGAGGAAGGAGACCTAAAGCTGGGAGAGGATGTGGTCTATTTGCTTATAAAGGGGAAAGAAGATGAGGAAAAAGCGGTCAAGTATCCTCCCCATGTGAAGGTAATAGTGGAAACCACTGACTGGACCATCATACCCCTTGAGAACATTATAGCTCAGAGGGAAGAAGTTTACGCAGTTGTCAAAAATGAAGAGGAGGCAAGGACTGCTCTTAAGATCTTAGAAAAAGGTGTTAAAGGAGTTGTTCTAAAAAGCTCGGACATGAACACCATAAAACGAGTAGGTAGAGCTTTAGAAGAAGAGGAGGAAAAGCTAAACCTCTGCGTGGTGCGTATAACACGCATATTACCTTTGGGACTGGGAGATAGGGTGTGTGTGGATACCACCTCTTTGCTCTCAAGAGGTGAGGGAATGCTTGTGGGAAACTCTTCTGCAGGTATGTTTTTGGTGCATGCGGAAACGGAAGAAAATCCTTATGTAGCTTCCAGACCCTTTAGGGTTAATGCAGGTGCGGTTCACATGTACATAAGGGTTCCAGGCAATAAGACCAAATACCTTTGTGAGCTATCCACAGGAGATCCCGTAATGGTTTATGACTACAAGGGAAGGGGAAGACTCGTTTATGTGGGAAGAGCAAAGGTGGAAAGGCGCCCCATGATCCTTGTAGAAGGGAAGGCGGAAAACAAAAAAGTGAGCGCTATACTTCAAAACGCAGAAACCATAAGACTGACAAAGCCTGACGGCACACCTATATCTGTAGTAGAGCTAAAAGAAGGGGACGAAGTGCTTGGATATACAGAAGAAGCAGGAAGACACTTTGGTATGAAAGTGGAGGAAACCATCACAGAAAAGTAAAAATGGACATACTAAACTTGCTAAAAGATGTCAAAGGTATTACGGATAACTCAAAAGAAGTGCAGGAAGGCTACATCTTTGTAGCCATAAAAGGATCTCAGACGGACGGACACAACTTTGTGGAAGAGGCATTGAAAAGAGGTGCCAAGTGGGTACTTGTGGAGAAAGATGTGAATATATCAGACAGCAGAATAGTAAGGGTAAAAGACACAAGGCATGCCTTAGGAGAGCTTACCCATGCCTTCTACGGAGAGCCCTCTAAAAAGCTAAAAGTGATAGGCATAACTGGAACCAACGGAAAGACTACCACAACTCACATAATAGAATCCGTGCTAAACAAAGGCGGTATAAAAACGGGGCTTATAGGCACCATATATTACAGGTTTATGGACAAAGTTTATCAGTATGAAAGTAGGACAACACCCAACCCCATTTTGTGGCATGGCACTCTCAGAAGAATGTGGGAAGATGGAGCGCAGGCGGTATCTGCGGAAGTATCTTCTCACGCTCTTGACCAAAAACGCGTATGGCCTACATGCTTTGAAATTGTAGGCTTTACGAACCTATCTCATGATCACCTTGACTACCATAAAAACATGGGGGAGTACTTTAAGGCAAAGCTAAGACTGTTCAAAGAGTACGAGTACAAACACGCCATTGTAAACACAGACGATCCTTACGGAAAAAGGATACATGAGGAGCTAAAAGGAAAAGCCATAACTTACGGAAGGGAAGGAGACTTTAAAATCCTTGACTTTAGCACCAATTTTGATGGATCAAGGTTAAAAGTCCAATACCAAGGCAAGGTTTATAACTTTTATTCAAACCTCGTAGGAGAATTTCAGGCTTACAACCTATCTGCGGGAATACTCTGTGGTATGCTTCTTGGTGTTGATCCGCAAGCCATTCAGGAAGGTATAGAAAAAGTTTATGTGCCTGGAAGGTTTGAAACCTACAAAGGGGATGGATTTTTAGTTATAGTGGACTATGCACACACACCGGATGCCCTTGAAAATGTGCTTAAAAGTGTAAGAAAACTTTGCAAAGGGAAGGTAATAACCCTTTTTGGTGCAGGTGGCAACAGAGACAGAACCAAGAGACCAATAATGGGAAAGGTTGCCCAAAAGTGGTCAGACCTTGTGGTGATCACATCAGATAATCCCAGAGACGAGGACCCAATCAAGATCATAAGGGATATACTGGAAGGTATAGATGACACCTCAAAGGTTCTAATAGAAGAGGACAGAAAAAGAGCCATAGAGCTTGCTATAAGCAAGGCAGAGCAAGGAGATGTAGTCCTTATTGCAGGTAAAGGACACGAAGATTATCAGGAAGTAAAAGGAGTAAAGCATCCTTTTAAGGACTCACAGATAGTAAAGGAGGCTTTAAGTGTGCGACTTTGAGAACTTACACTATCATCTAAAAGATGAACTTTTGAGGATATACAAAGAGGCAGATGTGCCCCAACCTAAGGTAAAGATAGAGGACCTCAAAAGTGCAAGAATATGTGGACTTTCCAACTTGGCAAAACTCATTTTGTATCTTGAAAGGGAAGGATATCTTACCATACTCAACAAAGATGAGAACTTTAAAAACTGGGAGATACAGATAGAGGCTGGAATACTTGATCTTATGTTCGGTTATGGATAGCTTGCCAAAGGCGTTCCTTCACATATCTTTATTAATTAAGCGAGGTGTAAGATATGTTTGAGAAATTTACAGAAAAGGCAAGGCAGGTTATACTACAAGCAAGAGAAGAGGCTTTAGAGCTTGGACATACATACCTTGGAAGCGAGCACATTCTATTAGCCCTTATAAAAGATGAGGACCTTCCTACCATCATACTTTCCAAGTTTGGGCTTACTGCGGACAAGGTTAGAAAAGCCATCATAGGTCAGATCACAAGGGGTAGTCATTCGGGTGAGATACTCTTTGCACCTGACGCAAAGAGGGTGCTTGAATTTGCGGTAGAAGAAGCCCGGATACTCCATCATCAGTTTGTAGGTCCTGAGCACCTTCTTATAGGTGTGGTAAGGGAAAAAACCGGTCTTGGTGGCAGGATACTCAGAGGATTTGGGCTTGACGAATACTCCGTCAGGCGCGAGGTGCTCCAAATTTTGGGAGAGCTACCTCCTCAGGAGAGCGTCAAGTACGCACCCACTCCTAACCTTGACAGGTTCTCAAGGGACCTTACCCAGATGGCAAGGGAGGGCAAACTTGACCCAGTGGTAGGAAGAGAAAAGGAGATAGAGAGAGTTATACAGATACTCGTAAGAAGGAGAAAAAACAATCCCGTTCTTTTGGGGGATCCCGGTGTAGGTAAAACCGCCATAGTGGAAGGTTTGGCTCAGAGAATAGCTAATAAAGAGGTGCCAGAACCTCTTCAAAATAAAAGGGTTGTAGCTCTTGATCTTGCAGCATTAGTGGCGGGAACCAAGTACAGAGGTCAATTTGAAGAAAGGCTCAAAAACATACTCAAAGAGCTTGAAAAAGCACCCAATGTTATACTCTTTATAGACGAGATACACACTCTTGTAGGTGCAGGTTCTGCAGAAGGTTCCATAGATGCAAGCAACATGCTAAAACCTGCTCTGGCAAGGGGAGAAATACAGGTTATAGGTGCAACCACCCTTGACGAGTACAGAAAGTATATAGAAAAAGATGGTGCCTTAGAAAGAAGGTTCCAACCCGTTTTGGTAGACCAGCCGAGCGAAGAAGATGCTATACGCATACTCTACGGTCTTAAGCAGAAGTTTGAAGAGTTTCACAATGTGGAATACACCCCCTCTGCCATAGAGAAGGCAGTTCAGCTTTCTGTAAGATACATAACAGAGAGAAACCTACCTGACAAAGCTATAGATGTCATAGATGAGGCAGGCTCTCTGGTAAAGCTCAGAGCTATGAACTTACCACCAGACCTTAAGGCACTTGAAGAGAAGATAAAGGAAATAGAGCTGGAGAAAGAGAATGCAGCTAACGAGCAGGATTACGAAAAGGCGGCAAGACTCAGGGATGAAGAGCTAAGGCTCAGAGCAAAGCTTGAAAATCTTAAAACTAAGTGGAAACAGGAGATGGCTAAAAACAGACCGCAGGTAACAGAGGAAGATGTGGCGGAGGTAGTCTCCAGATGGACTGGCATACCAGTAAAGCGTGTCCATGAAAGCGATATGGAAAAACTACTACACATAGAGGAAGAACTAAAGAAAAGAGTTATAGGTCAGGATGATGCTATAAAAGCCATTGCAAGAGCTATAAGGAGGTCAAGGGTAGGTCTAAAAGGTAGACACAGACCTATAGGGGTCTTTCTCTTTTTAGGTCCTACGGGTGTAGGTAAAACAGAAACCGCAAAAGCTTTAGCTGAGTATCTGTTTGGTACAGAAGACGCACTTATAAGGTTTGACATGTCCGAATACATGGAAAAGCACACTGTTTCAAGACTCATAGGTGCACCTCCTGGGTATGTGGGATACGAAGAAGGAGGACAGCTAACCGAGAGAGTGCGCAGAAGACCTTATTCTGTACTTCTCTTTGACGAGATAGAAAAGGCTCACCACGATGTGTTTAACATATTCCTGCAGATCTTTGATGACGGAAGGCTCACCGATGCTATGGGAAGAACAGTGGACTTTTCTAATACCATAATCATAATGACTTCCAACCTCGGTGCAAGACTTATAACCCATGGAGGAAAGATGGGCTTTGAACAGAAGTTTGGTGTGATAGACTTTGAGCAGATGAAGAAAAATGTTATGGATCAGGTAAAGAGGACCTTCAATCCAGAGTTTCTCAACAGGCTTGACGAAATAATAGTGTACAGAGCGTTAGAGAAAGAAGATGTTGCCAAAATAGTAGAGCTACAGCTAAATGAGATCAACAAGAACTTGCAAGACTGGGGTATAAGCGTAAAGCTACATAAGAGCTTTGTAGACTGGCTTATAGAGAGGGAGTACAAACCAGAATACGGAGCAAGAAGCCTCAAACGCGCTTTGCAACACCATGTGGAAGATCTGCTTGCGGAAGAGCTTTTAAGAGGCACTCTAAAAGATGTAGATACGGTGGAGATCAAGATCAAAGATGACAAACCACACCTAAAGCCCATAAAAAAGAAGGAGAAGTTGGAAGCCCTGTTTGGTGAAAAGGTAGAGTGAAGATACTCATAACTGGTGGTGCGGGATACATAGGCTCTCATGTGGTAAAGCTTTTGGGTGAGTTAGGACACACTTTGTTAACTTATGACAACCTCTCTACAGGAAACCCAAAGGCAGTCCTTTACGGTGATCTCGTCGTTGCGGATTTATTGGATGAGGGGAAACTCAAAGAGGTTATAAAGAATTTCAAGCCTCATGTAGTTATGCACTTTGCAGCAAAGATATCTGTTCCAGAAAGTGTCAAAGACCCCCTTAGATACTACAGAGAAAACTTCTGTGGAACCCTGAACCTGCTTTCTGCCATGGTAGAGACTGGTGTTAGGTATTTAGTTTTCTCTTCAACCGCGGCGGTTTACGGGATTCCCAAGAGTGTGCCTGTCAAAGAAGAAGACCCCACACTTCCCATAAACCCTTACGGTTGGAGCAAGCTTATGTCAGAGATAGCCATAAAGGATCTGGCTTCTTCTGGTTATCCCCTCAAGTTTGTTATACTAAGGTACTTCAATGTTGCTGGAGCGGACCCAGAAGGAAAGTTAGGTTATATGGGAAAGGATACCACGCATCTGATAGGTAGAGCACTAAGAACCGCTAAGGGAGAGCTACCTTATCTTGAGGTTTATGGTACAGATTACCCCACACCTGATGGAACATGCATAAGGGACTACATACATGTTATGGATTTGGCAAGGGCGCACATTGATGCTATGCATTACTTACTTGAAGGTGGAGAAAGCGATATATTTAATGTGGGCTACGGACAGGGATACTCAGTCCTTGAAGTGATAGACAAAGTCAAACAGATCACAGGAGTGGACTTTCCTGTTAGATACGCAGGGAGAAGAGAAGGAGACCCACCTGAGCTGGTTGCGGACAGTACAAAAATTAAGAAAAGGCTAAGCTGGAGACCCATTTACTATGACATAAGCTTCATCATAAATACCGCATGGAAGTGGGAAATGAGCTATATTTATTAGACAATGGAGCAGGAAATTTACGAAAAACTAAAGGAGATAAGGGACCCAGAGATACCCCTTGACATAGTAAACTTAGGCTTGGTTTATGGAGTTGTGGTAAAAGACCGTGTTGCATACATAGATATGACCCTAACAGTACAGGGCTGTCCTGCAAGGTCATACTTTGCACAGCACATAAGGGATTACATACTTAAGAACTTTCCTGACCTAAAGGATGTGGTAGTAAACTTTGTCTTTGAACCTCCATGGAATAAGGATAAAATATCTGAAGAGGGTAAACAAAAGCTCAGGAGTATGGGATGGAGTATTTGAAGGATAAGTTTCGTGCGCTGGCAGAAGCCATAGAGAGAGAATCTGTACTTATACATCGCGCAGCGCTCATAGACGGCTACAGGGATCTGCACAAGCTTTCCAAGTTGGGTATAGAAAAGGTTATAAAGAGGGCTGCAAGTTATGGAGGGAAGAAGGGCGCAAAGATATTAAAAGAAAGGTATAGTGTTTACACAGACAGACTTGACGAAGCTCTTGAGATACTTACCGTAATAGCGGAATCTTCAAGACTACTGGATGTGTTTGAGTACGATATGGATGCCATGGAGATAAGGGTAGAAGGGTCTATACTTGTTGAGGCGGTAGGAAAGAGTAAGAACCCTGTCTGCGAACCTATGGCTGGTTTTTTTGAAGGCTTTTTAAGTACCCTTCTTGATAAGAAGTTCGAAGTAAAAGAGATAAAGTGCAAGGCACAAGGACACGAAAAGTGCGTTTTTAAGATAACTCAGAAGTGATGGGGACCTTTACCGTAAGAACTACCAAAAGGACAAGCTTTGTGAACATCACTGCAAGCGTGAAAGAAGAGGTAAAAAAATCAGGTGTAAAGTCAGGTATCTGTTTAGTGTATGTGCCTCACACTACTGCAGCGGTTTTCATCAACGAAGGTGCAGACCCTGATGTGATCAGAGACATAGCTAACACTATAGAAAAGCTTATACCTTGGGAAGACAGCTCTTACACTCACGCAGAGGGTAATTCCGCAGCGCACATAAGGAGCGCACTGATAGGAAACTCAAGGGTTATACCTATTGAAGAGGGTCAGCTACTTCTTGGAAGGTGGGAGTCTATATTCTTAGCGGAGTTTGACGGTCCCAGAGAGAGAAAGGTAGTGGTGAAAGTTATAGGAGAATTATAGAGTGCGTGTGCTTATAACGGGAGCAGCTGGGTTTATAGGCTCTCATCTGTGCGATAGGTTTATCCAAGAAGGTTTTGAAGTTATAGGTATGGACAACTTTATTACGGGTTCACCGGACAACATAGCGCATCTTTTTGGCCACCCTAAGTTTAAATTTTTACACTACAATGTGGTAAACTACATATACCTTGAAGGTTCTGTAGATATAGTTCTCCACTTTGCCTGTCCTGCCTCACCTGCAGACTACATGTCCAACCCTATCCACACCATGAAGGTGGATTCTTTGGGAACTCTAAACACTCTCGGTTTTGCAAAGTTAAAAAAGGCAAGGTATGTGTTCGCTTCCACTTCTGAGGTTTACGGTGATCCCACAGTTCACCCACAACCAGAAACTTATTGGGGAAATGTAAACCCAATAGGACCGCGTAGCGTTTATGATGAAGCCAAGAGGTTTTCAGAAGCCATGTGCATGGCTTACCACAGGGAACACGGTATAGATGTTAGAATACTCAGAATATTCAATACCTACGGTCCTCGTATGAGAATAAACGATGGTAGAGTCATACCCAACTTTATAACGCAAGCGCTCAAAGGAGAGCCCCTCACTGTATACGGGAATGGTAAGCAAACCAGAAGTTTTTGCTACATAGACGATTTGGTGGAGGGTATCTTTATTGCATCTGTGAAGGACGGTTTGTCTGGTGAGGTTATAAACCTTGGAAATCCCCAAGAGTTCAGGATCATAGACATAGCTAAGCTCATAATAGAGCTAACAAACAGTAATTCCCAGATAGTGTTTTATCCACCATTGCCAGATGATCCAAAAAGGCGGTGTCCAGACATAGGTAAAGCCAAAAGACTCCTCTCTTGGGAGCCAAAAAAGCCTCTCAGAGAGGGGCTCTTAGAAACTATAAACTGGTTTAGGGAGAAACTAAAAAGCGCATAAAGATGGGAACGGTAATAAAGCTAAGAAGCACTCCAAGTCCTATACTTGCGAAAGCAAGCTCGTAATTTAGCCCGTACTTCAAGGATAGAATGCCAGCCATCATCATGCTTGGCATTCCAGATTCCAAAAGGGACACTTTAAAAACCATACCTTGAGCTTTTAAGAGATGCCCCATCTGATAAGTTATCAATACTGACAAGAACATCTTTATCAAAAGTGCCAAAAAGCTAATGGGCAGATACTTCTTTATACCTGAATAGCTCAAGGACAGACCAAGTGCAAAGAGAACCACGGGTGATAAAGAGTCAGCGACGGTATCTAAAACTTTCATCACTTCCGGATGAAGGTTGTAATCTTTTAGCAGAAAGCCAAGAACCAAACCCAAAAAAGGCGGAAAACTCAGAAGCTCTTTTATGTTAACCCTTCCTATGGACACAAAAAAGCCCAGTGTGGAAACCAACAGAAAAGAGCCTAAGCTGTCGTATATAACTGCATACTTTAAGCCCTCCTGTCCAAAAAAGGACAGTGTGTAAGGATACCCTAAAAAGGCAGTATTACCAAAGGAGGAAACCAAAAGAAAAACTCTCAGGTCTTTGTCTTTTAGTCCAATAGCCTTTCCTACAAGGAAGGATACAAGCATGCAAAGTATTATTCCGCTCCAAGCAAGAGCTACTACTACCAACACGCTTCTGTTTATTCCAAGACTGTGCGCAGACCTAAAGCTGACCGCAGGAAGCGTTATGTATATGATGTAATTGATAAGCACTTTTGCGTCCTCTTCTTTAAAAACGCGGGCTTTTTTCAGGAAGTAAGCCAAGATAACTAAAAGTATCACTTCAAGCATATATGAGCTTTTCTATCTGCCTTCTTACCAAGGAGTAAGAACCTAAGTGTTTTCTTAGAAAGTTCTCAAGGCTTTTTATAGGAAGGAGGTTTTGGGGAGCTCTTCTGTCTTGGAAAACACTGCTTACAAGTATTGGGAGTATTCCTGCTGTTATGTCTGCTATGTGTTTGGCTGTTTCCAGTCCTACCCTTTCAAAGACTTCGAGTCTTGCGAGAGAACCTATACCTTCACCATCTGTAAGTTTCACATACCAAGTGTACTTCTCTGCTCTTTCTTTCTCTTCCTGTCCACGCTGATAGTGCACTTTTATTATAGGTGTTCTCTGCCCGCGCTTCAGATGGGTAAGTAAGTATGCATCCTCCTTCCTCATAAAGAGCTTCTTTATAGTTTTGATGTATCCTACGCAGTGCGTACCTCTGAGTTTACCGCTGAGAGTCCCATCGCATATCAAAAGGCTATGTCCTTTACCCTTAGCCACCTTTTTTGCCACGCTCGCCTCAAGTTCTTCTTTCATTATCCTGTTTATTTCCTTAGAGAGGTCATCTTCTACAAAGCGCACCTCAAAACCCAAACCCAAAGGAGGTATGTCCTTTAGCACACCTCTAATTACCATGTAGCGCTTTACCACAGGGTTATACATAGATTCCTTTATCTGATTGAGCCTGCCCAACTTTACTATCACAGCACCAGCTCCAAGAGAAACAAAAGCACCCTCGTAGCTTACTCCGCTTTCGTCCATAAGGTACAAAGCGTATTCTGTCCTTCTAACACCATCTACGAAAGCTATGGTGATGTCTTCCTTAGGCATAATACCTTGGTAGGGTATAGGTTCCTCTGCCATACTCACAAACTGTTCTGACTCTTCGTATTCTAAAAGGTCTACATCAGGAATTTCCCAAGGCTTTAGGGCTATCTTATACTTCCCCAACATGCTACAAACCAAAGATCACTGGTTTACCACCCGGGGTCTTTAGTGGTGTTTTGTGTCTTAAAAGATTAAGAGAGAAGGCTAAGTTATCGTATAGGTCTATGGAGTAGTTGTCCCAGAAAACGCAAGTGCCTGCAAGACAGAAGTATCCACCACTTGTAGGTGCTATCTGTTCTGCTATAAGTAATGTGTAGTTTTCTTGGCTGGACTTTGCTGTATCTTCTGCGCGGGCTACCACTTTTATGTCAGGCATTAGAGGTTTGATGGAAGCGGTGCAAGGAAGGACTATCTTTTGAACCACTACCTCGTTTTTTTCGTTCTTTGTATACCTTCTTAGCTTGGATGTGACCACAAAGTACTTATCCCCTTGGTGATTGTTTACCTCGTCAATAACCTCGTCAGAGTTTAGCTCCATGCCAAAGCGCCTCGCAAGGGTATTACATGTATCTGCTATGTGGTCTTCGTTTTTGTAGTATCCTAAGAGGATAACCTTCTTGCCTTCTTCCCAGACAAGTTTTTCTATATCTTGGGCTTCTCCTTCCGTGAAGGGTATCTCTGGATAGTTAAACACAATAGTGTCATATTCCTTGAGCTTTTCCCAACGATCAACCTCTTCTATGAGAATACCCACCCTTTGGGCTTCTCTACTCAGCTTAGAAAAGTAGTAATAGTCTGTGATGGTAAACTCCTGATGTGTTATGCTCCAAGCTACTCTCGTCATAACTCTAAATTATAACGGTAATGTATCTTGGTGTGTAAGATTTATAATTATTACTATAATGGTTTTGTTTGTATTGCTTATGCTTGTAAGTTTAGCCCATGCCTTTTACGAGTGTTTCTTTTTTGCAGGCACACGGTATTCAGTAGATCCCTATCTCCTCGCTTCCATAGCAAAGGTAGAAAGTGCTTTTAACCCAAAAGCCATAAACAAAAATCAGAATGGAAGTTTCGATTATGGCATCATGCAGATAAACTCCTACTGGATACTACACTACAAGATACCCTTAGAGTGGATACAAGAACCCTGTTACAACATACACTTTGGAGCTATGATTTTGAGAAATTGTATGGACATGTATAAAAACAATCTACAACTTGCTATAGATTGCTACAACAGAGGTACAAAGGCGGACGGCAACAGTACTTATGTGCTTAAAGTATATAACAGCTATAAGAAGATAATGAAGTTAGTTAGATAGGACATGTTCGTACAAAGTCTGCCCTTAGAAGTCATACAGAAGATATCAGCAGGGGAGGTTATAGAAAGCCCAGTAGACTGTGTAAAGGAACTGGTGGAGAACTCCCTCGATGCAAAAAGCTCAAGGGTAGATGTAGAAATCATTAAAGGTGGAAAGAGGTACATAAGTGTTAGGGACAATGGCACAGGTATACACAGAGATGACATGGAAAAGGTTATACAAAGGTGGTCTACAAGTAAGATAAAGGATGTAAGCGATCTTCTGAGTATAACTTCCTTTGGCTTTAGAGGAGAAGCCCTGTATGCTATAGCAATGGTAAGCAGATTAGTTATTAAATCTCGGTTTTTTCAGGACCAGCTAGGTATAAAAATGCGGGTAGAAGATGGTAAAGTTTTGGAAAAACAGGAAATAGGTATGCAAATAGGTACCTGTGTAGAAGTTTACGACCTTTTTTACAACCTTCCCGTTCGGCTAAGGTTCTTGAAAAAGGAGGACACAGAAAGAAATAGAATAATCAAACTTATGAAGGAGTATGCTTTGTCCAAGTGGGATGTACACTTTACTCTGACCTCTAACGGAAGAAAAGTCTTTGACCTTTATCCCTGTCAGGATGTAAAGGAGAGAATACAGCTACTCTTTGGACAAAAGTTTGAGGAGAGAAAAAACTCAAAGAATGGTGTATCCGTAAGTCTTTACACTTCGTTGGAAAATACAAGAGGGGAAGTATACCTCTTTGTTAACTCAAGACCTGTGCAGAACAGAAATCTTTTAGAATACATAAGAAAGACAGTGGGATATAAAAAGGTCTGTGTGTGCTACATAGACCTACCCCCTTACATGGTGGATGTAAACGTACATCCCAAAAAAAGAGAGGTAAAAATATACAAGGAGAATCTCGTAAAAGAACTGATAAGGGAGCTTTTCAAAAAAACACCTCCTTACTTCAACTTCATGTTGGCTCAAGAGAAGGCATCTTACACGCCTAGCGTTGAGATCATAGGCATCATAGATAAAACGCTCATCCTTGTAAAGATAGGAGATTACCTTTACTTCTTTGATCAGCATCTTCTTTCTGAACGACTGCTCTACGAAGCAAGTGGTGATCTTAGCGCTTCGTGCAAAGGTGCACTGAAAGCAGGAGATGACCTTTCAAAGGATTCCGCTTTGGAGCTTGTACGCGCATGGTTGAGCTTTGAAAACAAAGAGGTATGCCCTCACGGCAGACCCATATATTACAAGCTATATATAGGAGATATATATAAAAACCTTGACAGGAGAAGATGATGCTTGCAAAAAGGATCATACCGTGTCTCGATGTAGACAAGGGCAGAGTAGTAAAAGGTATAAAGTTCAAAAACTTGGTAGATGCAGGAGATCCTGTTGAAACTGCTTTAGCTTATGAGGAGCAAGGGGCGGACGAACTTGTATTCCTTGACATAACCGCATCTTACGAAGACAGAAACATTATGCTGGATGTGGTAAAAGCTGTTGCGGAGAACGTCTTCATGCCCTTTACTGTGGGAGGTGGTATAAGGAATTTAGAAGATATAAGGAAATTGCTTCTGGCTGGGGCGGACAAAGTTTCCATAAACACATCTGCGGTAAAAAACCCTGATCTTATAAAAGAATCTGCCAAACTGTTTGGCTCTCAGTGTATAGTGGTAGCCATAGACGCTAAAAGAAAAGAAAAGGGATGGGAAGTTTACATAAACGGCGGTAGAACTCCTACGGGACTTGATGTGATAGAGTGGGCTAAAAAGGTATCGGAGCTTGGAGCAGGTGAAATACTTCTCACCTCCATGGATAAAGATGGTACGAAAAGTGGTTATGATATAGAGCTAACCAAAATGGTATCGGAAAGTGTCCACATACCTGTTATAGCTTCGGGAGGTGCAGGTAGTGTGGAACACTTTTACCAGGTTTTTACAGAAGGAAAGGCAGATGCGGCCCTTGCCGCCTCTCTGTTCCACTTTAAAGAAGTAAGTATTCCCCAGTTAAAAGAATATCTTTTTAGTAGAGGTGTTCCTGTAAGGTTAAGTGGTTAAAGCCTTACTTTTTTTGCTTACGCTTTTTGTTAGATTCTTCAGTAACCTTTATTTCCAGATCCCTGAACTCTACAAAAATGGGATAAACTTTGCCTTGCTCAACAGAAAAGGTAAGCATTCTTTTGCCATCTACTAACTGGGTGAGTTTCTCATCTGTGTAAATTCCGCTTAAGAAACCCAACCTCAACAAGGAAGGTTGAAGGATTATACTTGATTTTTGGTCATAGGTAAGCACTCGGTAAAGGTCTTCGTTGAACTGAGTTTGTACCTCTTGTGCTGGTTTCTCTCCAAAGTATGCCATGTATATGTGCATAGGTTTTAGCTCTCTCAGTCTTTCTTCAAGACCTTCTCCTCCTTTTATATAATAAGCTTCAAGTCCAAGAGTCTTTAGAGATGCGACCAATGAAGCGGCAAATACAGCACACAGATCAGAGGTCTGCATGTACACAACTGCTATCCTGTTATACTCTTTCTGCTTTAGTAGCCTCGCTATCTGCACAGCTACATTTATACGAGGATTTACCCTTTCTGGGGACACAAAAGGATTACTTTCTTCAGCAAATACGGGTACAAAAATTAAGAACACCCCCATAAGTACTAAAAGCCTTTTTCTCATAACAAAGCATTATATAATTATTCCATGCAAGAAGATAAAAGCAAGCTCGTTATAGAAATTATACGCAGATTAGAAAGAGTTTATCCAAATAAACTGGAGCTCCACTTCAATAACCCCTTTGAGCTTCTCATAGCGGTGATCCTTTCCGCTCAAACAACAGATGCAAAAGTCAATGAAATCACCTCCACCCTTTTCAAGAAGTACTCAACACCTGAAGACTTTTTAAAAGTGCCCATTGAGGAGTTAGAAAGGGACATAAGTTCCATAAATTACTACAGAAAAAAGGCAAAGTTCATAAAAGGTGCATGCCAGATACTTGTTGAAAAGTACTCGGGAGAAGTGCCCAAGAGCATTGAGGAACTTACAGAGCTTCCGGGTATTGGTAGAAAGAGCGCAAACATGATACTTTACAACGCCTTTGGTATCAACGAAGGTATAGCGGTAGATACTCATGTAGCAAGGGTAAGCAAAAGGCTTGGACTGACAGACCAAGAAAAACCCGAAAAGATAGAGGAAGATCTTATGAGGATCACACCAAAAGAAGAGTGGGGAAAGCTTTCTAACCTACTTATACTTCACGGAAGGTATATATGCACAGCAAAAAATCCCAAACATAAAGAATGTGTGCTTTATGACCTTTGTCCGTCAAGGGACCTGTGAGACTTAAAAAAAGCTACGGACAGCACCTCCTTGTATCTTCTGGAGTTATAGAAGCGTTGGTCAAGCAGGCGGAGATAAAACCAGATAATGTGGTAGTTGAGATAGGTCCCGGAACGGGAAACCTCACAAGGGAACTTCTCAAGACCCATCTCAAAAAGCTCTATCTATTAGAGATAGACCCCCAAATGATAGAAGAGTTGAAAAAGATAAAAGACAGTAGGGTAGTTATTCTTCAAGAAGATGCCACCAAGTTTGATTTTTGCTCTTTGGGTGAGGAACTAAAGCTTGTGGGAAACCTGCCCTACAACGTGGGAAGCCTCATAGTGGAAAACACGGTTTTTCATAAAGAGTGCGTTCCTTTTGCCCTCTATATGCTCCAAAAGGAGGTGGCAGAGAAACTGCTAAAGGGTCCCTCTTGGCTCTCTACCTTCCTAAGAACCTTTTACCATGTTGAGTATGTTATGAGCGTGCCCGCAAGGTTCTTTATTCCTCCTCCCAAAGTCCAATCGGGTGTGATCAAACTCATAAGAAAGGAAGACGCTCCAGCCATAGAGGACTTGAAAGATTACAAGAGCTTTCTTGTTAAGCTCTACTCCATGAGAAGAAAAGCGTTAAAGAAAAAGCTAAGAGAAGAACTACTAAAAACTGCCGGGATAGACCCCCTCACAAGGATAGAACAGCTTTCCATCTCACAGATTTTACTGTTGTATAATCTATCCAAAACTCAAGAGGTGGAAGAGAGATGATGGACGTGTTCTTCATTGAGAGAGACCCCTATGCACCAATAAGACACTGCTATCCTGTTTCCAAAATACTCTACGAAGGCAAAAGCGAGTATCAAGAGATAATGGTTATTGAATCTCCTCACTTTGGAAAGGTTCTGGTTCTTGATGGTGTAGCCCAGTGCGATGAGAGGTTTGAGTTTATCTACCACGAGTTTATCTCTCATGTTCCCCTCTTTGCCCACCCAAATCCGGAAGATGTGCTCATAATAGGTGGTGGAGACGGTGGAGCCCTAAGGGAAGTGCTAAAACACAAAGAGGTAAAAAGAGCGGTTCTTGTGGATATAGACAAACAGGTTATAGAAGTGTCCAAAAAGTTCTTCCCCACCATGGCGGTAGCCTTTGAAGACCCAAGGGTGATAGTGCTTAACGAAGATGGTTATAAGTATGTGCAGGATTATGAGCAGGAGTTTGATGTGATAATAGTGGACTCTACAGACCCTGTGGGTTTTGCCCATGTGCTTACAACGGAAGAGTTCTTTAAGTATGTCTATAGAGCTCTAAAAGATGACGGTATATATGTGGGACAGACAGAATCTATACACTACCATGCGGACATAGTAAGAAGGGTCCAAAAGTCTCTCAGGAAGGTGTTCCCCATAGTGGATCTTTACACGGCGGTGATACCCGGATATGCAGGCTATTGGTGGACTTTCTCCATAGCTTCAAAAAAGCATCCTGTGAGAGAACCCTCAAGAGATGTAAACATACAGACCAAGCTCTACAGCGCTGATATGCACAGACACGCCTTTCTTCCAGAGAGCTTTTATCAGAAAATACTATCTGGTGAGTACTAAAACATGAAGTTCTACATTACCACACCCATATACTATGTGAACGACGTGCCTCACATAGGGCACGCTTACACCACCATCGCAGCAGATACACTGGCAAGGTATCACAGACTAAGAGGCTACGATGTTTTCTTTCTGACAGGTACAGATGAGCACGGACTCAAAATTCAAAAGTCAGCGCAAGAAAAGGGTATATCACCAAAAGAGCTTGCAGATCAAAACGCAGAAAATTTCAAAAAGCTATGGGAGTTCATGAACATAAGCTACGATAAGTTTATCAGGACTACAGATCAGGAGCATATAAGATTTGTTCAGGAGGTTTTTGTAAAGAGCTACGAGAAAGGAGACATATACAAGGGAGAGTACGAAGGCTGGTACTGTGTGGGATGCGAAGAGTTCAAATCAGAGAGCGAGCTTTTAGAAGGTAATATTTGTCCCATACACATGCGACCTTGTGAGTACATAAAAGAACCTTCCTACTTTTTTAGGCTATCAAAGTACGAGCAAGACCTTTTGGCACTTTACGAATGGAAAGAGGACTTTATAATGCCCCATTACAGGAAGAATGAGGTGGTGAGCTTTGTAAAACAGGGACTAAAAGACTTATCTGTGACTAGACCTTCCTCAAGGGTAAAGTGGGGTATAGAAGTTCCCTTTGACAAAGAACAGACCATATACGTTTGGTTTGATGCTCTTTTTAATTACATATCCGCAATTCAGGACAAGCTTTACTACTGGCCCGCAGACCTACACCTTGTAGGTAAGGATATCCTAAGGTTTCATGCGGTTTATTGGCCCGCCTTTCTCATGTCAGTAGGTTATGCACTTCCTGAGCGCATCTTTGCTCACGGCTGGTGGAAGGTGGAAGGCAAAAAGATGTCCAAATCCTTGGGAAATGTGATAGACCCTTATGAGATGATCAGAAATTACGGTCTTGATGAGGTGAGATACTTCCTCCTTAGAGACGTACCCTTTGGACAGGACGGAGACATAACCCAGGAAGGGCTAAGAAACAGGCTCACGGGAGAACTATCCAACGAGATAGGCAACCTTTTGAGCAGGGTAAGCTCTATGGTAATAAGATACACTAAAGGACCCTTATCTGGAAGAAAGGATATTGCTTATCAGACCTTTTGCAAAGAGATCATAAAGCACTACGAACAGGATATGAAAAAAGTGGACTTTTACAATGCCCTTGAAAGTGTCCTTAAGCTCTCTGGCTTTCTCAACAAGTATGTGGACGAAAAAGCACCTTGGAAAGTGGCAAAACAAGACGAGGAACAGCTCAAAGACATTCTCTATACACTCACAGACGGTATATTCGTATTGGCTTATCTGCTTTATCCTTTTGTTCCTCAAAAGATGACAGAAGTTTTCAAGGCTTTTGCCTTGGAAAAACTACCAGAGCACATAAAACCTTATCTCTTTGCCTCTTATAGCCTAAAAGAAAAGCTTGTACTCTTCCCAAGAAAGCTGTGATGTTTCCTACAGAGTGGTGGGGATCCGCAGAGGAAAGGCTCATAAACCCAGCCAAAGCCAAGGAAAGCTTAGAAGAGCTTTTGAAAAGACATCCCAACCCCCAAAGCCTCATAAATTATCTAAACCAGCGGAGGTTTATTCTACTTCTTGAACTTCTTGACCATTCAGAATGTATGAGGAAGTTTCTTATCAATCACCCAGAGGACTTTCAAAACACCATACCAGGCCTTTGGTACAAATCCAAGAAAAAGGAAGATTACCTGAGAGAGTTAGAGGAACTTCTCGGAGACCAGATATCAGATGAGGAGTTTTCCAAAAGGCTTGCCTATTACAGACACAGGGAGCTTATGAGAATACTTTCTAAGGAAATCCTTGGAACCTCAAAGCTTGAAGACCTTCTCACTGAGTACTCTTACCTTCCAGACGCCATGCTTGAAATGGCTTACCGCAGAGCTTTAAAAGAGTTTGAAGACTTCTATGGCACACCCCTTGAAGAAGATGGAAAAGTAGCAAGAGCCTGCATAATAGCGCTTGGAAAGTTAGGTAGTCTTGAACTCAACTACTATTCAGATATAGATATCATGTTTATTCATTCCTCTGACAAAGGTCATGCGGGAAGGTTAAGTCTGAATGAGTTTTTCTCAAAAGTGTTTCAAAAGGTGGTAGGCTTGATAAACACTATAACACCTGAAGGCAAACCCTATGAGGTAGACCTAGACCTTAGACCCTTTGGAAAGTCAGGACCCATTAGTATGCCCCTCAGAAGCGCAGAGCTTTACTACGAATCTTACGGCAGGCTTTGGGAGAGGTTTGCTATGTTAAGGTCCAGGTTTTGCGCAGGAGATGAGGAGCTCTATGAAGCTTTTGAAAGGGAAGTGAAAGAACCTTTTGTGTTTAAAAAGTCCGTGGATTATAGAGTAATAGAGGAAATTCAGCTCATAAAGGCGCAGATAAGCGCTCAGGCAAAGAAACAAATAGAAGGTGTGATAAATATAAAACTCTGTGAGGGAGGCATAAGGGAGCTTGAGTTTGCGGTTCAGTCTTTGGTGCTTCTTTTGGGCGGAAAGTACCCCTTTTTGAGGGAGAGCAACACCTTTAAAGCCATATGGAAACTCAACCAAAAGGGTATATTTTCAAACGAAGAAGCCAAATTTTTAGAATCTGCTTACGAATTTTTAAGAAAATTAGAACACCGTTTGCAAACCTACAGATGTTTGCAGACACAAAAATTAACCAAGGGAGACATACCCATAGTAGCCAAGATGATGGGTTATACACCAGAGGAGTTTGAAAGTAAGCTCAAATACTATACGCAAGGTGTGAGTAGGATCTTTTTGAATATTATGCCCTCAAAAGAAGAAAGTTCCCTTACCCCAATACAGCAAGCTATACTGTCAGAGGATGCAGTGCTTGGAAAAGAGCTACTATCCCAATTGGGGTTCAAAAACCCCAGCAGAGCTTTTCACATACTGATCAGTTATGTGCAAAGTACCTATCTCTCAAGCCAAGAAAGAAAGAGGTTTATTGATATGCTCCCTCAGATAGTATCCTGCGTATCTGAATCTTACGAACCTGACGAGACGCTCAATAACTTTGACAAATTCTTTTCCAACCCAACAGGAAGGAAGGTGATACTTAGTCCCTCAAAAGAGGATATCATAAAGCCTCTGTGCAGGGTTTTTTCCTTGTCCTCCTACCTTTCTACCACGCTCAGCAGAAACCCTGACCTGGTGGAAGACTTTTTGACCCTATACCAAGACTTTCCAGAAAGGCGGGATTTGGAAGAAGAGTTTGAAAAGTACCTTACAACCCTAAAGCTTAGTTTGGAAAATACTTTCAGAAGGTTTAAAAAGGTTTGGGAAACAAGGATCGTTCTTGTTTATCTCATGAAAGAAGGCGAAAGATACCAAAAACTCAAAGACTTTTTTAAAAGCCTCACTCAACTTGCTGATTTTTTGATGGAAAAACTTTGGAACAGCTTAAGTCTTGATGATAATATGGTGCTTGTAGCTTTGGGAAAGTACGGGAGCTCAGAGCTGTGCATTGGATCAGACCTTGATCTTGTGTTTGTAGGAAGAGACTATAAAACAGAGAGGATAAAACTTGTGCAGGACTTTATAAGGTTTTTAACCACTCACACCAAAGAAGGATATCTCTATGATGTAGATTTTAGGCTAAGACCCATGGGAACAAAGGGAGAGTTAGTGCCATCTTTTGATTTTTACAAGGAATACTTTTCAAAGCATGCGAGAACTTGGGAAAGGCTCGCATGGACGCGCTGTAGGTATGTAGTTGGGGATAAAGAGCTTTACGAAGATTTTGAGGAGGTACTTAAGAGCTTTCTGTTTGACAAACCCGTTGACAGACAGCAAAAGGAAGAGATAAAAAACATGAGATTTGCCTTAGAAGGTCAAGCCAAAAGAGGGACAGGAGTTATAGACCTTAAGTTCGCTCCAGGTGGGATAATGGACGGAGAGTTTTTGGTGCAGTATTTTTCAATAATTGAAAGGTTAAGGGAACCTTCCATGATATCCGCTTACGAAAAGCTTATACCTAAGCATCCCATACTCAAAAAGGCATACGAACACTATATGTTTTTCAGGCTTGTGGAGACTAAGCTAAGGCTGTCAAAGGAAAGGGGTACATCTGTGCTCACACCTCAGGACATTCCAAGGGTGGCGATTTCTTTGAACATGGAAAAGGACGAACTTTTAGAGGAATTAAGAAATAGACTGAGAGAGATGAGAGACATATTTTTGGAAGTGTTAGCTACTTAGTATAAGCTCCACCGCATCCTTTATGTGAGAAACACCTATGGCTTCTATACCTTCCATCTTTATGCTCACTGACTTGGGTAGAATGGCGCGCTTGAAACCAAACCTACTGGCTTCTTTTAGTCTTACATCTGCAAAGTGAACCGCTCTTACCTCTCCAGCAAGTCCTATCTCACCAAAAGCCACCAAGTCCCCTATGGGCTTATCCTTCAAAGATGATGCAATAGCAAGGGCAACCGCAAGGTCTGATGCTGGCTCTTTTATCTGCATGCCTCCCACCACATTTACAAAAACATCTCTGTCTCTTGTGAAGATTTTGCATTCCTTTTCAAGCACCGCAAGTATGATGGAAAGTCTGTTAAGGTCATATCCTTGAGCTCTTCTCTGAGGCGTAGTGTAAAGAGCCTGTATGGTAAGAGCTTGCACCTCAACAAGCACGGGTTTGCTCCCTTCTGTGTAAGGAAACACTACGCTTCCGGGCGAAGAGCTTACCCTTTCCTGAAGGAAAAAGGCGGAAGGCTCAGGCACCTCCTCTAATCCACTGTCCAACATTCTAAAGACTGCCACTTCTCCTGAGGACCCAAACCTATTTTTGACAACTTTTACTATCCTGTAGAAGTTAAAACGCTCTCCTTCAAAGTAGAGGACTGTATCCACCAAGTGCTCAAGCACCTTAGGACCCGCTATCATACCTTCCTTGGTGATCTGACCCACTAAAAACACGGGAATGTTTTTTGACTTGCAAAGTTCCGATATTCTAAAGGCGCATTCTCTAACCTGAGACACAGAACCCGGTGATGAAGAGATGCTCTCCGAGTAAAGAGTTTGCACGGAATCCACCACCAAAAGAGTAGGATTTACGCTTTCTATCACATCCATAAGAACCTCAAGTCTCGTCTCAGGAAGCACCAACAAATTTTTACCGCTTACTCCTATCCTTTCCCCCCTTAGAGCTATCTGAGAGCCTGACTCCTCTCCAGAGACATAAAGCACCTGCCCGTACACATTGGCATACCTGTCAGATACCTGAAGGAGCAAAGTGGACTTTCCTATGCCTGGTTCTCCTGCCAGCAGTACCACCTGACCAGGCACTAAGCCTCCACCTATGGCTGCATCTAACTTTTCAAAACCAGTGCTCGTTCTAACAAGGTTTTCTTGATACCATTCTACTAAAGGTTTATAAGAAGACTTATTTTTGTAGCCCTTCAGCTGCGGAAAATCCTTCTCCTCAACGAGAGTGTTCCAACTACCACACGAGGGACACTTACCCAGCCATCTAAAAGAGACATATCCACACTCCTGACACACAAACTGAGTTCTATCTTTTTTCATCAAGTTTAAAATTTATTCTCTATGGTACTTATTATAACCCTATTTCTTTGGGTGAGTGTTGGATTTTCAAAGGTTTTTGTAGCACAGTGGGATTCCGCTATTACACCTCTTACCGTAGATTACATAAAAAGGAGTCTCCACACTGCGGAAAAGGAAGGTGGTAGCCTTTTCGTATTAGAACTCAATACCCCAGGCGGTCTTGAATCTTCTATGAGGGAGATAGTTCAGGAGTTTCAAAGAACACCTCTGCCAGTAGTAGTCTTTGTATATCCTCAAGGAGGCAGAGCAGCATCCGCAGGAGCTATAATCACTATATCAGCAGACATAGCGGTCATGTCTCCGGGCACAAATATAGGTGCTGCTCATCCCGTGCAGATGGGTGGTCAGCAGGACGAAGTTATGAAAGAAAAAGTGCTTCAGGATACCTTAGCTTTTGTAAGAAGCATAGCTATAGAAAAAGGTAGGAACGCACAAGTAATAGAAAGAATGGTTAAAGAGAGCATATCTTTGACACCTCAAGAAGCCTTAAAAGCAGGAGTCATAGACCTCATAGCTCAAGACACAAAGGATCTCCTTAACAAGATAGACGGAAGAATGGTAAAAAAGCACGGTAAGGAGATAACCATCGGTACCAAAAATGTTCCTGTTGAATACATTTCAAAAAGTCTGAGGGAAGAATTTTTAACCTTGGCAACAGATCCAACAGTAGCTTACATGCTTTTACTTATAGGCTTCTACGGTATATTTTTTGAGCTTTACAATCCCGGGAGCGTAGTACCCGGTGCTGTTGGTGTTATCTGTTTACTTTTGGGCCTTTACGGCTTGGGTGTGGTGGGTATAAACTGGCTTGGACTTTTACTTATACTCTCAGGAATACTCATGCTCGCTCTTGAGGTTATAACTCCTTCCTTTGGAGGACTTGCTTTAGCAGGTACAATAGCCTTAGCTATAGGTTCATTAATACTGGTAAGTCCCGAATCACCTTACGGAAACATACCCAAGTCTGTAATAGCGACCATGGTAATAACAAGCGCTGTCTTCTTTATAGTGATAGGACGCTTAGGACTAAAAGCCCAAAAGAAAAAAAAGATGTTAGGCACAGAAGAGCTCATAGGAGAGGAGGGAGAAGCCATGACAGACTTCATTGATGGTAAAGGCAAGGTATTTGTGCACGGAGAGATATGGAACGCTGTGAGTGATGAGGAGATAAAAAAAGGTGATCCTGTTGAGATCAAGGAAGTCAAGGGCTTAACCCTAAAAGTTAAGAAAGTTCAGCGGGATCTGTGAAGCCAAAACATTGCAATAATTCCATATATACCAGAAGATAAAAGCAAAAAGTTATGCACAAGAAAACCTTTCACTATCCAGCTCCTAATGTCAAGTTCGTAGAATTTTGCGGGAACAGAAAAGCTAAGTTCGTAAGTGCCATAACCCATAAAACTGTGCAGAGGCAGTACGGTGCTTAACTCACCAAAGGAAAAGGACAAAAAACCCAGCAAGTAGGAAGACATACCCATGATTTCCAACACCGCCAAGAACTTTAAAACTACAGACAGAAGGGAACAACCAAAAAGATAAAGGGATAAGGGAAGGCTCATACTGTCTCTTATGTAAATCTTTAAGTCTCTGAGTTTACCCCAAGAAGGCAATATGATGTATGCTTTATAAGAAAAAATGGAAGTAAAAAGCACACCAAAAGAAATAAGAAAAACAAAAAGTGAGACTTTTACTAAAGAGTAAACCAAAAGACCTGCAAAGATCAATGCAGACAGGTCAAACATCCTTCCCAAAAAGAAAGACCACGCAGAAACCTTAAGGGAAATTCCTAATTTTTTTGCGTAGTAAAACCAGCTTAGCTCACCAGTCCTTGCGGGAAGTACATTGTTAAAAAAAATGTTAGCACTGTTTATAAAGAATATATCTAAAAACCTTAATTCCTTTATAAGGGGCTTCCACCTTATGCTTCTAACCGTTTGACTCAGTGTGTAAAAGAAAAAAGCAGACATAAAATCCTCTAAGGATACATATTTGACAGATTCCAGAACTTTCTCCAGAGGAATGTACTTGTAAAAAAACAGAAAGAAAATTAAAGTGAGCAGAGCAGGAATTAAAAAATTTCTTATACGCACTTTAAAAAAGACCTTTCTGAGAAATACTCCTAAAGATAACATCTGCATCTTTGAGTAAACTCTTCATTTCAAGTTCTGTGAGCTTCTCTTTTAGTTTTTCCACATCAGGCTCTTTCATACACATATCACTCTCCTTTAGGTCCAGCTCTGGAACCAGTTGAAGTTTTACCAAAGAATAGGAAAGTTCAAGTTTTTCCTTATCTGCTTGTGGAAAAACTGTCTTGAATTCTTCAAAGTTTCTCAGGATGTTTTCCACATTGCCATACTTTTCAAGTACTTTAACTGCGGTTTTTTTGCCTATACCTTTTATACCTTCTATGTTGTCCACCTTATCACCAACAAGAGCTAAATAATCCGGTATTAGCTCAGGAGGAACACCAAACTTTTCCATAACACTTTTTTTGGTAAACACTTCACCGTTCATAGGGTTTATTACGCTTACCTTGTCAGAAACGAGCTGAAGTATGTCCTTATCTGGAGAATAAACCTTTACTAAAAACCCCATATCCACCGCCTTTTTAACTAAATAGCCTATAATGTCATCTGCTTCATAGCCTTCCACCTCTAAGATGGGGATTCCCATCAGTTTAAGGAGCTCTTTTATAATGGGTATCTGCACTTTTAAGGGATCAGGCATGGGAGGTCTTTTACTTTTGTATGCACTGTAAATCTTAGCCCTTGTGGTAGGAGAAGGGTGATCAAAGACTACAACAAAGCACTTGGGTTTTTCTGTTTTGAGTAAGGAAAAAACCGTCCTCATAAAGCCATAGATAGCACCTGTTGGAAAACCGCTTTTTGTTGAGAGAGGAGGAAGGGCAAAAAAACTTCTGTATATAAAGGCAGAACCATCAAGTATGTAAAGCACCTTCATGGCATGAAGAATCTCTCCCTGTGAACGCTCCTACAGGCTTCCACCAGAGATTGTGTAGCCTTTTTAACATCCTCAAAACCTAATATGGCAGAGACTACCGCTATGCCTTTAGCTCCCGCTTCCAGCACTTTTTTTACCCTATAGTGAGTTATACCTCCTATGGCTACTATGGGTTTTGAGGTGAGCTTTACCGCTTGGCGCAAACCTTCAATACCTACAAGTTTGTAATTTTCCTTTGTGGTGGTCTCGTAAACAGAACCAAAGCCTATGTAATCTATGGGAAGGTGGTCCACTTCCTTTAGCTCTTCCACACTGTTTACCGAGTATCCTATATACATGCTATCACCTACTATCTTTCTAACCACATCTGGTGGTAGGTCTTGCTTTCCCACATGCACGCCATCAGCACCTACCGCCATAGCCAGATCAACCCTGTCATTTACCACAAGGTCCGCTCCGTACCTTTTAGTTAGTTCTCTCAGTACAAGGAGCTCTTCGTACATCTGCCTTGCGCTCTTGTTCTTGAACCTGTATTGAATGGCAGTGGCACCACCCTGCAGAGCCTGTTCTATAGTGCTAACAAGGTCTCTGTCTTTAAAGTATTTGTCATCTGTGACCAAATACACAAAAAGGTTCATCTTACGCATGTTATAATTATACTAAAGCCGGAGTGGCGGAACTGGCAGACGCAGGGGATTCAAAATCCCCCGCCCGAAAGGGCGTGCGGGTTCGACTCCCGCCTCCGGCACATCTTTCTGAAAATAATCAAATCTTTGGAAAAGCAGTTTTTACAGCCTGCATTAATTTTATAAGCCCTTCTAATATCTGCGCAGGTTCTGGTGGACAGCCGGGAACATGTAAGTGAACTGGCAAATGCTTTGAAACAGGACCTTCTACCGCATAAGAGTCCCTGAAGTAGGGGCATTCACCGGCACAGTCTCCCACTGTTAACACAAACTTTGGATTTGGTGCGTTATCGTAGGCTTTTAACATAGGCACAAGCATGTTTCTTGTAACGCATCCTGTTATCAGTAAGACATCTGCATGTTTTGGATATGTCAGGCGTTATGCTCAATGTGGCAATTTATGGGATATTCAGATTCCTTTTTGAATTTTCTTCACAGCCTCACATCTTAATAAGCCTTCTGCTTGTGTCATTAGGGGGCCTTTCCCTTTTTTACGGTGCCCTTCATGCCCTGCTTGATAGAGATGTTAAAAGATTTCTTGCCTATTCAAGTATAGAGAATATGGGATCGATAGTAATTGGTATGGGGGTAGCATACTTTGCTATGCTGGAGGGACTTCCTCATGTTTATTCTCTGGCTATTTCTTTTGTGCTTTTGCATCTTTTAAACCACTCTCTTTTAAAAAGCTCTCTTTTTATGGGTGCCGGGCTTTTGGTAAAGATGACCCACGAGTACAGCATGAACAGGTTAGGTGGACTGTATAAAGCAAGCCCCATATTATTTTTCTTTATGCTTATATCTTCTCTATACATGTCTGCCTTTCCGCCTTCCAATATGTTTTTAAGTGAGTTAATGCTCTACAAGGCGCTCTTTCTCTCGCTTTATCTAAAAGGTCATATAATGAGCTATGTTTTTGTCTTTATTCTTGCCCTTTTTGCACTTTCCGGTGTTTTTATAGGTGCAACTTTTGTTAAGTTCCTTGGACTTGTTTTTTAGGTAAGTCCAGAGGTGCAAATATATTGGACAAACCCAACCACTTTGAACTTTTTGCTATAGGAATACCTATTGTATGCTCCATACTCATTGGCACTTACCCTTACATCCTTTCTGGATTATTCCCTTCCAGCTACCCCCTTGACCTTAACGGTCTGTCCTATATGCCCACATTCCTCTCATTACTCTTGCTGTTTATTTTACTCATAGTCTTTTACTTATTCAGACCTAAAAAGGTTAGGGTGTACGAAACATGGATGTGTGGTCTTGATGAAGAAAACTCCTCTGCACAAGCAACGGTGCTTTCTCAAACCTACAGCATAAGAAGGTTGTTTTCCATGTTCTATTCATCACTTTCGGAAGTGAGTTTTGAAGAGGATGTTAAAAAATACTTCAGAAAGAGCCTGTTTTACAAAGAAGAAGTGATGGATGTTTTTGAAAAGTGGATTTACAAACCTTTGGCAATTAGTGTTTTGAAAGTGTCAAGCTATGTTAGGAGTCTTATTCAAACAGGAAACATAAATCTATACATAGGCTACATATTTTTGACTTTGCTGTTTTGCTTCCTGTTTTACATGCTTGTAATAGGAGAAAAATGATGGAGTTGGCTTTATCTGTTTTGGAAGGTGTAGCGGTGCTTTTGCTTGCCCCATTCTTCGCTGGTTTTATACATAAACTAAAACAAAGGATAAGAGGACAAAAGGGTATAAGTATTTTCCAGTATTACAGAAACTTTCACAAACTGTTTAAGAAGGAGACAGTACTTTCAAAGGATGCTACCATCATATCTCATATTGCCCCCTTTATGTATCTTGTACCGAACCTTCTTTTGGTTTTTACGCTTCCCTTATTTTACGCTAAACCTCTTATAACCTCTTCAAATCCGATGCTACTTGCCTATCTGTTATCCCTTTCCATATTTTTCATGACTCTTTATGCTCTTGATCAGGGTTGCTCTTTTGGTGGATTGGGTTCAAGCAGAGAATGGTTCATCAGTAGCCTTTCAGAACCAGCTTTTCTTTTACTGCTTTTCTCTGTATGCCTTTACTTTAAGGAGTGGAACATAAGTGTAGCTTTTTTAAGGCTTGGCGAGGAAGTAAAGTCGCTAACTGTTGGGCATGGACACTTCTCTATAAGCATACTTTTTCTTCTTATTATAAGTCTTTTTGTACTCACACTTGCAGAAAACGCTCGCATACCTTTTGACAATCCAGAAACCCATTTAGAGCTTACCATGATACACGAGGCAAACATATTAGAAGCAAGCGGTACTCATCTTCTCCTTTTTGAATATGCTTCCCAATTAAAGCTTACTATATTCATGAGTTTTATTGTCCTATTGACTATGCCTTATATGGCACAGACGGCTCTTTACTTTATTCCAGCGTTCCTCTTTTATCTTTTGAAAATGCTCATTCTAAGCTCCTTGATTGCTTTTGTAGAATCAGCGAATGCAAAAATGAGGCTTTTCAGGTTACCCAATCTGCTATCGGTAGCATTTGTTCTATCACTTGTATCCCTCGTGCTATCCATGGAGGTATAGAATGGAACAGTTGGCGGGCTTTTTGGCACTTATGGTGCTGGTGACTGCTGTTTTGAATGTGGCTTCTCCTTTCCTCAAGTTTGCGGTAAGCCTAAACATGCTTCAATCTTGGATGCTTTCCTTTTATATACTTATAGTTGCTATAAATTCAAACATTTTACATCTCTATCTTTCTTTTTTAGCAACGCTTATTTTCAAAGGATTTATTATTCCTGTGTTGTTATTTGTAGTTTTAAAAAAAAATAGGTAAAGAGAGGGAGATAGATATGGTTGTAAGTATACCTTCTGCAGTTGTGCTGTCTGGATTTTTCGTGTTGGCATCTTCTGCCCTTTCCACAAAATTTACAGAGCTTCACTTCATCTTTGGAAGGTTTGTTTTTGTGTCGTCTCTTTCAACATTGTTGATAGGGGGCTTGCTTCTGGTTATAAGAAAAATGCTTTTTTCTCAGATACTTGGTCTCCTTATAATGGAAAATGCCATATTTCTTGCAGCAAACAGTGTTGCCACTGGCATGCCACTTATAGTAGAGCTTGGTGTGCTCTTTGACATATTCATAAGCATACTCATATCTTCTGTGCTTCTACTTCGCATAAAAAGAAAGTTTGAAGACATAAAAGTTGAGGCATTGGAGGTGTTAAAGGAATGATTTATTTACCCTTTTTATTGTCATGTTTGGGTATGCTGCTTTCCCTTCTTCTTGATGTCTATAAGATGTCCTACATCCAAGTTCTTATATCCGCATGTATATTTGTTGCAGGAGGTTACATTTTTTACATTGGTAATTACTCACCACATTTATATGGGTTGCTCTTTACTGACCCTCTGAACTCTTTTGCTACTAACTGTTTCCTGCCTTGAACTTTTTGTTTCTCTTTATTCTTTTGGATACATTAGAACCGAGATAAGTCATGGTGTACCAAAGAGACGTTTTAGATATTACTATTTCTGGAAAAATGCCTTTATTCTCAGCATGTTTGTATCCATACTTTCAAACAACATTGGTATTTACTGGGTGGGTCTTGAAGCTACCACTTTAGCCACCGCCTTACTTATAGCCTTTTACAGGAGCAAGGAATCCTATGAAGCTTCCTGGAAGTATGTAATTATGTGTTCTACGGGTATAACTATTGGTCTTTTTGCAATCGTTATCATGTATTACGCAACAGTTGGAGTATACGGAGAAAGCTTGCGTTCCCTTTCCTTTGTTGACATTCTTATGGTTGCGGAAAAGCTTGATAAAAAATTGCTGTTCCTGTCCTTCTTATTGGCACTGGTAGGTTTTGGTACAAAGGCTGGTTTAGCACCCATGCACAACTGGCTACCTGACGCTCACTCGCAAGCACCTAGCCCAATAAGCGCTTTGCTATCCGGTGTTCTTCTAAACACAGCCCTTTTGGGTGTAGTTAGGTTCTATCAGATAAATAGAAAGGCAGGTATAGATTATGCAAGCGATTTTCTCCTCTTCTTTGGCTTGCTTACATTACTGCTTTCAAGTCTTATTATGCTTAAACAGAGTGAGTATAAAAGACTTTTTGCCTATTCCTCAATGGAAAATATAGGCTTTATCTCTTTAGGCTTGAGTGTGGGTGGTTTTGCTGCTTTTGGTGCTTTGCTTCATATACTGTTTCATGCTCTCAGTAAGGGTGTTCTTTTTATGGCTGCTGGAAATGTGCTTTCCCTTTTGCATAAAAGGAAAATGGACGAGGTAAAGGGCTTATACAAAAGTATGAAAGGGACAGCTTTTATTCTTACTTTTGGTTTGGCAAGCATATCTGGTTTTCCCCCCTTTTCTACTTTTTTAAGTAAAATGTATACGGTTGTGGGCATAGTGCAGAAGAGTCCATCATTGGGCGTGTTGGTGCTTCTCTCTCTTTCTTTGGCATTTGCAGGAATTTTTTATCAAGTTCTTCCTATGCTTTTTGGTGAAGGTGATAAGAAAGAAGAGAAAGTACACCCCTTTATGTTGCTTTTGCCAGCGTTTATTCTAATGGTACTTGTGATCTTAACTTTTCTACTTCCTAAGGGAATTGTTCAAAAAGTTTGGAATGCAGTTTTAGAAGTAAGCTGAACTACGGATGCTGAAACATCTGTTTTTTACTATGCGCATCACCGTTCTCTGAAAATAGTCAAACCTACTTGCCCACTCATCAGGAACAGTCCTACCTAAAAAGCTGTAAAAAACCGCCTTGGCATAAAGATCTGGATACACTACGGAATTGCCTGCAATAAAGAGCTTATCATCAAGTTTAGCCCATGCTACGCTGCCGCGCCACATTAAATTTTTTATCACAGAGCTTTCTACATTATGAGAGAGTGTGAAGTAATAGTGCCAATCAGGGTCTTTCAACTTCCACAGCAGTAATGAAAAAGCCCTAAGTCCGCATACATCTTCTATGTTATCCACAAGATACTTGAGGTTCACATAAGGTAGAGCTTTTATAAGTCCGTCCGTATCTTGCAGATAAGCTATCACATAAGCTACATCTTTTAACTTTCGCAGATTTTCTCTTACGGGTTGGTAGTCATTAGTTCTTTCTGCGTAAAGGTAAGTAAGGAAAAGAAAAGTAGCAGAGTAAGAATCTGCAGAATCGTACGTGTACAAAGGGACCTCTGAGTTTTCTGTTATGTAGTAATCATAAATAGTCCCTGTCAAACCGTATTTATCTGGATAGTTAAGATGATCCAAATACCATCTTATGTAGCTTTTGACTTTTTCTGGGTCAGATGGAAGTAGGTTGATAGCGGTAAGGTTTAAAAAGTAAGGCACTACATACGAATTGTTGATGATGTCAAGGACAGAATGTGAAAAGGAAAGTTTTATAAAAAGCAAAGCTATCAAGAGGAGTTTCATAACCTTATGTTAATGGAATTTGAAAGAAAGGTCAAGTTCTTCGTCTTTTTGAAGATAAAAGTAGTAGAAGTGTTCATCCTGAGAAATAAAGACAGCTTCTTTGGGAAAACTTAAAACCTTTCCGTAATAGCGCGGTACAGCAATAGCTATGTCTTTTAATCCTTCCGGGTTTTTGAGTCGCACAACTAATTCATCACCCTTTTTCCTAAAACTATACTCCGTTTTTAAAAATCTCAAAAGGAAGTCCGCAAAGTAGCTCATGGAGTGTATTTCCAATAGACCTTCCCTTTCCTTTTGTTGCCAGTAATCTATAGCTTTGAGAACAGCAGAAGGATACAGGGGAATGTCGTAAGGATGAGAGTAGAAAAGCCTTATCTGTTTTGTTTCTGCAGAAAAATCTGCAAGAGACTTTAAAAACCTATAAACTTCCTCTTCGCTAATACCCTTTTGGTACATCTCGTAAAGAGAGGCGGATTCTTCGTAAGGAGATATAGGAAAGGCTATAACCTTTGAGGATACCATTTTACCGTTTATGAAAGTCCTGTTGGGAGATGAACCACTATCACCCGTATAGTAGTAAGCTACAAAACCGAGCTTTTCAAGAGCTTTAGTGGTCTCTGGCTGAGGATGAACACCGTTAGGAGCGGAGTATTCCCTTATCTTGTAGCCCGTTATGGACTCAAGACAGCGATTGTTCTTTTCAATGTACTCATAGATGTCCTTTTGATCCAGTTTTCCGCTAAGTATTCCATAAGCAAACCAGTTGTGAGCCCATCCACCGTGAGAACCTATAACACCGTAAGACATAAGCATCTTCACATACCTTTCACCTTTTCCACAAGCATCAAAGCCAAGATTATCACCCGGCTTGTCCCTGAATGGTCCTGCGGTGATGTGAAGAGAATACTCCAAACCCTTTCTGAGATAACCTTTTTCCATCATCATAGGTATAGATGTCCAGTCAAGGTTAGCATCTATGTGCCAGTTAATAACGAACCCTCCTTTACCTTTGGGAGTGTTCACAAGGTGTGGAACTTCTGCCAGTTTGAAAAGAAAGTATCTCAAGTTTGACCTTAGAAACAAGTCATCTGAATAAGCCTTAAAATGTCCAAGGGGTAGAGAAGAGTAGAAAATGTATCCTTGCCTATATTTGCTCCAAACTAATGCTTTGTATTGACTACCGTCCTTTTTATCCACCACAACTGCGAGAGTTTTCCCACCAAAGCTCCTGTCTTCTGTTTTGACATAAGGGTAAGTTAGCTCTTTATACATGTATCCTGTTACAAGTCTTTGTTCTTTGTCTAATTTACCCGGAGTTATTTCAAGATCTCTATCCAGCACCTTTACATATCCTTTTGAGTAGCTACCTGCTCTTAATTTTTCATAAAGGATGTAATTTATGCCCAGCAAAGGACTAAAAATAGCGGACCTTAAGTATGCTCCTGCATAGTTTTTTATACCAGCATCTTGAGAAATAAACAAATTCCCTCCGTGTGTTAGATAATCCTCAAACCACCTTATGGCGCTTGGATTTACATACTGTAAGGTCCCGTCTGGTATGATAATTGCAGGCTTGTACTTGGCTAACCTTTGCGGATCTTCTGATAAAAGGGTTTTTACATCTACAAGCCTGTGGGGCACTCCCTCTTCTTCAAGTGCGCTTTTAAAGGCGTCCACCTGATAACCTTTTTTTCCATAAACTACCAGCACTTCTATATCTTTGTCCCATTTTAGAGAATAAAGGGGTAATAGTGTTTTCAAGATGATAAACAAGAGTATGAGTGTAATAAAAAGAATAAATCCCTTTCTCAAGGTCTTGCCTCCACAAGCTTTTCACTGTGTAGATATCCGTAAATCCTAAATGGTCCTTTTATGAATATTTTACCTCTTGCTACTACTGATTTTACTTTACCTTCTAATCCTATAACTACCCCGTTTTTAAGAGTTATACTACTTTGACTGAACACATTCCCTTTTACCCATACATTCCCTTCTATTTGTACATCACCATCAGAGAAAAGGTCCCCATTTACTACAACAGGCCTTTCTTTACCACCTATGGTTATACCACCTTTTACGCCAAGGCTTCCCTTTATGTTTATAGTCCTTTCTTCCGGCATATTTTTTTTATCAAGAAGAGGCTCGTCTGATGTGTCAATCTTTTTGGCATAAGCCCTTTTAAAGGTTGTTCTGTTTCTTATTTTTACTTCCAGAGCATAAACACTTACACCTAAGTCTGCTTTAGACTTTGTGATAAGATTTCCTTCTACATGCACCCATCTCACAATGCGAACGGGTGCTTCTATAAAACAATCACCCTTCACATACAGACTTCTTGCTGCGCAGGTATTTAAGAATACAGCGTTTCCAAATACCGCTAATTCCCTCTTGAAGATATGGTTTTGCAAAAGGGCAGTATCTTCGGTAAAAACCACAGGCGTATCTACCACGCTTTCTATTAACCCTTCGTCATTTAGAAACCCTACCCATTCTTCTCTGTTTAACTTGAGCTTTAGATAGACAGGCTTAAGCTTTTCTATCTCTTGAATGTTTAAGTCTTTTAAAGCGGTAGTCAAAAGCTTGATAAAACTTTTTCCAAAATAGTCGGGCTCCTTTGTGCGCTGTTGATCTATAGCGATGGGTTCTTTGTCTCTTTTGAAGATTAGCTCAAGGATAGAAGGCAAAAAAGGTAAAAGTAAAAGGAAGATAAAAGCTATGATTAACAAAAATACCTCAGACATTTCTAAACCTCTCAGTTTTCTGCCAAATTACGGTTCTTTTCATTATGAGGTCTATCAGCGCATCAATAAAACCCAAAGACGCATATATAATGTTGAAGATGAACTCAAAAAACATCAAAGGCAAAAGAAAAACCCTTTCCATTACGCCATCAAGCACCAGCGCAGTGCCTACCTCAAAGAAGGGAGCAAAGTTCCCAAAGGAGTTATGAGCAAATATGAAAAGTAAAAAAAGATAAGAGCTTGTTATTTCCATCTCACCAAGGAAAAAGAGTAAAAGAGAATCAAGCAAGCCCAAAAAGATCATAAAAGGTTGCATATATACGGTGAGAAGCAACAAACCGTCTACCTTTTGCCAAAAGCTGAGTTTTTTAGAGAGGAGCGTAGGTAGAAGATACTTAAACATCACCTGATTATGTCCCCTTGACCACCTTCTTAACTGTCTTGCTCTTACATTCCAGTCTTCCGGTGCTTCCTCATAACACTCTGCACTGTTCGCGTAAGCAACTTTATAGCCATTCAGATAAAGCTTATAGGTTAATTCTGTATCTTCAGCCAGAATCCTCGCATCAAATCCACCTAAGTTTACGACCAAGTTCTTTCTAAAACCACCAACTGTGCCTCCAAATTGAGGTATCAGGTTTAAGTTATACCTTGCCTGTTGGTCTACCTGATAGCCACCCGACCTTTCCATATCAAGAAGTCTCGTAAGCAAGTTCTTTCCGGCGTTTATGGGAACAACTCTTCCCATGACTGCACCCACCTGCGGATCTTTGAAAGCTGTAGCTAAAATCCTAATTTGTCCTTTGGGTGGAAGGTAATCTGCGTCGTAAACTATTATTACCTCCCCTTTTGCTATTTTTAGAGCGTCATTTAAACCGTTCTGTTTGCCTCGTGGTAAGTCCCCATACCTATGTAAAGGTTTTATAAAAGGATGCTTTTGAGCGTACTCATTAAGGATCTCTTTGGTTTTATCTGTTGAGTGGTCATTTATGGGTATGATCTCTAACTTTTCCTTTGGGTAATCTGATGCAATAAGGAGGTCCAGTATATGTCTGGCTACCTTTTCTTCGTTATGCATGGGAACCAAAACAGATACAGTAGGTAGGTCTTCGTCCAACACATCTTGATAGTAAAGCCTCTGTTTGCCAAGAGCCCTGTTTAAAGTAAAAAAGTAGTGTCTTATAAGATAAAGAAAAAGAAAGAGCATTAGGAAAACCATGTATGTTTTTAAAAGGAATATCAGAACCCCCATTGGTAAAAAGCCTCCCGCCTTTTTTGAAGAAGCCTTAAGGTCATGTAAAGACAAAGGGAGTAAAAAGAAACTATGTATATAAAATCCAAAAGAGGACCAAAGAGAAAAAACATAGCTGGCATGTGTATATAAGAGAAATTCTTTAAAATGTAAGCGAATACTATATACCTAACACCACCAAAAACGGAAGAATACATAAGGCTAAGAGATATAGTAATTGCGTTTAACAGAAGATTTAGCCAGCTAAAAGTGAATATGGACAAAGAAAGACCAAGAACAAAGGGTATAAAGATGAAAACTCCCATCTGCTGGAGGATGTAGAGTGTAGCAAAATCTCTTTCTGTGTAAGGAAAACTGTCTAAAAAGAGCACAAAATAGCAAGAAGATACAAAATACACAAAGGCTATGTATATAAACCATGCGGAAATATACTTGGGCAGTGGATTGAGTTTTCTTATTAGAAACAGTAAGAATAAAAGGCTTAAAATAAGGTAAGTAAAAGATTCTTGCAGGGTGGGTAGTCTTCCATGTGATACAGAATATTCAAGCGTAAGGTTTAAGAATTTATAACTTCCAGTATAGCTATCCTCCAAAATTCTTCTTGCAATGTTAGATAAAACCTTAAAGTAATCTTCAAGAAAAAAAATCACTAAAAATTCAAATACGAACACCAGAAGCGTAAGCTGAAGTAGAAAAAGATACTTGTTGAATTTTAAAACCCTACCAAAGCGCGCATAACCAACCACTGGTTTCTCTATCTCAAAACTCTTTGAATATGCCTGCTTGAAAGCCATACTTTTCATACCCGTCTTTTAATTTCAAGTAGTTTAAACTCCCGAATAAACCTAAGCTTTTCTTTATCCAGTGTCTGTGAGAAAGAGATATGTAAAAGGCTTTTTGTCTCACCTCTTGTGGACTAGCTAAGTATGTAGCAAGGTATGCCTGTTTGCCATAGGAAAGGTCCAGATAAGTCCAACTTTTCCCCTCTTGACCTATGCCTAGACTTAAAAGGTCAGACGAAGAACTTACGCTTCCCGGATAACTTCTGTTTATGAAGTGCTTGTAGGCTATCACAAATCCTCTTCCGTAATAGGTAATGCCCGGATAAACTATGTAGTTTTTGTGAACATCGTGGTATTTGATGTATGTAAAGCCTAAAGAGGGAACTATGTTCCTTTTTGCACCCACCTTAAAGTTAAACTCATGGTCTAACCTATACTTGGGAAGGTAAGAACTGTTGTTCCCAAAAGAGAGACTACTGTATGTGTATAGCCATTCGCTCCAGTCTTTATAAGCTCCAAAAACACCAAGTAAGGCATCACCATCATGTTTTCTACTAAAAACACTACCTTCTAAAAAGTAAGTAAAATGACTAAAGGGTCTGTGGTAAAGTCTTAGAAAACCACTTTTCCAACTGCCATAGGTAGCATTTGGACTGAGGTATTCGTAATTTCCTCCCGCTTCAAGTCTGAAATCAAAGGCATAAACGCTAAGACTAATAAATACCACTAATGGAGTTAACCTTAGTACACTCATACAGATCCCCCTTGTAATCTTTCTTGTAATTTAACATAAAGTTCTTTACTTCATCGCAAAGGAAGAAGTTCTTTATCCTTTCGCTTGCCCTTCCATCTCCGTAAGGATTTTCAAAAGAGAGCTTTTCGTAATAACCTAGATTACTGTAAGTTTTTTCAAACTCTTTTACTATTTTCTCTTTTTCAGTACCTACAACTTTTCCCAAGCCTACATCAACCACTTCAAGCCTTTCCGAAACGGTTCTTGTTATGAGGACAGGTTTTCTCAAAGTGCATGCTTCCTCCTGAATTCCTCCTGAGTCAGTAATTATCACTTTTGACCTCTCCAATAGGTAAAGGGTTTGTGGATAACTGAGGGGTTCTAAGAATACCAAGTTATCTGGTAATTGTGTAAAGCCTTCAAGAATGCTCTCTCTTACTTGAGGGTTTTTGTGCAGAGACCAAAGGAAGAGAAGATGGGGAAACTTTTGTGCAAGCTCAAGCACTGCGTCCCTTATATTTTTCATAGGTTCTCCTATGTTTTCCCTCCTGTGAGAGGTTATAAAAACCAAGCCATCAAAAGCGTCTATTTCCCTATTTATCTGCTTTTGTAGCTGGCGTTTGATCTTATCTCTATCAAGGAGATCAAGTGCAGTCTGTACTGCATCTACTACTGTATTGCCTGTTAGTACTATACGATCCTTTGGAAAGCCCTCTTTTAGAAGGTTTTCCACCGCCCTTTTTGTAGGAGCAAAAAGCACATCGGATAGCTCATCTGTAAGTTTTCTGAACATCTCCTCCGGAAATGGGGAGAACTTATCATGGCTTCTTAGACCTGCCTCAACATGCAAAACGGGTATTTTATTCAAAAAGGCCGTATAAGCTCCCATGTAGCAACTAAGAGTGTCTCCTTGAACTATCACGCAGTGGGGTTTATACGCTCGTAAAACTTCTTTCAAAGACTCTGCCATACACGCTGTATTTTCAATAAGGTCTGGATTCATACAGTGAAGAAAGTCTGCATCTATACGGAAAAATTCAAGAACATGTCTGAGAAGCTCATCGTGTTGTCCCGTGGCAACTACTTTAAGCTCAAAACCGCTTTCTTTTAGGGCATTAATTACTGGTGCAAGCTTTATAGCTTCGGGTCTTGTGCCTAAAACCACGAGCACTTTCATAAACTACACCTTTTTTGTGAACTTTCTCACATTGCCTTCTCTTCTTGTTAGTCCCTTTAAATCCATGTACTCAAGAAGAGGTATAAGGTACTTTCTTGTAAGCCCCAACTTCTCCTTGGCTTGCTGAACGCTAAATGTATCCCCTAACTCTTTTAGTTTTTCAACAAAGTTTTTAAAGATGTCATCCCTTATGTAAAGGAACTCTCCTAAGCTGTGAATATATCCCTTTCTTACTGCAACAGTTAGTATATCCTTAAAATGAAGAAGTTCCTTCTCTTCCTTTATGCCCTCTTGCATAAATTCCATGAGCTTTTTGAAGCTTTCAAGTTCTTCAATTTTAGCGCTCCTTTCGTCCAAAAGGTAGCCTTCAACTACCGTATAGCCTCTCAAATCTTTTAGGATGTAGCTTAGGACCCCCTGAGTTATCTTAAGCTTACTCACAACTTCTGCAAGCTTTACCACACCTTTAGAGTTTTGGATAAGACCAAGCAGTCTTTCTTTTACTTGTTTGAGTGTATGAGGATGATAGAGAACATCTCCTATGCGCACACTTTGGGTATGCTGTGGGTTTATAGCTCTTCCAAAAGATGCGCTTAATTCTTTTATACTTATTCCCTTTACTCCAGCTTCAAGAAGATAGTAGGTTGTTGGGTCTTCTCCTAAAAGGTGAAGATGTTTTTTTATAAAAGTTTTAGAAAGCCTTTTGGGATTAGGGTGAAGCAGTTTGTATCCGCTCACAAACCTACCTGAGCTGTCAAGGATGGCTCCTCTTTCGTCCCTTACGCATACCACGTGCTGGGAGAGTCTTACCATGTATGTGTTTTCGTGTATGTGCCTTGGTATGCCAGAAACTCCTCTCATGCCAAAAAAGAAGGTATACTCTTTTCCCGGTTTTATACCATCTGCAGAGATAAGAATTATCTTAGTTTTTAACAGTTCTTCCTTTTTTACAAGCCAAAAACCCCTTTCTACTAACTTATGGTCTATTTCTGGAAGGTTAATGGCAAGCCTCTGCCATGCCTTACCTTCTTTGACAAAACTGCCGTGGTTCTGTATATTTCTTACTTTGGCTTGTATCCCCAAAGGTTCCAAAATTAATGTGTCTCCCTCCTTTACTGTACCAGACACACAGCTCCCCCTTAACACAGTCCCATAGCCTCTAATATGAAAAGCTGAGTCAACATTCAATCTAAAGAAGGCATCCTTTGGGGGTTCTGGAAGGCTTTCTACATAATGAGCTATCCCCTCTTTGAGCTCTTCAAGACCGATACCTTCAGTAGAGGACACCAAGTAAAAACCAAAACACTTTACATCCTCTTTCCTAAGAAACTCCTCTACATCTTCTTTTACCAACTTGATGAGTTCTGGATCCGCTTTGTCTATCTTGGTAATGGCTACTACGCAATGTTCTATCCCAAAGCTTTTTGCAAGCTTAATGTGTTCCACGGTTTGTGGCATAAGACCTTCGTTGGCATCAACAACAAGAATGAGCCCTTGTGCGCTGGAAAGCCCAGCTATGGCATTTTTTAGAAACCTTTCGTGTCCTGGCACATCTATGATCTCCACTCTCGTGTTTATCTTTTGTAGGTCTATAAAGGCAAAACCTACATCTATGCTCATACCTCGCCGTTTCTCTTCAGGTAGTCTGTCTGTGTCTATACTGGTAAGCGCCTTTATCAGAGATGTTTTGCCGTGATCTACATGTCCCCCAGTGGCTAATGTAATGTATCTCAATTTTCCATATTCTTGGTGTTCTTAGGTGCTCTTAGGTTCTGTATGTATAATCTTAACTTTAAGCCCTCTTTTCTTCTAATACGCTCCCTTCGCATGTTCTGGATGTACTCTTCTTTAAGCATTTTTACTAAGTTTAAAAGGCTCATAGGTTTAATTATAACTTAAAATAAAACCTATGGTAGAAAAGGGCATTCTTTTGGGTGGAAGGTATGTGGAAAGCCAAGAGAAGATAGATGTAGTGTATCCTTATACTGGTGAGCCAATAGGTAGGGTGTCCAGGGCATCAGAGGATCATGTGTATAACGCGGTAGAGTTGGCAAAAGAAGGCTTTAAACAGCTCTCTTCCTTTACTTCTTATGAGCGCTATAGCGTGCTTATGAGAGCTGCACAGATGCTCCAAGAGAGGGCAGAAGAGTTTGCAAGAATGCTTGTGTTAGAGGTGGGAAAAACCATAAGGGAAGCAAGAGTAGAAGTCCAAAGAGCGGTGCAAACTCTTATATTCTCTGCAGAAGAGGCAAAAAGGGTAGGTGGTGAGGTGGTGCCTTTGGACGCTCATCCCAACGGTAAAGGGAAGGTGGGCTTTTATATACGGCAACCTGTTGGTATAGTTTCTGCTATCACTCCCTTTAACTTTCCTCTAAATCTCTCTATGCATAAGGTTGCTCCTGCCTTGGCAGCAGGAAATGCGGTGATCCTCAAACCTTCCGAAAGGACTCCCATCACTCCCCTTATGTTGGGTGAGCTTTTGGTATCTGCTGGAATTCCACCATCTGCCATAAGCGTCCTTCCGGGTTATGGTTATGTAGGAAAGGCAATGACAACGCATCCAGCTGTCAGAGTGGTTTCCTTTACAGGCAGTAGAAAGGTGGGAGAGATCATCACAAGACAGGCAGGTATAAAGAAGGTAATTCTTGAGCTTGGGTCTAACTCAGCTTTGGTTTTACACAAAGATGGAGACATAGACAAAGCGGTGGCAAAAACAGTCCAAGGTGGGTACGCTATAGCGGGGCAGGTTTGTATATCCATTCAGAGGGTATTCGTACATGAAGATGTCTTTGACCTTTATCTGTCAAAACTCAAGTCCGCGGTAGATAACCTGAAGGTAGGAGACCCTATGCAAGAAGACACAGATGTAGGTCCCATGATAAGCCCTTCGGAAGTAGAAAGGGTTCAAGAATGGGTCAGTGAGGCTATAAAAGAGGGTGCTAAGCTCATAAGGGGTGGTGTTGCGTGTGCAGAGAGTAAAGCTCTACTTGAGCCTACAGTGGTAAGCCTTGTGCCAGAAAGCTCCTTGCTTTTTAAAGAAGAAGCCTTTGCACCCGTAGTAGTGGTAAACCCCTACAGAGAAGTAGAAGAAGCCATAAGAGGGGTAAACAGCTCTGTATATGGCCTTCAAGTAGGGGTCTTCACGAAAGATATAGACATAGCCTGGGAGTTTATCAAAAAAGTAGAAGCTGGTGGTGTCCTTATCAACGAGGGACCCAACTTTAGAGCGGATCACATGCCTTACGGAGGTGTAAAGCAGTCAGGCATAGGGAGAGAAGGTCCCAGATTTGCCATAGAAGACTACACAGAGATCAAGATGGTTGTGTGGGATCTGGGACCTTAAAATCTTAACAAAACATTAACCAAAAATTAATGAACCTTTAACACAACATCTCTAAGATGATCTCTTGATTAAAACTCAAGGAGGTGGAAAAATGAAGAAGGTCTTACTTACAGGTGCCATACTGTCCTTATGGACTCTTCAGGCTCAAGCAGCATCTATAAGATTAGATGAGGAAACTTTTTCCACACTGGATCTCACTCTTAGGATAACCGCACAGAGGTTAGGAAAAGCCAGAAGTGATGTAAAGGACTGGACAGACTTTTCTATAAGAAGAGCAACTATCAACATGGCAGGTCAAGCAAATAAGTACGTTAAGTTTGAGTTTGAAGGCGATTTTTCCCCTAACACCACCAATAGGGGAAGCCATCAGGCAGCTTCTGCCAGTATAAATGACGCAGTTATAACATTGGATCTTGCTGATGAACTCAAAATAAGGACAGGTAAGTACAGAGTACCCTTCGCAAGAGCAAACCTCACATCTTCCAGAAACTATGTGATTCCAACAGGAATAAGGTGGGGTGCAGGAGACGGTCAGACAGGTTATAAAGCGCCAAGTTGGAACCCCTTCGCACCAGCAACCTTAGCAGGAGACAGAGATTACGGTATGACCTTCTGGGGTAATATAGCTGATGGTCTTTTCCAATACAGGGTAGGTATATTTGACGGTAAGTTTGATCACACCGACACAGCTCTTGGTTATAAAGACAACATAGCCTACGGTATAAGGTTGGAAATGAACCCAGTAATGTTGGGCTACAAAGCGGATAAGGGCTGGGGAAAGGCAGATAGCTATTTAGGAAAAATGAACGTATTTAACATAGGCGTAGCATACTGGGCTCAAAAGTGGGATGATAACAAAGGAAGTTCAGGTACTGCGAAAGCCTACACTGTGGATGCTCTTTGGGAGCAAAAGTTTGGCGATATGGTACCTAACCTACAACTTGGATACATAGGTCAGACCAGCCTACCCTCTACTTTAGGATTTAGTGGAACAAAACCTAAAACCAACGCTTACTATGTTCAAGGACAACTACTCTACGACCAGATGGTGGGTATAGGAAAACCTGCTCTTGCGCTTCGCTACGAATACTCAGAATACAAAAACTTTAACATGACAGATCCCGTAACCAAGGCTTACCTTGGAAAAGGCAAAGTGGGCAGGACTTCCGTATTTCTCAACTACTACATAAAAGGATGGAATGCAGTGCTGAGCGCAGGTGTTGACATAGTAAATCCTAACGGAGCAATGAAGAGGTATAATTCTGACGGCAAGACCTACACAGGAAAGAACTTTACCGACTTTACTATAGCGATGCAAACCATCTTTTGAAAAAAGGCTTTTCCCGTGTTCTTACCCTCGCAGCTTGTGCTGTGGGGCTTTTCTTTTTATTATTCCTAAAACTTCTTCAACGGTTTTTTCTACACTTTTTCCCGTTGTATCCACAATGATGGCATCCTCTGCAGGTCTAAAGGGATAGATGGGTCTTTCCATATCCCTTTTGTCTCTTTCTGAGAGCGCTTTAAGGACTTCTTCAAAACTCACACCAGAGAGCTCAAGAAATCTTCTTCTTGCTCTCTCCTCAAGGCTTGCGGTTATGAAAAGTTTTATGGGTGCGTCTGGAAATATGTGAGTGCCTACATCTCTACCCTCTGCAACTACTTGCGTATCACCAACAAGATTCCTAAAAAACTTAACCATCCTTTCTCTGAACTCAGGGATGCTTCCCATTATAGATGCGTATCTGCCTATCTCTTCTCCTTTTAGCTCCACATCAAGGCACCTGCCTCTAAAAATTATCTCTGTTTTTGCTACGCTTATATTCACCACAGGTGCTTTATCAAACAGAGAAAGAACTTGTTTTTTATCTGTCATGTCTATACCTTCCTCTTTTGCTATGTAAGCAAAAGCCCGATAAACTTTTCCCGTGTCAAGATAGGGAAGGTTTAGTTTTTCTGAAAGGATCTTGGCTATGGTGCTTTTCCCACTCCCCGCAGGACCGTCTATGGCTATCTTCATCAGAAGAAACCCCTACCTCCAGAGGATATACCTTTTAACTTAAGCTCAAGGTCTCCGGGCTTATTGGCATAAAGAAGAGCGGTGCTATAGTCTATAAGGCCGTTCCTGTAGAGCTCTTCAAGGTGCTGATCAAAGGTCTGCGTGCCATAAATACTCTTTCCCTTTTCCATGAGCATGGGAATTTCGTCAAACTTAGTGGGATCAAGGATACATTCTTTTATAGATGCTGTATTTATAAGAACTTCTACCGCGGGAATGACTCCTCTACCGTCCGCTCTTGGGAGGAGCCTTTGAGAGAATATGGCTATCAGGGTTTCTGCAAGCTGTATCCTTATCTGCTCTCTAACTTCAAGGTTAAACATGCCTATAAGCCTGTTTATAGTTTCTTTTGCATCAAGGGTGTGAAGGGTTGAGAACACTAAGTGTCCAGTTTCTGCAGCCTGAAGGCATATCTGAGCGGTTTCGCTATCTCTTATCTCTCCCACCATTATCACATCAGGGTCTTCTCTTAGAGCAGCTCTTAGACCTCTTGCAAAAGAAGATGTATCTATCCCCACCTCCCTCTGCACTATAAAGGACCTTTCATCTCTGAAAAGATACTCAATAGGGTCTTCTATGGTCACTATCACGCTATCCCTCGTTTTATTGATAATGTTAATAAGAGATGCAAGTGTAGTGGATTTGCCAGAACCCGTAGGACCTGTGATGAGTATAAAGCCTTTGGTGTTTTCTAAAATGACCTTTCGCATCACCTCGGGAAGGTTTAGGCTCTCAAAAGGTGGCACATTAAAGGGTACTACCCTGAAAGCCATACCGGTAGAGTTCCTCTGTTTGTATATGTTCACCCTAAAGCGCGCTACGCCCGGAAGGGAGTAAGAAGTGTCTGTCTCACCGAGCTCTTCAAACTCAGCCATTTTCCTCCTGTTTTTCTCCAAAACCTCTTTTACAAATAGCTCCATCATCTTCTCTTCTATGATGGGAAAATCACTTAGTTTTATGAGCTTCTTTTTGGTTCTTATGACAGGCTGGCTACCTGACTTTATGTGAACATCAGAAGCGGACAGTTCAATGGCTTTTTTAAGTATCAGCTGGAGCAAGCCCTGCAACCTCTCTGACTTTCTGCTCTATTTCTTCTGCCAAGTTGGGGTTTTCCATAAGGAACTTCTTAGCTTGGTCCTTACCCTGACCAAGTTTTATATCTCCATAGCTGTACCACGCACCACTTCTTGCAAGCACTTTCAACTCTGTGGCTATGTCTATAAGGTCACAAAGCTTGCATATACCTTCACCGTATATAACATCAAACTCAGCTTCCTGAAAAGGTGGTGCCAGTTTGTTTTTTACCACTTTTACCTTTACTCTGTTGCCTACTTTGTCATTGCTGTCTTTTATGTCTCCAACCCTTCTTACATCCAATCTCATATCTGCGAAGAACTTTAAAGCTCTTCCACCCGGTGTGGTTTCGGGGTTTCCAAACATAACACCTATCTTCTCTCTCAGTTGATTTATGAATATTATAGCTGTGTTTGCTCTATGTGCCATGCCTTTTAGTTTTCTAAGAGCTTGAGACATGAGTCTTGCCTGTTTTCCTACATGAGCCTCTCCCATCTCTCCTTCCAGTTCGTCCTTTGGAACAAGTGCAGCAACGGAATCTATAACTATAACATCTACTGCGTTGCTGGCTACGAGGCTTTCTACTATCTCTAAGGCTTGCTCGCCGTAATCCGGTTGTGATATGTAAAGGTTTTCTGTATCTACACCTATCTTTTCCGCATACTTAGGGTCAAGAGCGTGCTCCGCATCTATAAACACTGCAACGCCTCCCATCTTCTGGGCGGATGCTATCACATGCAGTGCCAGTGTAGTCTTACCGGAAGACTCAGGACCGTATATCTCCACTATCCTACCTTTCGGGATGCCTCCTATACCTGTGGCTATGTCTAAGGCTAAAGAACCCGTTGGTATAACATCCACCTTTACCTTCTCCGCGTTTTTAAGTGGCATTATGGAACCCTTGCCGAACTTTCTTTCTATGCCAACAAGCACGCTCTCAAGGGCTTTTCTTTTTTCTAAGACTTGCTTTTCTTCTGTCATAAGGTCATACCTCCACTACTCTTGGCACTACAAAAAATCCCTTTTCCTTCTGCGGTGCGTTAAAGACCGCATCTTCCTGACTGAGGCACTCACCGGGCAGGTCCTCTCTCATGGGTGTGCACATGCTGTGTTGATAAGGTTCTATACCTTCTGTATTTACTTCCTGAAGTTGCTCTACAAAGGCAAGTATGTCAAGAAACTGCTTGCCAAGGACCTCTTTTTCTTCCTCTTTGAGCTGTATTCTTGCAAGATGGGCAGTCTTTTCTACTGTTTTAATATCCACCATAAATAATAATATAGATTATGATTAAAGTTTTTGCACAGCTTGTAAAATTTTCAGGTCTGTGTGAGGAGGAGTGTATATCTTGCGGTGGTCCCATTTACTCCAAAGACCAAGGATACTTTTGTAATGCGTGTCTTGAAAGCCTAAAACCTTACCATCCCTTAGAGTACAGAAGACTTGAGTATGTGAGCTCTTACAGGGTGTTTGGAAGATACGAAGGTGTGCTAAAAAGCCTCATCCTAAGCGCAAAGTTTGGTGCTAATGTTTCTCTTGCGCACCATATTGGAAAAGTCATATCCCCGTATCTTTGGGAGTACATAGAGATTATAAACCCTGACCTGATAACCTGCCCAGCGGTTAACATAAGAAGGTACTGGTCAAGAGGGTTTAACCATGCGGAGGAGATGCTCAAAGGTGCAAATGTTCCCTTTGTGAAGGTTTTTAAAAGGATAGGTTTTGGTGGTCCATTCGCAGGACTAAGCAAAGAAGAGAGGCTAAAAGCGGTAGAGAGCCACAAGCTCAGGGAAGAGGTTATAGACCTTCTGGAAGATAAAAAGGTGCTTATATTTGACGATGTTCTCACTACAGGTGCTACTATAACGAGACTGGCTGAGCTGGTTCTTTACGTTGGTGCATCAGAAGTTTACGCCTTTTTTGTTGCTCAGGCTCTATAATGTTAGTTATGAAGTTTGGTTATGTAGCCATAGTGGGAAAGCCCAATGTAGGTAAATCTACGCTCCTGAACCAGATAATAGGTAGTAAAGTCTCCATCGTTTCTCCCAAGCCCGGGACTACGCGCATAAGGGTGCTTGGTGTTAAAAACATACCCGAAACTGCTCAGATAGTCTTTCTTGATACTCCTGGCATATACAAGCCAAGGGATGCCTTAGGTGAAGCTATGGTGGATACCGCAAAGAGTTCTTTAGAAGATGCGGACATTATACTTTTTATGATAGATGCAGAAGATGGTTGGAAAGATGATGATGAGCTTGTGTTTTCTAACTACATAAAACCCTTATCTAATGAAAAGCACCTTTTCTTAGTGATAAATAAGGTGGATAAAGTTGGGCACGTAAGTCAGGCTCTTCCATTAGCGGAAGAGATACTCAAAAAACATCCTGAGTTTAAAGAAGTAGTGCCTATAAGCGCCCTAAAAGGCTACAATGTGGATGAGCTTATAAAAACTATCCTGAAGTATCTACCGGAAGGTGAGCCCCTCTTCCCTCCAGAGATGATCACAGACCTTCCCCTGCGCCTTTTGGCTGCAGAGATAATCAGAGAAAAGGTTTTAATGAAGGTACATCAAGAGATACCCCAAGGTGTTGCGGTAGCCATCACAGAAATATCCGAAGGAAGCCACGACCCAAGTGTTTTGGTGATAAAGGGAGAGATAATTATAGACAGAGAAAATTACAAGCCCATCATCATAGGCAAAGGGGGACAGAGGCTAAAATCCATAGGGAAAATGGCAAGGGAGGAGCTGGAGCTCATAACGGGAAGGAAGGTCTACCTGGAGCTTTGGGTAAAGGTAAAGCCCGACTGGAGAAAAAGACCCGAACTTGTTAAAAGCTTTGGATACAAGCTTGAATGAATTATGGTAAACATTTTGATAGTTGAAGATGATACTAACCTGAGAAACGCACTCATAAAGGCTCTATCAAAAAGCCAGTATAACTGTGCAGGTGCTGGTAGCCTTCAAGAAGCTATTGAAGCTATCCATCAAGGGTCCTACGATGTAGTCCTTCTTGACCTTAAGCTTCCCGATGCAGAAGGTGTGCAGGCAATTAGAAAGGTAAAAGAGCTAAGCGATGCAAAAGTAATAGTCATAACGGGATACGGTGATATAAAAACCGCAGTAGAATCCATAAAGGCGGGTGCTTATGACTTTATACAAAAACCCTTCAATTTGGATATCCTTGAAGCTGATATAAATAGAGCTGTAAAGGAAAAACTCACAGAAGAAGAAAACTTGACGCTAAAAGAGCTTATCAAAAAGGGTATGGATTACACCCTTGAAACGAAAAACCCCCAATTTGCAAAAATTCTTTCCCTTTGCGAAAAGTATGCCAAAACTGACACAAACATACTCCTAATAGGTGAGACGGGAACAGGCAAGGAAGTTTTGGCAAGGTACATACACGAGATTTCTCATAGGAGAGATAGACCTTTTCTTGTTGTAGAATGCACCTGTATACCTCATGAACTTTTTGAAAGTGAGCTTTTTGGACATGAAAAAGGAGCCTTTACTGGAGCTTCTCAAAGGAAAAAGGGACTCATTGAAATGGCAAAAGGTGGAACTCTTTTCTTAGATGAAGTAGGGGAGCTTCCAACCCACATACAGCCTAAATTACTAAGGTTTATAGAAACCAAGAGGTTTAGAAGATTAGGTTCTGTGAAGGAGGAGTTTGCAGATGTAAGGATCATATCCGCAACCAACAAAGACCTCAAAGCTTTATGTGAAAAAGGACAGTTTAGGGAAGACCTTTACTACAGATTATCTGTGCTTGAGATAAGATTATTGCCTCTCAGGGAGAGAAAAGAAGATATTCCTTTATTAGTCCGTTTCTTTTTGAACAGATGGAACAAAAAGATAAGCACTAAAGCTATGGAAAAGCTAAAAAACTATCCGTGGAAGGGAAACATCAGGGAGTTAAAAAACCTCATTGAAAGAGCTTGCATTTTAGCGGAAGAAGAATACATAGACAATTACCTTTTTGCTTCTTACGAAAAGCACGAAAGCTTAGAGAAAGAATTATTTGAGGATATGCCTGACCTTGAACTTCTTGAGGCAAGATACACAGCTTACCTTTTGAAAGTCCTAAAAGATGTTGATCAAGTGGCAAAGGTTCTAAGATGTAGTAAAAGGACTGTTTACAGAAAGCTAAAAGTTCTAAAGGAGAGGGAGCTTAACAACAAAGGTTGAGCCTCTGCCCAGTTGAGAATCCACATGTACGCTACCACCCATGTCCTTGAGTACGCTGTTCACTATAGCAAGTCCCAAACCGCATCCGTCTTTATTTTTTCTCGCTTTACCCTGATAAAAGGGTAGAAATATTTTACTTAGCTCCTCTGGGTGTATCCCAGGACCCTCGTCTTGTACCTCTATCATCGCATAACTACCGTTCACACTGGTTTTTACATAAACCTTTTTCCCAGTGTCAGATACATCAATGGCATTCACAAGGAGATTTGTTATTACATGTCTCAAGTCTGCCTCACTTCCTAAAACAAAACCGCACTCTTGCACATTTTTTTCTATGATCACACCTCTGTCTTCTGCGTATATACTCAGAAGCTCCACGCAATCCTCCACAGCTTTCCTTATATCAACAAGGCTTCTCTCTTTAGAGTTGCGCACCATGAGGAGAAGCTTGCTTATGTAATCTTTACAGGTACATACAGCTTCCTTTATCCTTTCTATCTCTTCTTTTTCTCCGTACTCTTTTTCAAGTATCTGCACGCATGTGTATATGATGTTAAGGGGAGTGTTTATCTGATGAGCAACGCCTAAGGCAAGGTAAGATATGGAACTTAGCCTTTGGGATAGACTAAATAAATAGTACTTTTCTTTATCGTTTTTTATGTTCCTTATTATCTGTAGCACAGAACCATTTTTAAGTGGATAAGCACATATTTCTACAGGGAACTCATCTTTATCATGAGTATAGTGAGTGTGTATTACATTAACCGCTTTCCCAGTCTTTTCTATTTCCTTTAAGGGACACGGATGGCACTCACCGTCGCAAGGTTCATCCCTGTAATGGGAAATTCTGAAACACTCTTTTCCTATAACTTCCTCCTTTGAAGAATAACCCATATCTTTGGCATACTTTTCGTTGGCATAAAGTATCTTGTAGTCCTTGCTTATGACAACCACTTCTTCTTCAAAGGCATCAAATATGTGAAATCCCTCCATGAAGTTTATAGTATATCAAAGACAAAAGTGTCACTAATCTAAGTCATACTTGTCATCTTCAAGTAGTCTTTTTGCAGTGCAAAAGAGGTGTCTGCTGAATGCTTCTTTATGGCACAGAGTTTGCTAAATAAAATAGAGAGGAGGTGCACCAGATGAAGTTAGACAGGCGGGACTTTTTAAAGCTTTCTGGAAGTAGCGTGATCGCAACGTCTTTGCTGAGTGGTGTTGGGAGTTTTACCTTTGCCAAAAAAATGGAGGAGCTCAGTCTTCCAAAACCCTCCAGAAATTCGCCAAGAGTAGTTATAGTTGGTGCAGGCTGGTCTGGACTGACTGTAGCCAAGTATATAAAGAAGGGTAATCCAAATGTGGATGTGGTTCTCATTGACAAAAGGCAAGAGTTTTTCTCGTGTCCAGTAAGCAACCTTTGGCTGGTGAATCTTGTAAATCTTGAGTTTCTTATGCATGACTTTCTTACACCCGCTAATAGGCACGGTTATCACATGCTCACAGGTACTTCTGTGATAGATGTAGACAGGGGAGGAAGGAAGGTTTACACAGATAAGGGCGTTATCAGCTACGACTATCTCGTGCTTGCACCGGGCATAGATTATTATTACGAGGCATGGATAAAGGATCCTAAGGATATAGAGCTAGCACAGGTGCGTTATCCTGCTGGTTTTATTCCTGCCTCAGAACATATAAGGATCAAGCAAAAGATACAGAACTTTGAGAAGGGAAACTTTGTTCTTACCGTGCCACCTGGTCTTGATTACAGGTGTCTGCCAGCGCCTTATGAGAGGGCAACCCTCATAGCTTGGTACTTTAAGAAGAACAATATACCGGGTAAGGTGGTGCTGGTGGACAACCACCCAGACCCTCCCGTTAAGGCAAAGGGTTTCCATTACGCGTGGGACAATTTAGTAAAAGGCTATGTGGAGTATTACCCCAACGCAGGCATAAAGTCTGTTGATGTAAACGGTCGTAAAATATCAACGGAAGCTTATGGAGACATAGACTTTGATGATGGCGCCATATATCCTATGTGTAAAGCGGGAGATATAGTCTTCAAAGCAGGTCTTGTCAAAAAGGGTGAGAGGTGGCCAGAAATTGATCCTCTTAAGTACCACGCAGTAGGTGATGAAAGGGTTTATGTAACAGGAGATTCAAGAAATCAGCCTTTCTCAAAGAGTGGTAATACAGCTAATACAGAGGCTCACTATGTAGCAAAACTTATCCTTGCAAAGATTTCAGGTAAGGATATAGCGTATGAGCCTCCAAGAACCCTATGTTATTCTGCGGTTGCACCTGACGGAGCCATATGGATAGACTTAACTTACAAGTATCTTGGTGGTGGAAAGTTTGAGTTTGCTGATGTTAAGTTAGACGAACAACCAAAGGAGAGCAATTATAAGGCGTACATAGAGTGGGCAAAGGGACTCTACAGAGATATGTTTGCATAATTCCGCCCCTTTTTTCCAGTCCCTTTCCAGAAAACCCCCGAGGAGGGGGTTTTTTTTATTTTTATTAACGCCGTCATATATTAACACTAACGAACAAACTATATTTAGTTTAACTATGGAAAGATTTTTAGAAATTCCTTTAGATTTAGCTCAAAAGTGTGTAAAGTGTGGACTCTGTAAGTCAGTCTGCCCTACATACACGGTAAATCAAGAAGAAAGGAGCTTTGCGAGGGGAAGGCTTGCCCTTGCAGAGATGGTAATAAAAGGAGAACTTCCGCTGGATCAGGAGGTTGCAAGACAGTGGGACGAGTGTGCCATGTGCAGAAGGTGTGAGTGGATCTGTCCTAACAATGTGCAATACAAGGAGATTTTGGTGTATGCCAAGCACATGCAGAAAGAGAAGCTCGGCACTGGCTGGGTAAAGTCTGCAGGACTAAAGGCTCTTGAACTTATGCAAACAAAACCCGGAAGGTCCGCACTAAAGCTTGCTGGCAGAGTTATGAGCCTTCTACCAGCAAAAGAGATAAAGACACCTTTCCCCACAGGAGCGGTCAAGTTTATGCCTAAACCCACTGCAAAGGCTTTTGGACTCAGAGGAAAGGTCTTTAAAGCTCAAAAAGAAAAGGGTAAGCTCCTATTTTTTACAGGGTGCATGATAGATGCTTTTTATGGAAAAACGGGTGAGAGCGTGATAAAGCTCATGAATAAAGCTGGCTACACAGTAATAGTTCCCAAAGACATAAGATGTTGTGGTGCGCCCCACTACTACTCTGGGAACATACCTGCCTTTGAAAAGCTAAGAGATCACAACATAAAGGAGATGCAAAAATACGACTATGATGCTATAGTGGTTGCCTGTCCCACATGCGGTGGCGCCTTGCAGGAGGATTACGGGATTAACAAAGAGGTTTATGACTTTGCACAGATAGTCTTCAAAGAAGGGCTAAAGTTCAGAGGTACAGGCGAGAAAATTACCTTCCACGTGCCTTGTCATTCTTACAGCGCCATGAAAGTAAAAGATGAGGTGTTTTATTCTGTTATGAACTCTGTTGAGAATGCACAGGTCAAAAAAGCACAGAAAGACAAATCCTGTTGTGGTTTTGCAGGTCTTTTCTCCATAACAAATCCCAAAATATCAGACCAAATACAAAAAGAAAAGATAGAAGACCTTGCGAGTACAGGTGCACAGGTGGTGCTTTCCACATGTCCGGGATGCGTGCTGAATCTAAAGGACGGTACTATAAAACACAAAACTGGCCAGGAAGTGATGCATTTAGCGGACTATCTGGCTGATAGATTAACGGACGAGGTTTAAAAGCTCTTCATACACTTTTATAACTTGCCTCTTTGTATGCTCTAATCCATCTGAGTTATCTATGATGAAGTGCGCATGCTTGACTTTTTCTTCAGGTGGCAATTGGTGCTTCCATCTTCTCTCAAAGTCCTCCTCCGAAAAGCCAGATTTCAGAGCCCTCTCTTTACAAACTTGATAGGGTGCATAAACCACAATAAGTTTGTCGTAGTTCTTGTAAGTGCCCTTCTCCACAAGGAGGCTTGCCTCTACAATAGCTATAGCATTCTGCGGAAGTTTTTTGAACTCCTCATCAAGCCTTTTGTAGAGAGCATTGTGGGTGATCTCCTCCAAAACTCTCAACTTTTCTTTGTCAGAAAAGACTATCTGAGCGAGCTTTTTCCTGTCTATGTTTCCCTCCTGGTCAAGTACAGCACTGCCAAAAGCTTCAACTACCTTCTTGTATACCTCTCCCTTTTCTTCGTAAAAACCCCTTATTATAATGTCTGCGTCAAACACATAAGCACCAAGCTCCCTGAACATAGACGCTACTGTAGATTTTCCACAACCTATGTTGCCTGTTAGTCCCACTTTTAGCATTAAATTAATTCTACATGAGGAAGTTTCCAAAACCACTACTTGTTATGAGCGCCTGTCTTGACCTTCAGACTGTGAGGTACAACGGAGAGGTAGTAAAAGATCCCTTTGCCATAAAACTCAGAGAGTACTGCCATGTAATACCCGTGTGCCCAGAAGTGTCCATAGGCTTGGGTGTGCCAAGGGACAAGGTGATAATCCAAAAAGGAGAGAGTCTTAGACTCATACAACCTTCTACTGGCAGGGATATTACACAGCTTATGCTCTCTTTTAGCAAAGAGTTTTTGGATTCTTTGGAAGCCGTTGATGGATTTTTGTTAAAGAGCAAGTCTCCATCTTGTGGGGTTTCTAACACAAAGATTTACAAAGACCCTCAGGGAAAGGAGTTCTACGGTAGGGGAAAGGGGCTCTTTGCCATACAGGTGCTTGAAAGGTATCAGCTACTGCCTGTAGAGGATGAAGGAAGGTTAAAAAACAAGGAGATCAGGGAACACTTTTTGGTCAGGCTCTTCGCCATTGCTGATCTTAGGGAGTTCCTCTCAAGAGCTCAAGATGTAAAAGACCTTGTGGAATTTCACAGTCGCTACAAGTACCTTATTATGGCACACTCTCAGGCAAAACTCAAACAGATGGGACAGCTTGTAGCAGAGGCAAAGAAAAACTTTAAGGAAGCTTTAAGCAAGTACGGGATACTTTTTATGGAAGCGCTCAAAAGAAGACCCACAAAAGGACAGCACGCTAACACCCTTTTACACATAATGGGACACCTGTCAAGAGCGTTAAAAAAGTCAGAGAAAGAGCATTTTTACAGTTTGGTGGAAAGCTACAAAGCTGGGCAGAGAGATCTTTACACACTGCTCGAAATAATCAAGAGCTGGTCTTACAGATTTGATGAGAAGTACCTTACGCATCAGGTTTATCTTGAACCTTATCCTAATGAGCTTAACGTTATTCAACAGTGACTGTTTTAGCAAGGTTTCTTGGCTGGTCCACATCAAGCCCCAAGTGATCCGCAATGTAATAAGCAAAAAGCTGTAATGGGATCACCGTCAAGAAGGGTGAGAGGTCCTCATCCACACTGGGTATGCCTATAAAGTCTTTGGACATGCTTTTTAGCCTCTCATCACCTGCAAAACCTACGCTTATAACTATCCCTTTTCTGGTAAGCACTTCCTCTATGTTAGAAAGGGTTTTTTCGTATACTCTGTCTTTTGGAGCAACCACCACAACGGGCATGTTTTCGTCTATGAGAGCTATAGGTCCGTGCTTCATCTCTCCCGCAGGATAACCTTCCGCATGTATGTAAGAGATCTCTTTGAGCTTTAGAGCACCCTCCAAGGCTACTGGATAACTGAGATACCTACCCAAATAAAGCATGTTCTTTTTGTTGGTGTACTTTAGGGCTACTTTCTTTACATTCTCCGCATTCCCCAAAACTTCTTCCATCATGTTGGGTACTGCAGAGAGTTTTTCCATGTACTCATCCCTGTTGGGTAGCTGAGAAACGGAAAGACTGTAAAGCACCGCTAACTGAGAGGTAAAAGTCTTTGTTGCTGCAACGCCTATCTCTGGCCCAGCGTGTGTGTAGAGAGTGTAGTCTGATTCTCTATCTAAAGCACTTCCCATTACATTAACCAAAGATATGACAGTAGCACCCCTTTCTTTAGCTGAGAGCGCAGAGTAGCGCGTGTCTGCTGTTTCCCCAGATTGGGATATGGCTATAACCAGGTCTCTATCATCTACAGGTATATCTGCGTATCTGAACTCAGAAGCGTACATGACTTCTACGGGAACTTGAAGATACTTAGATATCCAGTAGCTTCCTACCAAACCAGCATGGTAAGATGTGCCACATGCCAAAAGAATTATCCTTCTGAATTCCCTTAGCTTAAAAGGCAGAATATAGTCCCTTGATATATACCCCTTTATAGTGTCTCCTACTGTTCTGGGTTGTTCAAAGATCTCCTTGAGCATAAAGTGTTTAAACCCTCCCTTTTCTGCGGATATAATGTCCCAAGGCACGCTTATTACATCTTTTACTAATCTGTTTCCTTCCGCATCGTATATATCAACACCGTCTACCCTGAGGTCTACTATCTCACCATCGGAAATGGGTATTATGTGTCTTGTGAAGGGAAGAATTGCCGGAATATCTGAGGCTAAGAAATTTTCTCCTTCTCCTATACCCACCACTAAGGGGTTCCCATTCCTTACGCCCACGATCCTGTAAGGTTCTTTGCTTGTTATGACCGCAAAGGCGTAAGAACCTTTAAGCATAGGCATAATTTCCATCACCGCAGACAGAAGGTCTCCCCTGTAGTGTTTAGAAATAAGGTGAGCTATTACTTCTGTATCTGTTTGAGATTTAAATTCTATACCTTGTGCCTGTAATTTTTCTTTGAGTTCCCTGTAGTTTTCTATTATGCCGTTGTGCACCACCGCTATCTCACCGGTCGTATCTGTGTGGGGATGAGCGTTTATCTCACAAGGCTCACCGTGAGTTGCCCACCTTGTATGTCCTATACCTACAGTAGCGTTAAGGGATTTACCCCACAAGCTCCTGACAAGTTCTCTTATTTTACCTACCTTCTTTTCTACAAAGATCCTGCCGTTTTCAATCAGAGCTACACCAGCGGAGTCATAACCTCTGTACTCAAGTCTTTCTAAACCTTGAAGCAAAACTATAAGCGCAGGGCTCTTCCCAACATAACCAATGATACCACACATAACGGAATTATACTACATGCTCGGCAGAAAAGATGCACCCCTTTTTACTTGACAAAAATATACTAAAGAAATATTATAAAAGTAATTTAATTTTGGAGGTTAAGGGAAATGTTTAGTGAGAACCTTCTTTCTGGGAAGGCTTTGGAGTATCTAAACAAGGCAAAGGAGATAGCTAAGTCATACGGTGATACCAAGGTAGACACAGACCATCTTTTACTTTCCTTCCTTTCTGATGAGAGCTCTCCGCTGGCTAAGTACATAGAGAGAAGGGGTATAGACAGGAAGGAACTTTACAAAAGGGTAAGTGAGTACCTGAGAAAACTAAGTGAGCAGGTGGAAAAGGCAGCGCATCAGGAAGCACAACATCTTATTGACCTTAGAAGCAAGATAATGGAAGTGAAGTCTGACATAGCTTCCGTTCAAATGGAGCTGGAAAAGATAAGAAGAACAAAGGAAGAACTCCTCAGAGAGATAGAGAGGGCAAGGCGCTACGGAGACTTTTGGAGTTTGCAAAGCCTTCAGGTGGAGTATGCAAGATTGGAAAGTATAGAAAAGCAGTACAAAAGTAGGTTAGAAAGCGTAGAGAAAAGCCTTTCAAGCGTGTTCAAACAGGAAGATGTGAGAGCTTTCCTTGAAAACAGGCTCACTATAGACGGTTTGATAAGAAAAGCTATGGAAGATAGCGCACTTCTCAAACAAGTCAAAGAGTTGGGAGTATCTCCTGATAGAATAAAGGACCTAATAGCCAAAAGGGTGTTTGGTAAAGAACCCGCCTTTGATTATTCAGAGGAGCTTATAAAGGTAGTAGAGAAAGCTCAAAACAAAGCCCTACAAGAAGGTTTGTCTCGCGTAGAGGCTTACCACATAGCTTCTGCGCTTATGGAAGCCAAAGAAACTATAGGAGGTAAATTATTAGAAGATATCTTAGGAGGTGAAAAGATGAAAGACACAACCCAAGAACTAAAAGAAGAGGAAAAGTCTCCTTTAGAGAGGTTTGGGGTTAGCCTTACCCAGATGGCAAGGGAGGGTAAACTTGACCCTGTTATAGGCAGAGAAAAAGAGATAAACCAAGTGATCGAAGTGCTTTTAAGAAGAACCAAAAACAATCCCGTACTGGTAGGGGACCCAGGTGTAGGTAAAACCGCTATAGTGGAAGGTTTAGCTCAGAGGATAGTCTCAAAAGAGGTGCCTGTGGAACTGCAAGACAAGGAGATAATAGCTGTAGACATGGGGTCTTTGCTGGCTGGTTCTAAATACAGAGGAGAGTTTGAGGAAAGGTTAAAGGCACTGCTTGAGGAGGTAAAACAAAAGGGGAATGTGATACTCTTTATTGATGAAGTTCATACTGTTGTAGGTGCCGGCAGAGCAGAAGGAACTGCGGTAGATGCAAGCAATATGCTAAAACCTGCTCTGGCAAGAGGTGAAATAAGGGTTATAGGTGCCACCACTGTGGACGAATACAGAAAATACATAGAAAAGGACCCAGCCTTAGAAAGACGTTTCCAACCCATATACGTAGATGAACCCACGGAAGAAGAGACCTTAGAGATCCTTAAAGGTTTGAGGCCTAAACTAGAGCAGCATCACAAGGTAAAAATATCAGACGAAGCTCTGCACGCAGCAGTTAAGCTAACCAAAAGGTATGTCACTTTCAGAAAGCTTCCTGATAAAGCCATAGATGCGCTTGATCAGGCAAGTGCAAGGAAAAAGCTTTCCGTCGTATCTTTACCACCGGAACTCCAAGAGCTTGAAAGGAAAATAAGATCAACAGATGAAGAGATACAAAAGGCATACTTAGAAGGCGATTATGAAAGGGAAGCCCAGCTAAAGATAAAGAAGGTTCAGCTTGAAAAAGAAAAACAGGAGCTTTTAAGCAAGATAGGTGGTACAGATGTAAAGATACAGGAAATAAAAAAGCGTATGGAAGAGCTTGACCAAGAGATCATCAAAGCTTCAGAAAGGGGGGATTACGAGAGGGAAGCTCAGCTTAAGATAGAAAAGGTCAAGTTGGAGAAGGAACTGAAAGAATTGGAGAGCAAGAAAGCGGAAGCCCTTGTGGTAGGTTGGGACGATGTAGCTCAGGTGGTTTCCGAATGGACTGGCATACCGGTATCAAAGCTCAAAGAAGAGGAGATGCAAAGACTACTCAAGCTTGAAGAAGAACTCCACAGAAGGGTGATAGACCAAGAGCATGCGGTAAAGGCGGTTGCTGAAGCCATCAGAAGAGCAAGAGCAGGACTAAAAGATCCCAAGAGACCCATAGCTACCTTCCTATTTTTAGGACCCACTGGTGTAGGAAAAACTGAACTTTCAAAAGCTCTTGCAGAACTTCTTTTTGGTGATGAGGATGCCCTCATAAGGCTTGACATGTCAGAATTCAAAGAAGAGCACAGTGTTGCAAAGCTCATAGGCGCACCACCCGGATACGTGGGATACGAAGAGGGCGGAAAACTCACAGAAGCAGTAAGGAGAAAGCCTTATTCAGTCATCCTGCTGGACGAGATAGAAAAGGCACATCCAAGAGTGTTTGACCTTTTCCTGCAGGTGTTTGATGACGGAAGACTGACAGACTCTCACGGTAGGACTGTAGACTTTAGAAACACAGTGATCATCATGACATCCAACATAGGCTCTCAGTACCTTCTAAACATTTCTGTTGATGGTGATGATCAGGCGGTAGAGAGGGAATTTCAAAGAGCAAAAGAAAAGGTGCTTGAGGAACTAAAGTACTTCTTCAGACCCGAGTTTTTAAACAGGATAGACGAGGTGATAGTCTTTAAACCTCTTACCATGAAAGAGCTCCTGCAGATAGTGGACCTGCTTGTAGCGTCTGTCAACAAAAGGCTTGAGGAAAGAGGTATAAAGCTAAAGCTAACAGAAGAAGCCAAAAAAGAATTAGTGAAGCTTGGATACGATCCAGCCTACGGAGCAAGACCTCTCAAAAGAGTGGTTCAGAGATACTTGGAAACACCTCTTGCGGAAAAGATAATAAAAGGTGAGATAAAGGATAACACTACCGTAGTTGTGGATTACGATGGAGAGAGCTTTTCCTTTGTAAGCTCTTAAGCCTCTCTGCCCCTTATGATGAGCTTTATGGGGGAGTGTCTTATCCTTAGATGCTCCCTCAGCTTTCTTACAAAAAACCTTTTATAACTTTCCTTCCAACCTTCTGGATAGTTAGTTATAATCACAACAGTAGGTGGTTTTGTCCCTTCTTGAAATGCGTAATAAACCTTTACCTCTTTACCTTTGTATACGGGTGGGGGTTTTTCTCCCATCACCTTTTGCACAGCTCTGTTAATAAAGGATGTTTTGTGTTCTTTGGTGTAGTCTTGGTAAGCTAAAACTACAGCATGGAGAAGCTCGTTAATACCTACACCTTTCAAAGCAGATGTGAACACAACGGGTGCGTAATCAAGAAAAGAAAGCTGTCTTTTCACATACTCAAGGGCACTATTTTTGTCTGTCTTTACAAGGTCAAACTTGTTTCCTACTATCACACAGGCTTTGTAGCGCCTCTCTATTAGACCACCTATTTTTTGATCCTGATGGGTTATGCCTTCGGACATGTCAAGAACTAAGCAGGAAACATCTGATAGCTCTATGGCTTTTATGGCTCTGCCTACAGAGAAAAACTCCACTCCGTATTCTACCTTTGTCCTTCTTCTTATACCTGCGGTGTCTATGAGCACAAACTTTTGATCTGAGTAAGTAAAAGGTATCTCCACTGCGTCCCTTGTGGTGCCTGCTATTGGAGACACGAGGACCCTTTGGCTTCCAAGTATGGCATTTATCAAAGAAGATTTGCCTACATTGGGTCTTCCTACAAAAGAAACCTTTATCCCTTCATACTCAAGCTTTGTAGGTTCATCTTCTAAGAGATCACATACAGCAGACAAAAGCTCATCAACACCTCTACCGTGTTGAGCAGACACCAAAAAAACTCTATCAAACCCTAAGGAATAAAAGTCGTAAGCCTGCCTTTGAAGTTTTTCGTTATCCACTTTGTTAACTACTAAAAACACCTTTTCTTTGTAAGGATAGAGCATTTTGGCTACATAGCGATCCGCTTCTGTGAGCCCTTCTTTTGCATCTACAACAAACAGTATGGCTTTAGCATCAGACAAGTTCTTTTTAACTTCCTCCTCTATGCTTTTGAATAGCTCACCGCCCCTCTCAAAAATACCGCCCGTGTCCGCTACTATGAACCTTTTGCCTTTCCACTCTGCCTCGGACTCTATAATGTCGCGCGTCACTCCCGGCAGATCATAGACTATGCTCTTTCTTCTACCAATTATCCTATTAAAGAGTGTGGATTTTCCCACATTAGGCCTTCCCACTATGATAATTCTATTTTTCATCATAATGAACTCAGAAGCTCCTTTGTGTAAGGATGCTCTGGATGATCAAAAATGCTATAAACATCCTTTTGTTCTACTATACATCCATCTTTGAGGACAAGAACTCTATCTGCCACTTCTGCTACCACTCCAAAGTCGTGGGTCACCAAAATTATCGCTTTGCCTTTGTCTCTTATGTGTTTGAATAAACTGAGTATCTTCCCCTGTATGGATACATCAAGGGCTGTAGTGGGTTCATCCGCCAAGATTAAATCCGGATCACATACAGTGGCTATAGCTATGCAAACTCTCTGCTTCATACCTCCAGAGAGATGATGTGGGTACATACGATATACAGTTTCTGCGTTTTTTATTCCTGCATCCTTTAGCGCCTGAAGGGCTTTCTCTTTTGCTCCCGACTTCCCAAAGTGAGCAATGTAAGCTTCTTCTACTTGAGTACCTATCTTGAAAAGAGGGTCAAGGTAAGCAGAAGGCTCTTGAAACACTATGGATATGTGTCTTCCTCTTATCTTTCTGTATTGATCTTCAGAAAGTCCAAGTAGCTCCTCTCCTTTAAACTTTATGCTTCCTTCAATCCTTGAGCCCTTTGGTAGTAGCCCCATAATGCTGAGAAGAATGGAAGATTTACCAGAACCTGATTCTCCTACTATGCAGAGTATCTCTCCGCTATCCACGCTGAAGCTGATATCTTTTAGGATGTGTCTGTTTCCATACCAAAGATTGAGTTTATTTACCTCAAGTAGCATCTATAAAACCATCAAGTATGGGTTTTAGCCTATCGTAAAGTTCGTAAAGGTCTTGAGATATGACCTTAGTTTCAGATAGCACAGGCATAAAGTTGGTATCTCCGTTCCATCTTGGTACTATGTGAAGGTGAATGTGGTCCTCAAGCCCAGCACCTGCGGACCTACCAAGGTTGTAGCCTAAATTAAATCCGTGAGGCTTTATACAAACCTGCAGAGCTTTTATACACGCTTTGGTGAGTTTATTTATCTCCAGCAAGGTCTCATCATCAAGTGAGGTAAAATCTCCCGTATGCGATATAGGTGATACCATCAAATGACCGGCGTTGTAGGGATACTTGTTGAAAATCACAAAAGCCCTCTTCCCTACATACAACACTAAGTATTCTCTCCACTTTTCCTTTGGTTGATTTACCGCATCACAAAGGAAGCAGTTGCTTATCCTGTCTATATTCTCCACGTAATTGGTCCTCCAAGGTGCCCACAGGATATTCACAACCTCAAAAGCCTCCTGATAGCCCTTTCCACCTCTTCTTCCGAAGGCAGATAGTCGTGTCTTTCTAGCTCCATAGTATCTCTAAAGTATAGCACCGCGGGAAATACAAATATACCCAAATCCTCAGCGCTTGTGTTCTTTTCCACATCCATGTAGTAAAAATTCACCTTGTCTCCATAAAGCTTTTGGAACTTTGAAAGGACTTTGTAGAAAGCTTCATTTTGAGGATTGTTTGGTTGTGTAAAGATAACTACAGCGGGTTTTTCTCCTGCCAATGCTTTGTCGTAAATTTCTTTGTCTGTTATCTCCTCAAAACCCTCAAACATTTCAAACCTCCAGATTTATATTTTACCCTATGAAATGCCTCGTGATAGGACTTGGTAGGATGGGTGGGGGTATAATCAGAAGGCTAAAGTCAAAAGGACATTATGTGGCAGGGTATGACAGGGATGAGAAAGCCAGAGAAGTTCTTAAAGACACTGCACACATACTTGATGATCTATCCCAATTAAAGGATTTCTTTGAAAGTCAGAGGAAGTTTGTGTGGCTTATGGTGCCCCATGAAGCTGTGGATCAAGTGCTTGATGAACTTATGCCTTTTCTGTCAGAAGGGGATATAGTGGTGGATGGAGGAAACTCTTTTTACAGAGATTCTCAAAAAAGATACCAAAAACTTAAAGAGCGCGGAATTCACTTTCTTGATGTGGGTGTAAGTGGTGGTGTGTATGGTGAGCAGGTGGGTTATTGTCTTATGGTGGGTGGGGACAAAGAAGCTTTTGAGTTTATAGAGGAAGCGCTCAAAGATCTGTCTTACGAAGGAAGAGGTTATGCCTACTTGGGTATGTCAGGAGCGGGACACTTTGCCAAGATGGTGCACAACGGTATTGAGTATGCCATTATGGAGGCTATAGGTGAGGGTTTTGAACTTCTAAAAGAGAGTGAGTTTGGATATGACCTTTCACAGGTAGCGAGAATATACAACGCAGGAAGTGTTATAAGAAGCTGGCTTATGGAACTCACCCAGAAGGTCTTTGAGGAGTTTGGAGACCTTGAGGATCTAAAGGCGTATGTAGAAGACACGGGAGAAGGAAGGTGGACCCTGCTGGAAGCTATCCAAAGAGGTGTGCCTGTGCCTACCATAGCAGATGCCCTTTTTATGAGATTCAGGTCCAGGCAGGAAAACTCTTTCAGAGACAGGCTTTTGGCTGGCCTTAGATATGAGTTTGGTAGACACCAAGTCAGGAAAAAAGATGAGTAAAAAGTTTTCCCTTTTTATACTGGGTGGAACGGGAGACTTAGCCAGAAAAAAGCTCTTTCCCGCTTTATACAGTCTTTACTCAAAGGGTAAGCTTGAAGGTCTTTACAAGGTCTATTCACTTGCAAGAGAAGAAAGCCAAGAGTGGAAACACCTTGTGAGCAAATCACCTGATCCCGAAAAGTTTAACAACTTCATACAGTTTGATGTAAAAGAAGAAAGCTACTACGAGGAGTTAGCTAAGGTATTGAAAAAACTCAGAGGTCAAGAAATTATATTTTACTTGGCACTTTCTCCTTTTCTTTTTGAAACAGCCATAAGAAAGTTAGGAGTGCTTCTTAGAAACTTTACAAACCCGAGAAAGATAGTAGTAGAAAAACCCTTTGGTTTTGATCTTGCATCCGCAAGCAGACTAAACCAGATACTTCATACTTATTTCGTGGAAGAAGAAATATACCGTATAGACCACTTTTTAGGTAAAGAAACTGTTCAAAACATTCTCTCATTAAGGCTGTCTAATACCATCTTTGAAGGTATTTGGAACAAAAACTTTGTGGATCATGTTCAAATAGTAGCCATAGAGGACATAGGCATAGAAGGAAGGGGAGATTATTACGATGGTGTGGGTGCCATTAGGGACATGCTTCAGAACCACATGCTTCAGATGCTTTCCTTTACCGCAATGGAGCTACCCTGCTGTATGGATCCTGAACTCATAAGAGATGAAAAGACAAAGCTCTTAAGGTCCGTAAGAAGATTAAGTCAAAAAGATGCTGTAAAAGGACAGTACGAAGGCTACTCACTTGAGAAGGGTGTAAAAGAAAACTCAAACACAGAGACCTTCGTCGCAGTTAAGCTTTACATAGACAACTTCCGGTGGCAAGATGTTCCCTTTTATCTAATGACTGGGAAAAAGCTTTCTAAAAAGCTCAGTCAGATAGCTTTGGTTTTTAAAGAGGTACCTAAAAGCTTTGCTAAATTACTTGACTGCACACCCAAACAGAACAAAATAGTATTTCAAGCATCACCTGAAAATAAAATAGCCATACACTTTGAACTTAGACCTCCTGCTGGAGGCTTTATAGCTTGCCCTGTAGAGACAACTATGGAGTATAACCTAACAGGTCAAAAGCTTCCTGAGGCTTATGAGAACCTCCTTATTGATATAGTACAGGGAGACAGATCTCTCTTTATAAGGGGGGATGAGGTAGAGCTCATGTGGGAAATAGTAGAACCCATAATAAAGGAAGATATGCCCCTTTACACCTACAAGCCGGGAACACTGCCAGAGCAAGCAAACAAACTTATAGAAAAAGATGGAAAGGTGTGGATTTTATAAGATCCTCACCAATAAGAATATAGATAGTAGAGTTGCTCACTACATCATACGCTTGGCACGTGTATTTATCAACAAAAAAGGCAGTTTTAATGTAGCCTTGGCTGGTGGCAAAACCCCCTTAGGAGCATACAGTATTCTCTCAAACCTTCAAAGGGACTGGACCAAGATTAACCTGTTCCTAACCGACGAGAGGTATGTTCCTGTTGAAGATGACAGGAGCAACTGCAAAAACCTCAAGCCTTTTTTTGAGGGTATAAACTGCTTTGACACATCATTGCCACCTGACCAAAGCGCCCTAATGTACTCCCAAAAGCTCCAAAGCCTTGGATGTCTTGACTTGGTTCTTCTGGGTGTGGGCAAAGACGGTCATACCGCATCTTTATTTCCTAATACCGAATGCAGAAGGATAACCAGAGAGGTCTGCGTGAGCACATCCCCCGACGGTCTTATAAGGCTCAGTCTAACAGAAGAGTTTATAAATCTCTCAGAAAAGGTTGTATTTTTTATAAAAGGTGAGGATAAGAGAGATGTCTTAAAAAAGCTACTAACCTGCGAAGACATACCCGCCTCAAGGATAAAACCACGCAGGAGCGTACTGATATTCACAGACCTGACGCTTTTCTGAGTGTTTTTTTCGTAAAAATTAAAAAAGAAGGTATGTAAGGGACGCGATGAAGAACGGAGTCAGATGGGACAGGGTGATGAGCTATGAGTTAGCGAAAATGCTTCTTATTGCTTGTTCTGGGATTTTTCAAACGGACTCAGTGGAAACAATAACTTTTACAAGATCATCTATACGAAGCTTTCGTAAGTTTTCAATACCAAAAGGATTTTCTAAGTATGGGATCTTAAGGGAAGGTGTTTCTTCAAGCCTGCACCTATTTATCACCTTATACACCTTAAAGTCCCTAAGATGCTTCTGAAGGCTATCCCCTTCTTCTATAGACAGCGGATCTTCGTTAGTAACTGCAAATATAATGGCTTTTTCTCTTAATACCTTTATAACCTTTTTTACTCTCTCCTTTCTACTTCTTAACAGTTCAATAAGACTATCTTTCCTTCCCATAAAACTTTCAAGCTTTTGCTTTTCTTCTGCTATCTTTTCAAGAAAAGAAAACCAATTTTCCAGTGAGTTCATGGTATAAAAAAATCTCACCATCTGCCCTGTAGGAGCGCTATCTAGTATTATGAAGTCAAAGGGTTCTTCAAAATAGTCGACTAAACGGTCAAGTAAAGCTGTTTCTAAAGCAGTAGGTGAATACCTTAATTGTTTTGTATACTCTTCAAGTCCTGATCTCAATGTGGGAATAACTTCCTTTAAAGCAGAAAGGACTTTATTTGAATATTTTTCTACGAGTTCCTCCGCTGATAACTCCTGTGCATAAAGGTTGTGTGTTATTTTAGAAATCTCAGAACCTATCTTTGTCTGAAGTATACCCGAAAGGGAGTGAGCGGGATCTATAGAAAGCAATAGGGTTTTATGATGCTCTGATAATTTAAGGGCTGTAGCACATGCTAAGGTGCTTTTACCAACGCCACCTTTACCACCAAAAAGTACTACCCTTAACAGCATGGGAATATGTTAAAGCCACTTTTCTCTATACCTATGCTCCTGTGCCAAAGGTGGAACTCCTCAAGTAGGTATGGGTAAAGGTCAAGAGCGTAGATACCTAAAGGGTTGTCAAGCCCAAAATATTCTGCAAAAAGGAAAAACAAAAGGGTGTCCCTCAGATAAGAGCAGGACACCTCTACAGGCTTCTTAAAGTGCAGCTCAACAAAACCTAAAAAGTGAGACTTTATTTTAGAGAAAGAATCCACTGGGCGAGTTCCTTAGCTTCTTCGTCAGTCACATTCTGCGGAGGCATAGGAACCTGTCCCCAAGTTCCTACTCCTCCATTCTTAATTCTCTTGGCAAGCTCATCAACAGCTCCCGGCTGACCTGCAAACTTTTTGGCAACATCTTTATAAGCTGGTCCTACTTTTTTGGTGTTTATGTCGTGACAGGCAAAACAGCCTTTTTGCTGGGCCAAAGCAGTCATATCTTTGGCAGGTCCTTGAGATTTTTGTTCCGCAGGCTTTTGCTCACCAGAAGGCTTGGCTGGTTGTTCTTGCTTCTGCTGTTCAGGTTGAGCTGGTTGAGATGGCTGTGCGGGTTGTGCTTGTTGGGCAGGTTGCGCAGGTTGTGCTGGTTGTGCTGGCTGTTCTGCCTGCTGCGTCTCCATTTTTTGACAAGACGCAAGAAGGGCAATGCTGAGAATTCCGCTCAAAAGTACCGTCTTCATAGTTCTACCTCCAAATGAAATTTAAACTGTAATTATATACAAAAAAGATGAATTTTTTATGAATAGGCTTTATAATTGATATGATGATGGATACAAGAGAAATAATGGAGGTCCTACCGCACAGGTATCCACTTCTTCTTGCGGACAGGATACTTGAGATAGAACTGGGAAAGCGTATAGTTGGACTAAAGAATGTTTCAGCTAATGAACCTTACTTTCAGGGACACTTTCCAGGATTTCCCCTGATGCCGGGTGTGTATATTCTTGAAGCCATGGCACAGGTGGGTGGCATTCTCATGATAAAGTCTCTTGGCTTGGAGATAGGCAAGTATGCAATCGTCTTTGCTGGTATAGATGACGCGAGGTTCAAAAAACCCGTCTATCCGGGAGACCAGCTTCTTCTTGAGTTGGAAGTGATATCTCTCAAAAAAGCTCTCTCCAAGATGAAGGGTAAAGCGACCGTTGACGGTCAGATTGTAGCAGAAGCGATCCTTTACGCAGCAGCAAGAGAACTAAAAGACCTAAAGAGATAGCTTTTTTGAGCTTATGCAAAAGAAACCACCCTCTTTCCAAAAGCCTTCCCTTATTTCCTTAGTCTTTATAGGTTTCTCATCCTGCGGTTCCTCAAAGAGGGTGGTGAAAACTCTGTCAGATCCAAATCCAGCATTCTCTAAAAAAGTGATAATTTGGCTATAAGTGTAGAATTTTGCACTGCTATATATGGGATGTCCTTTTTTAGCCTTGTCTCTGTAAAACTCTGCCCAAGGACTTTCCGAAAGCACAAGTCCCAACAACAAAGAACCCTCAGCTTTGAGCACTCTATTGGCTTCTTTTAGAGAAGCTACAGGATCTTCAAAAAAGCACAGAGAAACCACTATTAAGACCCCATCAAAGATACCTTCTTTAAAAGGCAGATCTTCTGCTTTGCCCAATACTCCCTTTACGCCTCTTTTTAGTGCCATCTTAAGAAGCTCTTTTGATGTATCCACGCCGTAGCGCACACCCAAAGCGGAAGCAAAACGCCCACTTCCTACTCCTATCTCTAAGGAGGTTTCAGACTGCTGGTAAAGTTTTCTGAGACACTCAAGCTCTAGCCTATATGCAGACATTCCAAAGGGCTTTTCGTACCAAAGGTCATATGCTTGTGCGTACTCATCAAAGACCCACATCCTTTAATCCCATGTTTTGTTCGTAAGCTTGTAGAGTGTTTAAAAGTAGGGCTGTTATGGTCATTGGACCTACCCCACCCGGTACTGGGGTTATGGCACTTACTTTGTGTTTTACACTATCAAAGTCTACATCTCCCACCACTTTATCTCCTAATTTGGATATGCCCACATCTATTACAACAGCACCTTCTTTTATCATGTCCCCCTTTATAAGGTGTGGTACGCCAGTTGCTGATATAAGTATATCCGCTTTCTTAGTGTATACTGTTATATCTTTTGTGTGTATGTGGCATACAGACACCGTTGCATCTCTCCACAGCATCAAAAGTGCCAAAGGTCTGCCTACTATGAAGCCAGCACCCACTATCACCACATCCTTTCCTTTTGGGTCTATACGGTAGTGTTTTAAAAGTAGGTCTATACCAAGGGGTGTGCAAGGAATAAACCCCCCTTCTATGCGAGCCACTAATTTTCCCATGTTTTCAGGATGAAAGCCGTCCACATCCTTTCTTGGGGATACGGAAAGTATCACTTCTTGCTGGGATATGTGTTCAGGTAGCGGTAGTTGGACAAGTATACCATCTACTTTTTCTTCACTGTTGAGGTATGCTATCAGGTCAAGGAGTTCCGGTGTTGTAGTGTTCTCAGGAAGATGATAAAAAAGGGATCTTATCCCTACCTTTTGGCATGCTTTCCGCTTGTTCCTGACATATATATGACTTGCAGGATCATTACCCACCAAAACTACAGCCAAGGTGGGTTCCCTGTATCCTTTTGAAGTTATAGCTTTTACCCTTTTACTTATCTCTTCTCTTATGTTTTCTGATAGAGTCTTTCCATCTAAAAGAAGGGTCATCGCTTTTAAACCTTCAGAGCCTGTTTGACCTGCCTTACCATTTCAAGCTCTTCGTCAGTTTTTATAACAAGAACCTTAACCTTACTTTTCTTACTGTTTATGTAAGGTTCATTCTTTATGTTCATCTCCTCTTCTATGATTATACCAAGTTTCTCTAATCCATTACATACTAAGCTTCTAACTTCAGGACTGTTCTCTCCTACGCCTCCGGAGAATACCAAAGCATCAAGCTCTTCAAGTAGCACATAGTAAGCACCTATGTATTTTTTTATCCTATGTACATATAAATCAAGTGCCTGCTTAGCGATCCTGTTTCCTTCTTTGGCGTTCTGTATAAGCTGGCGCATATCCTCCGTATGTGTCAACCCCTTTATTCCACACTCTCTGTAAAGAAAGTGTTCCAAATCCTGCAAAGTATTACCCTTTTTGAGAAGCTCAAGCACAACACCCGGATCAAGATCACCTGCTCTTGTAAGCATAACTAAACCTTCTAAAGGTGTCATTCCCATAGAAGTATCTACGGGTTTGCCTTTATGCACAGCACACGCACTTGCACCACTGCCAAGATGAAGCATTATAACGCTGAGCTCATCTGCGCTCTTTCCCATTAGCTTTGCAGTTTCTTTAAGAAGGTACGAGTAAGATATACCATGAAAACCGTACCTTCTAATTCCTTCCTTATAAAGTCTCATAGGTAGAGCGTAAGCTTTTGATGTAAAGGGAAGGTGTTTGAAAAAAGATGTGTCAAAAACCGCATACTGGGGTACATCTGCCAGATCTTTTAGACATGCTTCTACGCCAATGATGGCAAAGGCGTTGTGAATGGGGTCAAAAGTTACCAGTTCTTTAAGTATTTGCAGTCCTTTCCTGTCTATAAGCAAAGGAGAGTCTAAGTCTTTTCCGTGGACCACTCTGTGGACTATCACATCAACCTTTTCTTTTTCTACAGTATTTAGGATCTTTTTAACCGCACCTTGAACATCCTCTTCCTTACTTACCTTTAGAACACTTCGGTATAACTCTTTGAGGTCCTCAAAGTAAGCGTATTTTAAAGTTGAGCTACCGTAGTTGAATACAAGGAAGTGCTTCATAGCTTCTCTAAGTTAGGATCATCCACACCGTAAGTGTAAGCGTATTCAAGAGCGGATATTTGCATGTTTTTTAACTTATCCTTAAAACTTCCCCCTCTACCCTGAAGCTTAGGTACTCTTTCTACAACATCCATAGCTATACTGAATCGGTCTATTTGGTTTAGTATTGCAAGTTGTAAAGGTGTGGTAATGCCTCCCCTACCCTTTAAAAATGGGGTCAGGTAAGTTGCATCTATGCCTATCTTTCTGTTCTCCCTGTAGCCTCTTACATGAAGGTTTGAATGGTTGGTTCTTCTGTAAGTGAGTCTGTGTATAAGCCATGGGTATCCGTGAAAGTTAAATATTACTGGCTTGTCTTTTGTAAAGTAAGAATCAAAGTCCCTATCTGTGAGACCATCAGGATGCTCGCTGTTGGGTGTCAAACAGAGTAAGTTTACTACATTTACAAACCTTATCCTTAGGTCTGGAAAGGCGTCCCTTAACATAAGACAGGCGTATATAGCTTCCTTTGTTGGTATATCACCACAGCTTGCTACGACCACATCTGGTTCGTCTTCCACATGATTGCTCGCAAAGTCCCATATGCCTATACCCTTTTCTGCGTGTTTGATGGCACTTTGTAGGTCAAGATACTGAGGATGACTCTGTTTATCCACGATGATTATATTTATTCTGTTAGTGCTCTGAAGACACATCCAAACAGTACACAGCAAAGTGTTAGCATCAGGTGGGAAGTAGACTCTTACTACATTGGGCCATTTGTCCACTATGGCGTTTATAAAGCCCGGATCCTGATGAGTGAAACCGTTATGATCCTGCCTCCAAACTACTGATGTAAGAAGCAGGTTCAGAGAGGATATGGGCATCCTCCACGGTACATCTGATGCTATATCCAACCATTTGCCAAATTGGTTAACCATAGAGGATATTATGGGAGCAAAGCCTTCATAGGTGTTTAAAAGCCCGTGCCTTCCTGTAAGTATGTATCCTTCAAGTAAGCCTTCTACAGTATGTTCGGAGAGTACCTCCACAGTTCTTCCAAAAGGACTTAAATACCCTTCATCTTTATCTTCTGGAAGTACATTTGCTATCCAAACTTTACCAAACTCAAATACATCATGAAGCCTGTTGGAGTGCGTCTCGTCTGGCCCAAAAACTCGGAAGTTGTCGGGGTTTTTCCTTATCACTTCTCTTAGAAACTTCCCTAAAGGTCTCGTGTTTTCGTAAAAAGTTTTCAGTGGCTCTTGCACGCTAATGGCTAACTCTTTCAGTTCTGGCAGTTTCAAGGGGATCCTCAGTAGTCCTCCGTTGGCATAAGGATTTGCACTCATCCTTTTACTTCCTTTAGGAGATAGGTCTCTAAGGTCTTCCCGTAGCTTACCTCTTTCATCAAAAAGTTTCTCTGGCTCATAACTTCTTAGCCACTCTTCTAAAACTTTAAGGTGCTTATCCACATCCGTTATAGGAACCTGATGGGATCTCCAGTATCCTTCTATGTAATGTCCGTCCACCTCTCTTGGAGCGGTCCACCCTTTGGGAATTCTGAGTATGATCATAGGCCATTTAGGTCTAAAAGGTTTCTGAGAAGTTCTTGCTTCCTCCCAAAAGCTAAGTATTCTTTCAACACACCAATCCATAGTTTGTGCCATTTTTTCGTGAACTTCCATCTTCTCCAAACCGTCCACCAACTTGGGTTCGTAGCCGTAGCCTCTGAAAAGGTTTAAAAGCTCGTCATCCTCAATTCTTGCAAGTATAGTAGGATTATTTATTTTATAGCCATTTAGCAAAAGAACTGGCAGTACCGCTCCATCTCTTATAGGGTTTAAAAACTTATTGCAGTGCCATGCTGTTGCTAAGGGTCCCGTTTCAGCTTCCCCATCTCCTACCAAAGTTATAGCTATAAGGTTAGGATGGTCAAACACTGCACCAAAGGCATGGGAAAGGCTGTAGCCTAATTCTCCACCTTCTTGTATGGAGCCGGGTAGATCTGGCGTACAGTGGCTTCCTAATCCCCCCGGAAAGGAAAAAGCTCTAAAAAGATTCTTAAGACCTTCCTCATCCTGACTAAAGTGGGGGTAGTATTCGCTGAGAGTACCCTCAAGGTATATGGGAGCTATAAAGCCTGGTGCTCCGTGCCCAGGTCCAGGTATGAATATGCAATCAAGATGATATTTGTTTATGACTCTGTTAGCATGCACATAAGTAAAGCTTATGCCGGGACTTGCACCCCAATGTCCAAGAAGCCTTCTTTTGATATGTTCTTTCCTGAGAGGTTCTTTAAGCAAGGGATTGTCCCACAGGTATATCATACCTACAGACAGATAACAACAAGCCTTCCAGTAATCCACTATCTTTTTCAGTTCCATCACAAAAATCCTCCCTCTTTCATAGAAAAGTAGCTAAGGGTAGTGATTATAATGTGGTCAAGAAGTTCAAATCCCAAAAGCTGACACGCATCTTTTATCCTTTTGGTAAACTCTAAGTCCGCTTTTGAAGGTTTTGGTTGTCCCATAGGGTGGCTATGAGCCAGTATGATGGAATGGCAAGCACTTTTTATCGCTCCGTAAAGTACATCTTTTGGGTCTGCAAATACAGAGTTCATCCTACCTATGGCTACCGTCTCATAGCTCACAAGGGTGTTAGAGGGGCTCAGATACAGTGCCCAAAGATGTTCCCTTCTGTTATCCATCTTATCTTTGAGAAATTTGTAGACATCTTCTGGGGTATTTATAACCACATGAGAGTGAGGCTCGTATATGCGCCTGCTCAGTTCAAAGATAGCTTTTATTTGGCAAGCCTTTGCTTCTCCTATGCCTTCTATTTCTTTTACCATCTCCTCAACGCTCATGCTCTTTAGCCTTTCCCAGCCGAGCCTAACTATTTTCTTTGAAAGAGAAAGCACATCGTCCTTCTTTGTCCCAAAACCTAATATGATAGCTACTAATTCTTCGTCAGAGAGTGCGTCAACACCTAAGGTTCTGAGTTTTTCTCTTGGTCTTAGCTCTTGAGGTATCTCTTTAAGCTTTCTGCTCCTGTACATATTTTTCCACCATCAGTTTTTTCACCCTCCTGCTGTCAGATTGTATAACTACGAACTTCAGTCCACAACAAAGAACCACCTCACCCTTATGGGGTATCCTTTTCAGCTGGTATATTATAAAGCCTCCCAAGGTTAAATAGGGTCCATCGGGAAACTTTATACCCGCTACCTTTTCAAATTCGTGCTTGTCAACCATACCATCAACGATCCATTTTTCCTTCTCTATTTCCTTTATGGGTTCTTCCGACTGGGTGAGACTGTCCCCTATCTGACCTAAAACCTCCCTTACTATATCATCAAAGGTAACTATACCCAATATGATACCCCTTTCGTCCACCACAAGACCCATGCGTGCACTACTTTTCCTAAAGGTTTCAAGTGCATCCTGCAGAGGTGTAAACTCAGAGAATATACTGAGGGGTTTTATAAACTCTCTGATGGGTGCTGATGGAGGATTGTCTACTATATCAAACATATCCACATAGCCTGTTATGTCATCAACCCTTTTTCTGTAAACGGGTAGCTTGGTAAAACCGCTTTCCTTCATTCTTTGGAGAGCCTGCCCTACCGTAGAAACTTCGTCTATCATAACCACCTCATATATGGGTTTTACCACTTCCGAGAGAGTGCTTTCTTTAAGTGCAAGAAGTTTAACAGCGGTTTTTATCTTTTCATCCTGAAGCTCTATCTCTTCCAAAAGTTTCATTATGTCTGACTTGCTTAACTTTTCCGAGTGCCTGCTTTTGAAAAACTCTGTAAGTACTCTGCTTACCTTTTTTGAAAAGATGAGAAGGGGAAAGGCTAAAATTTTGAGCTTGCTAAGATACCACAGGCTTGGTATGAGAAGTTTGTCTGCATGCCTTTGAAAGAGGCTTTTGGGAATAACTTCTCCCAGTACCAAGGTAAAGAACACTAAGCTTAGGGAGATAAAAACCTCATACCCTTTTATGTAGGGTATATGGTCAGACAAGGTGATGACTGCCATAGTGTAAAAGGTACTTGCGAAGACTATGCTCACTGTATAACCCAGCATGGAAAGGGTGATGTACTCCTCGGGGTTTTCGTGAAAGTCTTTTAAAAACCTATATCCTGTCTTTCTGTAAAGGGCAAGTACCTTGCTCCTGTCTGTGCTTATAATAACTATTTCTGCACCTGCGAAAATTCCCTCGAGCAGTATAAAAAACAAAACACCGAGAAAAAAGCCTACAGACTCCATCCTATTAGCACCCTGTCCTGACCTGCGTAATCTTTAAAAATATCCACTCTAAAGCCTTTTTCCGTAAAGAGTTTTTTTAGAATAGAGCCCTGGTCATGCCCTATCTCTAATGCAAAAAAGCCACTGTCTTTTATAAACTTTCCTACTTCCTGAGCAAAGCGTTCGTAAAACTCATAACCTTTTTCCCCTCCTATGAGAGAAGTCCACCCCTCAAGTCTTACACCCTTTGGTAAGTTTTCCCACTCTCTTTGGGGTATGTAAGGTGGATTAGAAACTACAAAGTCAAACACCATACCTTCCACAGGTTCAAACATGTCTCCCTTTTTTAGTATAAGCCTTTGCTCCACCTTGTGGAGTTTTGCGTTCTCTTTGGCAAGCTCTAAAGCGGTGTCTTGTACATCATCTGCGTACATAATAAGATTTCTTCTCTCTAAGAGTAATGTTATAGATATGCATCCTGTCCCAACACCTATCTCAAAGCCCACATACTCTCCGTTGGCGGGGATCAGCTCAAGGACCTTCTCACAGAGCAGTTCCGTCTCTGGCCTTGGGATTAGCACACCCTCTTTTACCTTAAAGGTCCTTCCGCAAAAATCCCACTCTCCTAAGATGTACTGAAGAGGATAGCCTTCTTCAAGTAATTTCAAAGACTTAAGATACTCTTCCTGTAGCTTTTTAGATACTTCCCTGTCCTCAATGAAGTATATATCACCTGGTTTTACTTTCAGAAGGTGTGCCAGAAGGAGCTGTCTTTCCCGGAGGGATACCTTGCTGGCTACTTTTAGGAGATCTTTGAGTTTCATCTTTTATGAGAGAGCCTTTCTTTGAAGGATTTGTAAGGGCAAGAAGTAAAGCCACAAGCATGAAAGAAAAGCCAAGCCAATAAGTGAATTTGGTAAGTATGGTGTCCACACCACCCGGACCGAAAACACCTTGACCCATTCCACCAAAAGCAGTTCCCACATCTCCCCTACTTCTCTGAAGAAGCACAACTACTATAAGCATTAGGGAAATTATGACAAACAGCACAAGCAGAAGGTAGTACATGGTTAATATTATACCACCCAAAGTATAATTTTTTATATGAGGCTTGGCGTAAATATAGATCATGTGGCAACTCTCAGACAGGCAAGGAAGACTTTTGAGCCAAGCCCTGTATTTGCAGCACTCATAGCTCAGCAAGCAGGAGCAGACCAAATCACCCTTCATCTTAGGGAAGACAGAAGACACATACAAGACAGAGACTTGGAGCTCATAAAGGAACTCGTAATTGTACCTGTGAACTTGGAAATGGCACCCACAGAAGAGATGAGACAAATAGCTCTAAGAGTAAAACCAAACAGGATAACCCTTGTGCCAGAAAGAAGGGAAGAGATAACTACCGAAGGAGGTTTAAATATAGCCTCTATGAAAGACTTCCTGAAGGATTACATTGAACCTTTTAAGTCCGCAGGTATAGAGGTTTCCTTTTTTATTGAACCCGATATTCAGCAGGTGATGGCTTCCAAAGAGGCAGGAGCGGATGCGGTGGAACTTCACACTGGCAGGTATGCTAATCTCTGGAAGGAAAACAACAGGAGGGACTTAGAGGAGGAGATAGAAAAGCTAAAAAAGGCAGGTATGGAAGCAAAACGTCTTGGGCTTAGAGTTTACGCAGGACACGGTCTTACCTATCAGAATGTGCGTGATTTTGTAAGAGAGTTAAGGGGTATAGTGGAGGAGCTAAACGTGGGGCACTCCATCATATCCAACTCGGTCATCTTTGGTCTTGAAAGAGCGGTAAAGGAGTTTTTAAGCTTGATAAAGGATTGACGGAATATTAAATTAATAAAACATGGCACAAAAAGAGGAACTAAAACCAGAAAGCATGCAAGAAGAGGTAGAGGAACTTCGCAAAAGCATGTTTAAGCTCTTTGAACTTCTTCTTCCACCCAAAGAAGTGAGAAGGGAGGTGATGAAAAACCTTTACATGGCAGAGCTTTCCATGCTCAGAATACTCAAAACCATCTTAGACTACAAGGTATCACAGTTAGAGAGAAAAGCTCAGGAAAAAGAGGAAAAAAAGGAACGAGCTAAAAAAGTGCCCGTAGAGTGATCACCTGCCGTAGGTCAGGCACAGCTCCTTTAATCTTACAGAGAGACTTTCATCAGGTAAGCACTTTAACCTCCATTCCCAATTTCCCTCCTTTCTGCCTGGAGTGTTCATCCTTGCATCCTGCCCTAAGTTCAAAAGGTCCTGCATAGGAATTACACAAGCCTTGGATACGGACATATAAGCGAGTCTTATAAGCGCATAGCTTACATCCTCCTCGCTTAGCTCTCTACCCAGATACCTAAAAAGCCTCTCTTTTGATGCGTAGTTAAGTTCCTGCAAATACCAGCCTTTTACTGGCATGGTATCGTGCGTGCTTGTGTAAACAAAGGAATTTTTGTCGTAATTGTGGGGCATGTAAGGATGGTTTTCTGACTCAAAGGCAAAAACAAGCACCTTCATACCAGGAAAACTAAAGCGGTCTCTCATCTCTTCCACATCAGGAGTAATGAGTCCTAAGTCTTCTGCTACAAAGGGAAAGTCTGGAAACTCCTCCTTGAGTTTGGTGAAAAACTCCTCTGCGGGTGCACTTACCCATCTGCCCCGCACCGCTGTTTTTTCAGAAGCAGGCACTTCGTAGTAGGCAACAAAACCTCTAAAGTGGTCAAGTCTTAGAAGATCAAAAAGTCCCAAATTATGCCTTATCCTCTTTATCCACCAAGAAAAGCCCTCCTCTTTCAATCTCTCCCAGTTATACACAGGGTTTCCCCAAAGCTGACCCTCTTTGCTAAAGTAATCTGGTGGCACACCTGCAACCACATAGGGATTGTTGTTCTCATCAAGCTTAAAGAGGTGTCTGTTGGACCACACATCGCTACTGTCAAAGGCAGGGTATATGGGAAGGTCTCCCATTATCTTTATACCTTTAGAGTTCGCATAAGCCTTGAGAGCTTTCCACTGCTTGAAAAACACAAACTGCAAAAACTTCTCTTTTTTAACCTTGTCTTCAAGTCCCTCTGTACTTTCGCTTTCCCAAGCATTCCAAGGTTTTTTGTACTTGTCTCTGAGAGCCTTGAATCTACAATAATCCTCAAGCCAGTATGCGTTTTCTTCAACAAAGCTTCTATACTCTTCATTTTCACTAAAGTTTCTGTAAGCCTTTTCCAAAAGACTTTCTTTTATAGCCCAAGCGGTGGGATAATCCACCTTATCCCTTTGAACTTGATAGCCTTCTAAGTCTTTCTCAGAAAGCAAACCATCTTTGCAGAGAAGTTCAGGACTTATAAGTAGTGGATTACCCGCAAACAGAGAAATACTATAGTAAGGTGAGTTTCCATACTCCACACATGTAGGATTTAAAGGAAGCACCTGCCATAGCTTTTGTCCAGATGCATACAAAAAATCTACGAACTTATAAGCATTTGGACCCAGGTCTCCCACGCCAAAAGGTGAGGGTAAAGAGGTTATGTGAAGAAGGATACCTGCCACTCTCACAGTATAATTTTAACATGCTAAAGCTTTTGTCTTTCTTAGTAGTCTTTTTCCTTTCCTGTCAGCCGGTGCCAAAGGATGTACCCATAGAAAAGTACAAAAATCAGTTTATAAAGGGAACAGTGGATTTATCCCCTGAGCTCAAAAGCAAGATCCCAAAGGGAGACTACTTTCTGATCATCTCGGTTAGGGACCTTCAAAATCCTATGCCTATAGCGGTCTTGAGGGTAAAAAAACCAGAAATTCCCTATGCTTTTAAGATCACAGGTAAAAATAAGCTGGATCACAGCAGGATAATGGAGGGAGATGTGATCATCACCGCAAGGATAAGCAAGTCTCCTATGGCAGAAATTCAAAAGGGTGATCTTGTAGGTACCCTGCAGACTAAGGTAGGCACTCAAAACAACAGAATACTCATAAACACGGAGGTAAGGTGATGATAAGGAAACTCTTAGAACTTGGACATGCTATAGCACTTCTGCCTGCTGTTAGTCTTTTTATTGGAGCTACCTTTTTGGGACTTTACGGCGTTTACATACTCTTAGAGACCCTTTACGGAGTTATCTTTAAGCCAGAAGTAAGAGAGCCCGCAGTGCTTTCCACCAAGTTCATATCCGTTATGGACATCCACCTTCTTTCCATAATACTGTATATCTTTTCGGTAGGTCTTTATGAGCTTTTTGTAGGAAAGCTCAATGTCCCTGATTGGCTCAGGATCACAGATATAGACCAGCTTAAGGCTAAGCTTGCAAGCGTAGTGATCCTCATACTGGCAATAACCTTTACAAAAAAACTTGTTGAGTGGAAGAATCCCATAGACACTTTGCTATTTGCATTAGCCATAGCGGTAATCATAGCGGTTCTTATTTTCTACTATAAGGTGAAGGAAGAGTGATTCAAAAAGGTATGACACGTTTTATTGTCTCCTTCTGAACATAAGTTTAGATTTTACAAACGATGAAAAACATATACTTGGATACAAGACTTCTTGAGCTTTTCTGCTGTGTGTACGAAAAAGGAAGCATAGCAAAGAGCGTTAACTGCTTGCACTTATCCCAGTCCACCATAAGCTTCCACATAAACCAGCTTGAAAAATCCATAGGTTTAAAGCTCTTTTACCGAAAGGGTAGAACGCTCATCCCCACCAGCAATGCACACATACTTTACCCCTATGCAAAAAAGATACTTGAGCTGAAACTTCTTGCCTTAGAGGAGATAAAGCTCATATCAGGATCTTACAAAGGACACATAAGGATAGGTGCGAGCTCCGTTCCAGGAACATATCTTCTTCCGGACATCTTAGGAGACTATCTGGCAAACAACCCTAACAGCAGTGTAGAGGTAGTTGTGGAAGATTCCATAAAGATCCTTAATATGGTAGAAGAAGGCAGTGTAGACATGGGTTTTATAGGTTTTAGGTGTACAAACCCAGACCTTGAGGTGTTTGAAATGTGGGAGGATACCATACACTTTGTAGGTAGCAAAAGCATTCCCAAGAATTTATCCCTTAACGACTTTCTTAAGTATCCTTTTATACTCAGGGAGGAGTCTTCTGGTACCAGAAAGTTTGTAGAGAGCATACTCAGGACAAAAGGTATAGATATTAGAGACTTAAACATCATAGCTGTAGTTGACAAAAATCATATGATCCTTTCCTTGCTCAAAAAGGTTCAAGCGATATCTTTTGTCTCTTCTTACGCACTAAAAGATAAAAAAGACCTGCAGGTGATTAGAGTTAAAGACTTGGAACCTATAAAAAGGAGCTTTTATCTCATTTATGACAGAAAAAGACCCCAAAGTCCAGCAGTAAGATTATTTATTGACCAAATACTTCAAAAGAGTCTATCCAAAAGCACTACAAATAAAAAGATCAAACTTATGTAGCCATTAACAGTAAAAAAGGCTTTGTTTATCTTGGAAAGGTCATGGGGTTTTATAAGGCTATGTTCGTAGAAAAGAAAGCCCGCAAGAACCAAAAGACCTATAAAGTAAATATAACCCAACTGGGGGGAGATAAGACCTACAAGCACGAGGGAAAAGAAAGTGATAACATGGAATAGCCTTGACAGAGCTATAGCGGATTCTATGCCAAACTTTACAGCTACGGACTTTATGTGATGTTGCTTGTCAAACTCATAGTCTTGAAGAGAATAAAGTATGTCAAAACCAGCAACCCAAAAAGCCATGGCAGTTCCTAACAAAACCGAAAGAAGAGACACCTTTTCGTTCAGAGCTATATCCACACCTATGGGTATGAGAAAGTAGATCACTCCAAGAACAAGATGCGGAAAGTTTGTAAAGCGCTTTGAGTAAGGGTAAAGCCAGAGGAGAAATATAACAATAGGAGACAATAAAAAAGCGTAAAAATTTATAAAAAGTGCGGAAAATACAAATAATACACAGGATATGATGATAAGAATTATTATTTCGTGCTTTTTTACTCTACCGGAAACATGCACCCAGTTTTTAGTTCTTGGGTTTTTTTCGTCTATAGGTAGGTCTATAAGTCTGTTTAGAGCCATTCCCGCAGTTCTTGCACTGACCAAAGCAAAAACTATCCAAAAAATCTTCCACCAGCTTGGGAAGGATTTATACAGTATTAAAACAGAAGCTAATGCAAAAGGGAGAGCAAATATCGTGTGTTCAAACTTCACTAAATTTGCGTAGTCTATTAGCTTGTCTTTTAGGCTCATGGTAATATTTTATAATCATCAGCACCTATGACATATTTAGACATAGATCCCCCTCACGACGAGTTGGCAGAAAGAGCCATACTGGGAGCCATGATCCTTGATCCAGAAACTATACCTCAGGTACTTGAGTACCTCAGAGAGGAAGATTTTTACTTGGAAAATCATAGACTTCTTTTTTCTCTACTTTACAAGCTTTGGGAAGATAAAGGTAAAGACTGGGATGATATAGTTCTGCGAGAATACATAAACAGGTATGGGCTAAGCGGTAGGATAGACATGTCATTTGTTTATGCTCTTGTTGACGAGGCGGCAAAAGGTGCTCTGCTGGAAGAAGCCATAAAGCTCGTAAAAGAAAAGTCAGGACTTAGAAGTCTTATGGAGCTTTCTATAAACACTCTTAAAGGCATAAAGGAAGAGCCAGACTTTAACAGACTCATTGACTTCATAACCCACAAGGTTCTTGAGATATCCGAAAAGCAAACCATAACCCACTATTACCATGTAAAGGAAGTTGTAAGTAAAGTCATAGACATAATAGAGAAGCACAGAAAGGAAGAAAAGCTCATCACAGGTAGGGCAACAGGCTTTTTAGACCTTGATGTACTAACCACAGGCTTTCATCCCTCAGACCTTATTATAGTGGCTGCAAGACCAGGTATGGGTAAATCCAGTTTTATGCTTTCCATGGCTATAAACATGGCTATGGAAGAAAAAGTCCCTGTAGTCATATACTCCCTTGAGATGAGCAAGGAACAACTTATCATGAGAGCGCTTTCTATGCTTTCCGGAGTTTCTCTTCAGAACATGAGGAGAGGTTTTATAAAAGAGGAAGAGAGAAACAAGCTCATAGGAGCAGCTCTTGAACTTTCTCGCTGTGAAATATACATAGATGACACACCTACCCTTTCAACCACAGACCTAAGGATAAAGACAAGAAAGCTAAAGAAAGAAAAAGGTGTGGAGGTAGCTTTTATAGACTACCTTCAGCTCCTAAGACCCCCAGTACGAAAATCCTCAAGACAGGAAGAGGTGGCAGAGATCTCCAGAAACCTAAAAGCTTTGGCAAAGGAACTCAATGTGCCCGTAGTGGCCTTAGCACAGCTGTCCCGTCAGGTGGAACACAGAAGCGACAAAAGACCACAGCTTGCGGATCTGAGAGAGAGCGGACAGATAGAGCAGGATGCGGATCTTATCATCTTTATACACAGACCCGAATACTATAAGAAGTCCCCTCCACCCGAAGAGCAGGGAATAGCGGAGATCATAGTAGCAAAACAAAGGCAAGGTCCAACAGGCATAGTAAAGGTAGCCTTTATCAAAGAAACTGCAAGCTTTAGACCTCTAGAGTCCGCAAGCACACAAAGTGTGGAGACTTACGAACCTGATTTGGAAGAACTTTCTGAAGATGACTACGACCTTGATTTTTAATAACAATTCTTTATGCACCTTTAAAGACTTCTAATAGCGAATAACGCTACCCTGCTTTATATTCATCATTACAGGAGGTGGGAACTATGTTGGAGCTACTTTTGAGCAAAGAAAAACTCAGTCAGAAGGAAAAGCTTGCTTTTTTCAGAAGCATGCTCAAATCTGAAATGGATGTGTTAAATGAGTACTGTGTAGAAAGTGGTATTCCCAAAAGATACAGGATAGAGCTTTGCCACCTTCACAATATTAAAAAAGTAAATATAGCTAGGCTTTTGGGCATTATAGAGTTTTATGACCCTGAGTTTATAAAGATCCTCGCCCTAACAGACCCAAGGGTAAGGACTTTTATAAAGTACTATCTTGATTTTCTCAAAACTAACCCCTACGGTTATGAGGCTTTGGAACCCCAAAACCTGTTTGGAAACTGGGACTTCATACGCTACAAGCTAAAGATACTATTTCCTGAACTTACTCTTGATGAAATAGACAGGTTCAAGTTCAAGAGGAAGGAGTTCATAGAGTATGTAAAAGAAAAAACAGGTGAAGGGGAAGAAGTTATAGAGTCTAAACTCAATAAGGCTACCTGGTATGAATCTGTTCCTTACCTTGAGCTTGAGGAGGAGATGTCAAGAGAATGGCATCCAGAACCCATCATGACAGAAGAAGACTGGGCTTTTATAAAGAGACACATAAAGGGTAGAAAGAACATATTCATAAAGGAGGGTGGAGTTGAAAAGTTTGTTTATGTTGATGTGAATATACCTGACGAGGAGTTAGACAAGTACAAAAAAGACAGAGAAGGACTAAAAAAACTTTTAATGCAGAAGTACAACATAGACGATAGTGGAGCAGAACAGATTCTCAGAAAGGCAGGATGGGAATCGGAAACATACCACATAGTGCCACCTGTACATACGGACGTTATCTTAGATTACGGCGAGCTTGAGAAAGCGGTGAAGAAGGAGATAATACAAGAGGATAGGGAAACAAGCTACCACGAACTTGCCAACTTTATAAGGTACTTAGGAGGTCTTGAGCTTGAACAACTAAATTACTACGAGCTTATCTACGATAAAGTGGAAGAACAGGTACAGGACAAAATTGATGTGATCATAAGAACCCAGAGAAGGATACTGGGTAAGATGTTTGGCATATTCTACACGGTAGATCCACTTATGGCTGAGGCTATAATCACCATAGAACCTACACGGATGGAATTTCTCAAAAGCCTTGCTGTAAAGGAAACGGTAAGAGCTAAAGAGTTTAACCTTTATTCCAATCCAACCGCATGGAAGATAGTAAAGGAGAGGATAGTCTCGCGCTTTCCCGAGGTGAGTTTGGAAGAAATAGAACAGTTCAAGGGAAGAAGAGAGGACTTTATCAGATACCTTGCGGAAAAAACCCATAAACTTCTTGAATCTATTGACAATGCCCTTGAGGAGTGCGGATGGACAAAAAGTGAAGAGATACCTGCATTCCTCAGACAGATAGGACCCTAAAGTTCCACCTTTCTTAGGGCTTCTATGCGATCCTTTATTGCCTCGTATATCTGTATTGTGGCTTTGGATTTATTGAGCGTATAAAAGTGTAGCCCAGGCACGCCGTTTTCCAAAAGGTCTTCGCACTGCCTTATGGCAAACTCCACTCCTATCTTGGTTGTCTCTTCTTGGTTATCCGCATAAGGCTCTAACTTTTTGATTAGCTCATCAGGTATGGTAGCACCGCACATGGAAGCGAATTTGCTCACCTGCTTAAAATTGGTTATAGGCATGATGCCTGGTATTATGGGTATGTACACACCTTCTTTTTGACAAAGCTCAACAAACCTGTAATAGTATTCGTTCACAAAGAACATCTGAGTTATGGAAAAGTCAGCACCCGCAGACACCTTTTTCTTAAAGTACCTTATCTCCCACTCCATGTTGGGAGATTCTGGGTGCCCCTCAGGATAAGAGGCTACACCTATAGAAAAGGCTTCTTTGAAGTTTTCTCTTATGAGCATCACCAACTCATAAGCATACTTGCACGCATCTGCAGGCGGTTCAAGGTTTTTAGGCATATCCCCCCTTAAAGCTAATATGTTTTCTATACCTATATTTCTGTATTCCTCTAATATATTCAAAATCTCTTGCTTTGAGTGGGCTATGCATGTGAGGTGTGCCATGACTGTTAGATTTGTCTCCCTGTGTATTTTTTCTACTACTCTTTTGGTTCTGTCCCTTGTGCTTCCTCCAGCTCCGTAAGTGACGGAAACAAAGGTGGGTGATATATGTTCAAGATTTCGTATAGTTTCAAAAAGCTCTCTTTCTCCCTCCTCTGTCTTAGGTGGAAAAAACTCAAAGGACACACTAAAAGTCCCTGACCTTAGTATCTCTCCTATCTTCAAGCAAAACCTCCGCAAGTCTTATTATAGTCATCTTACACGGTGCTGGAGACTTAACAAAAATACCCAAAGCGCTTATAAGTTTGTCAAGTTCTTCTCTATTCTTTTGCGAAAATTCATAAAGGTAGCTTAAGGAGTTTTCTACTTCCGCAGATAAGCTCCTTTCAGCAAGAACATCCTGTATGTCTCTGCCTTCCGAAAAAGCCCTAAGAACTTTTATTATCTTGCTTATGAGATCATCTCTGGTTTTCGCCCACCTGAGATCCGTATAGTCCGTTATCACCTTGTAGAAGGTTTTAAGAGTATCTTGCATTCACTTGTTTAGCTCTTGCAGATCCTTTATGAGCTGTTCCACATCAATGGCAGGCATGGTGAGGGTCCTTATAGTACCCCTTGAGCCAAGTTCAATAGCCATCTTGACGATAGTATCGTTGTCTGGTGCCTCTAAGATGTTTACAAAATCGTAAGGACCCATAACCGCATACTGGGCTATTAGCTTTACGCCAAAGCGTTCCATCACCTCTCTATCTACTTCCTTTATCCTTTCCGGCCTGTGTTTGAGTGTTTTCATTCCTTCATCCGTTAGTGTAGTAAGCATCACAAAAAGTGCCATTTTTAAACCTCCCTAAAGTAAATATTTTAGCTCTTGCAAGGAAAAAGTCAAAATTTTTTATAATCTTTTCTCATGCTTTTTTCCCACGTACGCCAAATGGATCCGGAAAAGGACAAAAACTTGAAATGGGAATGCTTAAAGTCTCTATGTCCTTCAAGCTGTTGTTTTATACCCGATCGAACTTTTATAGCGTTGGATGAGGTTCCAAGGCTTTCCAAGTACTTTCCTGTGGTTATAACAGTAGAAGTAGATCAGCAGGGCAACGAAAACCCTCTTTTGTGTGCTTATCTAAGGCTCAGAGAGGACAAAAGGGGATGCGTTTATCTAAGGGAGGGGAAAGGTTGTACATTGGAAGATGAAAAACCTTATACTTGCAAGCAGTACCCTTTCTTTATAAGTCAAGGGTGTTTAGCCATGGACCTAACATGCCCAGGTTTTTCTACAGAGAAAGGGAAGAAGATCTTTGATGGAGATCACATAAACCCAGATTTTGAGAAGGATTTTTTTGTATACGCTCTTAAGCTTGAAAAAGCAAAGGCTCAGACAGAAGAGTTTTTGAAAACGCTTTTTGAAAGGGATCTGGTGGTAGGGTATAAGCTCGTATTTGAAAAGGTGGAGATCTCTTTCAACGCAGTAGATGAAGATAAGCTCTTGGAACTTCCAAAAGATGTATTAAAGGAGTTTTCATCAAAAGGCTATCTGCGGATAATATACGCACATTTGAACTCCCTTCAAAACTGGGAAAAACTCATCAGGAGGTTGAACTTATGAGAGCTGTGCTTATCACAGCTACAGATACGGGCGTAGGTAAAACCTTTGTGGCTTACAACTTAGCTTACGCTCTTAAAGAGGCAGGAGTAAAGGTAGGCTACTTAAAGCCTGTAGAGACAGATGTAAAAGACTTCCCGGCAGACGGAAGCCTTCTTGTTAGCATAACTGAGCAAGACATAAAAGAAGCGGTGCCTGTTGTTTTTTCTCTTCCTTTATCACCTTATGCGGGTATTTTGGAAGAGGGTAAGGATTTTTCTTTGGAGGATCTAAAGCATCACTTTGAAAACATGCTAAAAAAGTACGAGTTTGTTATAGTAGAAGGAGCGGGAGGCATCGCAGTACCCATAAAGAGAGATTATGACTATGCAAGGCTTGCTAAGGATTGGAATTTACCCATCTTAGTAGTAGCAAGGGCTACTTTGGGAACAATAAACCACACCTTTTTAACCTACTTTTACGCAAAGAGTATGGGTCTAACTATTAAGGGTATAGTGATGAACGGGTTTGAAGGCAAAGATGTATCCGAAAGGACTAACGCAAGGATAGTGCAAGAACTTACAGGAATTAAACCTTTGGAACTTCCTAAGATAGATGGTTTGCTCCTCCCTGAAGACTTAAGGCGTGCTCTTGCTGAGCTTGTCGGGTTTTAGTCTGTAGTAAGCGGATACTCTCTCCACCATCTCTTTAAAGTAGGGTGCTGCAGCTGTGCCTCCGTAGGCTAACCCCTTTGGTTCATCAACGGATATGCCAGCTACGAATCTTGGGTCTGTTGCCGGAAAGTAGCCCACAAAGTAAGCTACCACCTTATCCCTTGAGTACTTACCCACTCTGAAGTCAAATTTCTGAGAAGTTCCTGTCTTGCCCGCTATGGTAAAGTAGTCTGACCTTGCCAGCTTGGCGGTACCTTCTTCCACTACCCTTATGAGGTTTTTGTGTAGCCAGTTCATAACCCTCTGTGAAAAAAGCCCCTGCCTTAGGATCTGGCTCTCGTAGTAATTCTTTTTTCCTTCCTCATCTTCTGTATATAGGATTATTTTAGGCTTTGGCATGTAACCTGTGGCGAGAAGAGAGAAAGCACTGCACAAGTTAAGCAGGTTGGCAGACAAACCCTGTCCTATACTTGAATAAAGTATGTTTGCTGGGTATCTGTAGTCTGGTAGCCTTGGTTTTGTTTCTCCCGGAAGTATTCCAAAGCTGTCTTTGAAGTGTATCTTCTGCATAAGTTCCTCTACGTCTTTTCTTGAAAGAAACTTAGCTATCTTAACAGTTCCCACATTGGAAGACTTTACAAGCACTTGATCCAAGGTGAGCCTACCGTAGGGATGCACATCCCTTACTGTCCTACCGTAAACCTCAGTTTTTCCATGCTCACCATCTACGGTGTATTTCTCAGATATGTAGCCTTTGTCCAGAGCCATACCTATGAAGAAGGGTTTCATCACGGATCCGGGTTCAAAAATATCTGTAATTACAAAGTTTCTTCTTTCCCAAGGCTTGTACTTACCGTAATTGTTAGGGTCATAATACGGGTAAGTGGCCATACCCAGTATGTCTCCACTTTTGGCATCCATAACAAGTATGGCAACTTTTTTAGGCTTCCAATCCTTGACTATCTTATCCCTTATGTCCTCAAGTATACTTTGAACTCCCAAATCTATAGTAGTGTAAACAGTTTTTGACTTTAAAGCTTCCACATAGGAAGATGGCTCTAGAGCCAAACTACCTTCTGGAGAGAAAAGAAAAGGTATCTTTTGTTTCTTTTCATTGAGAAAAGAATTAAGCATGTACTCAAGCCCTTCAAGTCCTGTGCCGTCATCTCCAGAAAAACCTATAAGGTTGCTTGCTAAAGAGCCGTGCGGATAAAACCTTTTGAAGTCTTCCTGAATTCCCACATACTTAGAGTTTTCCGTATCCTTTATAACACCCTTTATGTAAGGTAGAAGACTTTTATCCACCTTTTTGGCAAGCCATACGAATTTTTTCCCTGAATTTAACTGCTCTAATATCTTCCTTTCAGGCACACCTGTTGGAGCGGAAAGTCTGCTTGCAAGTTCCTCTTTGTTTTGGACATACTTAGGAAAGGCATAAACAGATATGGTGGGAATGCTCATGGCAAGGTCGTTGCCATTCCTGTCTTTTATTGAGCCTCTGTAAGTGGGTATGTCTACGAGCGCGACCTTTGGAAACTTTTCCGCTATCCTTTTTACGTACTCTGTCCTTCCTACGAGCTGAAGGTAAGCTATTCTTAAGAAGAGCACAAAAAAACCTATAAAGATTAAAGAGGAGAGGAATAGGATCTTTGAGTTTTCCTTTTTAAGCTCTCGCATAACATAGTTGGATGAATTCTTTGAAAATGTTCTTTGCATCATGGGGTCCAGGAGAAGCTTCCGGATGATACTGCACACAGTATATGGGTAAGTACTTGTGCCTAAAACCTTCCAAGGTATTGTCCAACAGATTTATGTGGGTGATCTCCACATCTTTTAGGCTTTCTGGGTCCACCGCAAAGTTGTGATTCTGTGAGGTTATCTCTATGTGTCCGTCTCTTAGGTCTTTTACAGGATGGTTTCCTCCGTGATGTCCAAACTTGAGCTTGTATGTTTTACCTCCAAGAGCAATCCCTATTATCTGGTGTCCAAGGCATATACCCATTATGGGTTTTTCCTCCATAAACTCCCTTACAAGCCTTATGCCGTCCAACACCTTTGCAGGGTCTCCAGGACCGTTGCTAAGGAGTATAGCATCTGGGTCTATTTTTCTTATAAGTTCGCGAGCACCATAGGGAGGCAAAACTATTACCTTTGCACCTTCGCTGACAAGCCTTCGGAGTATATTTCGCTTTACTCCAAAATCCACTACCGCTATAATGGGTTTTTCTGAATCCCCTCTTATATAGCCTTTATATAGATTCCAATCCCCTTCGTTCCAATAATAAACTTCTTTTGTTGCCACTTTCTCCACCAGGTCCTGCTCCGAGATGTCCTTGATGTTTCTTGCTCTACGCACCAACTTTCTTGGGTCCTCTTCTTTTGTAGATATTACACCTCTTACAACACCCTTTTCCCTGATCCTCTTAACAAGAGCCCTCGTGTCTATACTTTGAATTCCCACCACACCGTTCTCTTTTAGATACTCATCAAGGCTCTTTTTAGCTCTCCAATTGCTGTAGAAAGTGGAAAGCTCTCTTATTACAAAGCCGTTTACTTGAACTTTTTCCGATTCTATATCTTCGTCGTTTACCCCACAGTTGCCTATCTGCGTGTAGGTCATGATTACTATCTGGCCTTTGTAAGATGGGTCTGTGAGTATCTCCTGATAGCCTGTCATTGATGTGTTGAAAACTACTTCTCCTTCTGCTTCTCCCTCCGCACCGAAGGAGTATCCTACAAAGTATGTCCCGTCTTCAAGGGCAAGAATGGCTCTTTTCATAGCTCTTCCCAACGGAGAGGGCGGGATTCGAACCCGCGGTAGGGCTTTTAACCCTACAACTCCTTAGCAGGGAGCCGCCTTCGGCCTCTCGGCCACCTCTCCTGCCTTTTATCAAGTTGCGGGGGCGGGATTTGAACCCGCGACCTTCGGGTTATGAGCCCGACGAGCTACCAGGCTGCTCCACCCCGCGTAATGTCTTAAATTATTATAAGTTTATAGCTCTATCAAGTCAAGGCTTATTTCTGAAAGGGGTTGACCTATACCTTTCTCAACCGCTACTATGTTTTCAAGCCTGACACCAAACTTTCCCGGTACATATATGCCTGGCTCTATAGTAAAAACCATGCCCTCCTCTATGGTTTTTTTGCTGTCTTTTCCCTTATAGTAAACCCTTGGATACTCGTGTATGTCAATGCCCACACCGTGTCCTGTAGAGTGGTTAAAGAGTTTCCCATAACCTTTCTTTTCTATGTACTTCCTCGCAGTTCTGTCCACATCACCTAAGGTGTTGCCCACCTTTACTTTTTCAAGAGCAAAAAGATGAGCATCCTTTACGATCTGATATACTTTTTTAAACTCCTCGTCTGCCTTACCTATAAAGATGGTTCTTGTAAAGTCAGTGCAGTATCCTTTCCATATAAGTCCCATGTCTACGAGAAGGTTTTTACCTACTTCTATTTTGTTGTAGGACGTTTCCCAGTGAGGAATCGCAGAATGCTCACCAGATGCAACTATGGTAGGAAAACTCTCTCCGCTCGCACCCACCTTGAATATTTCCTGAACTATAAGAGCCCTAAGATCCATCTCCGTCATACCAGGCTTTATAAACTCCAAGAGCTTTCTGTATATGCTGTCGCTCTTTTTGACACCCTCTCTCATTGTGTTTATCTCTTCTGGGCTCTTTATGGCTCTAAGGTAAGAAAGAAACCCAGATAGTCCTACCCACTTTATGCCTTTTGTCTTTAGCGCCTGCTTAAACTCACAACTCACTTTATCCTTTTCGTATCCCACCCTTCGGACCCCAAGGTCTCTGAGAAAGCTTTTTATGTACTTTACTGCACTACCCTCTATAAGTCTCACATCCCAATGGGTTATTTCCCTTTTTGCCCTCTCGTAATACCTTCCGTCAGTGAGAAGATGATGACTATCTGGAGTGATTACAAGATAAGCATGCGTTGACTTAAAACCAGTAAGATAAAAGACATTGGACGGAGAACTCACCAAAAAGGCATCAAGTTCACTTTTTTTGATAAGCTCTTTTACCTGCCTTAGCTTCATCTCAAACCAAGAAGTTTTCTATACTTGGCTACTGTTCTTCTTGCTATGTTTATGCCCTTTTCTTTTAGCATATTAGCAACCTTACTGTCGCTTATAGACATATTTTCCTGCAATACTTCCTTTATGGCTCTCATCACTTCCTCTTTGCTCATACCGCTTTTACTCTCTTTTACAAAGAAAAATCTAAGTGGATAGATCCCCGCTGGTGTGCTTGCGTATTTGGAATTTACCAACCTGCTAACTGTGGACATGCTTACTCCAGCGCTTTGTGCCACCTCCTTTAATGTTAGAGCTTTCAGAGGTTTTCCTCTCAAAAGGAAATCTTCCTGCCTTTGAATGATGGATTTACCTATTTCTCTAAGTAGTCTCCTTCTCATCTCCAAAATGATCCTTAGGTTTTTTGCTCTTCTGAGCTTTTCCTTTTGCACCTCGTTTTGGGTTGGTACATCCTCTTCTATATGAAAATCTATAAAATCCTCCTGAATAAAGATGTACCAGTTTTCTCCATCATGTTCCAAAACTAAGTCTACTGTTCCTGTCCTTTGAGGGACTGGCTCACTTCCTAAGGGTTTTAGCCTAAGGCGGGAGATGATCTCCTTTATCTGAGGGCCTGCATGTCCTGTTTTTATGGCTTGCATTACACTTTTTTGGAGCTGAATGTCCTGCGGATACATCTCTTGCAACTGCACTCTTATGAACTCCTCAAGGTTTTTGGAAGCTATACCTACAGGTTCTATCTCTGTCATTATAAATTCTCTTATGTCTTCCACATACTCTGCGCTCACTCCATAAAGCTTTCCTATATCTTGCGGATCATCTTTGAAAAAACCATCAGGATCGCACCTGTAGAGTATCTCTAAGGCTATATCTTTGTCTATACCATCAAACTCAAGGCTTATTTGCCTTGAGACCTCCTCAAAAATGCTATCCTTTGCCACCGCTTCTTTCTGCTGGATCTCTTCTTTGAAAAACCACCTTGGTATACGCTTAAACACATGTGTTATGTAAGGATTGTGCTTTTGCTCCTCTTCAAGCACTTGCTGAAGCTCCTCAGAGCTCTTAGTTAAAAGCTCTATATTGTGTCTTAAAAGTAGCGAGAGATTCAGCCTTGGTTTTACTGTGGTCTTTAACTCACCCTTTATCATCAGGTAATAATTTACACCTTTTCGCTTTCTGTTGCCATTATATAAAGACTAACTATTCGGTTTCCGTCCATTTTGTCCACCACAAACTTAAACCCTTCGTATTCAAACTCGTCACCTTCCTCCGGCACTTTTGAGAGGTTTGCCATAACGAAGCCCCCAACTGTATCGTACTCGTACTCTTCTGGAAGACTAAAACCCACAGTTTTTGCCACCTTCTCTATGTCCGCCCAACCGTAAACTTTGTAAATGCCTTTTGATATTCTAACCGTGTCTTCTTCCCACACCTCCGGCAGACTCCCCAAAAGCCTTCTTAGCACATCGTGAAGGGTAATAAGCCCAGAAACCTCTCCGTGTTCTCCTACCACTATGGCTATCTGCATACCACTTGATCTCATTTCCTTTAAAAGTGCAGTTATGCTTGAGATTTCTGGAACAAAAAGAGCAGGTCTTTTGAATTCTTTGAGTTTTTTACCTGCATTCTCTTCAAAAGGTATGATGTCCTTTACATAAACTATACCCGTTATGTTGTCAAGACTTTCTTTGAAAACGGGAATGCGCGAGTGCTTTTTCTCAATGATCTTCTCAAATACCTCCGCAACAGTAAGCTCTTCATCAAGGGCAAATATGTCTGGTCTTGGTGTCATGATTTCTTTAACCAAAAGATCGTCCAAAGACATGGCTCTCTCTACTACCTCCCTCTCTTCTGCGCTAAAAAGCCCCGCAGAGTGTCCCATCTCAAATATTTCCCAAAATACCTGATCTGTTTTCCTTTTCTCTTCTATTCCCTCAATCTCAAAAAAGCTCAGTATCCTCTCAATCTGTGCAAGGAAAAGTTTTCTTATTGGCAGAAATGCCGTGTGAAATACATAAAAAACTGGAGCATAAAGGAGCGAAAGCCTTGTAGTGAAAGGTAAAACTAAGTTTTTGGGTATCACCTCTCCAAACAGGAATATGAGAAAACTTATAAGAAGGGCAGAAAAAGTGGCACCTTTCTTTCCAAAAGTATCAACAAAAAGCTTTGTCCCGTAAGAGGATATAAGGACATTGACCACCTCGTTGCCTATAAGAATGGAAAGGAGCAGTTCCCGAGGTTTTGAAAGGAGTTTATTTAGCAGTTTGTAGAGTTTTTTGGATGAATACCTTCTAAGAAGGTATCTGTTTGCACCAAAAAAGACCACTTCAGAGGAGGCAAAAAAACCTGACAAAAAGAGCAGGAACAAGAGTATGGAGAGTTCAGTAAAGGTTACAAGCGACGAACCTTCCATCCAAAACCTCCTCCTTTATACTCTGCTTGCAAGCTTCTACCCTCTGATTACAAAGCCAGTAAAAGGGGCAACCTTTGTCCAATACTTCTTGCACGCTTTCCTCTTGTAGGCGCACTTTCCTTTCCTTGGGATGTTTTACAGGAACATTTTCCAAAAGATACTTAGTATAAGGATGCTTTGGGTCCTTTAGAACTTGCTCCTTTGTGCCCATTTCCATGAGCATACCTGAGTAAATGACTGCTAATCTATCTGCTATCCTCTCTACAGCCCTTATATCGTGGGTTATGAGCAGAGTACTTATCCCTCTCTCCTTTAGTTCTGCAAAAAGGTCAAGTATTTCCTTCCTGACAGTAGCATCAAGGGATGCAGTTGGCTCATCTGCGACGATAAGCTCAGGAAACAGAGATACCGCTCTGGCTATGGCAACTCTCTGTCTTTGGCCCCCAGAAAGCTCATGAGGTTTTCTATTAAGAAGCTCCATAGGAAGCTTTACCATTTGAGCCACTTCTTCCACTCTCCTTTTTCTGTCCTTGAGTTTGTGGATCACCATTGGTTCTTCTATTATCTGCCTTACCTTCATGTAAGGATTGAGAGAGGAAAGGGGATCTTGGAAAACTGCAGAGACCTTTTTTGTGTATTCTTTGCCCATATTCCATATGTCTTTACCCCTTAGCTTTACGCTACCTTCTGTTGGTCTTTCGAGCCTTAGGATCACTTTACCTATGGTAGTCTTACCGGAACCACTCTCACCTACCAAGGCAAAGACCTCTTTTTCCTTTATACTAAAGCTTACTTTTCTTACAGCAGGATGATATGCGTGTGTAAGTAGCCCTCTGCTTATCTTATAAACTTTACTTAAGGAGATGACTTCAAGAAGACTACTCATATGGTTCTGGAAAACCTAAGCTCCTTTTTGTTTCTGATATGTTCATCAAAGACCATGGCTATGTTTCTTATGAGAAGCCTCCCTTCGGGCTTTATCTGTATCTTCCTATCTTTTACTTCAAGAAGACCGTCGGATTCCATAGCTTTAAGCTTTTCAAGTTCCTTTTCAAAGTGCTCCTCAAAACTTATACCAAACATATCTTCTATCTTCTTAAAAGAGCACTGGAAGTTGCACATAAGGTCCATGATCACCTCCCTTCTTATTATGTCTTCGTAAGTTAGCAAGTATCCCCTCATAATGGGTAGCTTACCCGCATCTATAGCCATGTAGTAATCCCTTATGGTTTTGTAATTTTGGAAGTACCCGTCATACAGCATACCTATGGAAGTAGCACCTACGCCTATAAGGTCCACTCCCTTTTTGGTGGTGTATCCTTGAAAGTTTCTCCACAGAGTGCCTTCCCTTTGGGCTACTGCCAACTCATCATTAGGCTTAGCAAAGTGATCCATGCCTATAAACACATAACCTGCTGACTGAAACATATCTACGGTCATCTCCAGTATGTAGAGCTTATCCTCCGGTGGTGGGAGCGTGGAAGGGTCTATCTTTCTCTGAAGGGGCTTTATCCAAGGCACATATGCAAAGTTAAAGACTGCAACGCGGTCTGGGTCCAAAGCTATAGTTTTCTCTATAGTGGTTTTAAACTTCTCAGGCGTTTGATAAGGAAGTCCGTAAATGAGGTCTATGTTTATACTTTCAAATCCCAAATCTCTTAGCTTCCTCATTACATCTTTCATAAGACTCTCTGGCTGAACTCTATTTATTGCCTCTTGCACCTGAGGGTCAAGATCCTGAAGTCCCATGCTTATCCTGTTAAAACCCAGCTCTCTGAAAGTCTCCAACTGACCCTCTGAGAGGTATCTTGGGTCTATCTCTACACTTATCTCCGCAGATGGGTCTATGTTGAAAGTGTCTTGTATCTTGCTAAAGAGCTCCCTTATCTCTTGATTAGTCAAAAAGTTGGGTGTTCCACCTCCCCAGTGTAGCTGAACCACTCTCCTTGAAGGGTCTATGTAAGTTTTTAACGTGTCCATCTCCCTGAAAAGGTAATCAAGATACCTCCTACTCACATCCTTCCTGTGAGATATGATCACATTACAACCACAGAACCAGCAGGCACTTTCGCAGAAAGGAATGTGAAAGTATAAAGAAAGATCCCTTCCTCTTTCGTTGCTTTCTAAAAGCTTCTTCTTGTATTCCTCTTCCTTTACCCCTTCATGAAATTCTGTAGCAGGTGGATAGCTTGTGTATCTAGGTCCGGGCTTGTCGTACTTCCTTATTAACTCTGCAGAGAAAACTGTTCTCATGATAGATTTAAATATATATTAAAACCTTCCAGGAGGTAAAAAATGGAGGAAAAGGAAAATCAAGAACCATTGATAAATGAGATTGAAGAGGTTAAAGAAGGTTTAAAGGAAGAAGAGAAAAAGATCAAGGAGCTTGAGGAAAAGATTTCTAAACTGGAGCAGATTGCTAAGGTTGCAAACCAGAGGTATGTAGAACTTCAAAGGGAGTTAGAGCTTTTTAAAGAGAGATACCGCAGAGACATGGAAGAGCAAAGAAAGTACGGATACGAAAAGTTTGCCCTCGAGATATTGGAAGTTGTTGATAACTTTGAGAGAGCCTTTGACAGTTTTTCTGAGTCCCATACGCCTATACTACAAGGCTTTCAGCTCATATACAGAGAGTTAAAGAGGATACTTGAAAAGTACGGCATAAGGGAAATACAGGTAGAGGGTAAAGAGTTTGACCCTTACCTTGCAGAAGCTGTAGAAAAAGAGTATAACCCTGATGTTCCACCCAACACAGTTATCAAGGTAATAAGAAAGGGCTACATGCTTCATGAGCGTGTGCTGAGGCCAGCCAAGGTGGTAGTTTCTGTGCAAGAAGAGGAGATTACCTAAGGGGAAGATGGGCAGAAGGGCGGGCATATTTATAGACGGCGCTAACTTCTACTTTATACAAAAGAACATACTGCACCAAAAGATAGACCTGATAAAGCTTGTGGAGTACTTTAAAAAGGACTACACCATTTACAACACCTTCTTTTACTTGGCTTATAGGGAAGGTGATGAAAAGCAGGAAAGTTTTATAAAACTCCTTGCCTTTAGTGGTATAACGGTGGTTAAAAAACCAATAAAACAGCTAAAGGATGGGACCTACAAGGGAAGCCTTGATGTAGATATGGCTCTTGATATGCTACTTACCAAAGACAATTACGATGTTGCTGTGCTGTGTTCAGGAGACAGCGATTTTGAAAAACTCGTGTGGGTACTTAGAGATTTTGGCAAAGAGGTCATATGCGTATCTACCAAAGAGAGCTCAGCGGTGGAACTCGTAAATGCCTGTGATAAGTACATAGACCTTGCGGACATAATGCCTTACATAAAGCTTGAGGAGAAAGAATGAAGTTTTTGGTTGTAGGTGTGGGTGCAGTAGGAAGTGTCTTTCTGTCCTTTCTTTCAAGGGCAGGATACAAAGCGGTAGGACTTGTAAAACCCGGAAGAAGCCTAAGCAAAATAAAAGTTGAAGGTATATGGGGAGAGTTTGAACAAGAAGTGATAACAGTAGAAGACCTGAGCCTTGTTGAATACACACCAGATGTGATAGTGCTGTCTGTAAAAAGTTATGACACACAAAGCGCCTTGGAAGGATTATCTTCTTTTGTGGAAAAAGGGTCTTACATTTTGATAGCTCAAAATGGCTACGGTAATTACGAAAAGGCAGTTGAGCTCTTTGGAGATGATAAGGTCATCCTCTCAAGGATCATCTTTGGAGCCAAGCGAACGAACGTGGATAGAGTAAGGATAACCGTGTGCGCTGACCCTGTAGTCATAGGCAGTCCTTCGGGTAATATAAAAGAAGAATTTTTAAATACGCTGGCAGACATCTTCAGTAAAGCAGGAATACCCACAAGGCACGATAGAGAAGTTTACAAATACCTCTGGGAGAAGATCATATACAACTGCGCACTAAACCCTTTGGGTGCTTTGTTTGAATTAACTTACGGACAGCTTGTAGAGAATCCATACACGAGAGAGATTATTAACGGTATAATAGACGAGATATTTATGGTGCTAAAGGCACACCGCATAGAGACCTTCCACACATCCTCTGAAGAGTACAAAAGGCACTTTTACGAAAAACTTGTGCCACCAACTGCTAACCATTATCCTTCCATGCTTGAGGATATAAAGAAGGGAAAGACAGAGATAGATGCCCTAAATGGTGCTATAGTGGAGCTGGGAAAGCAGGCTAACATAGAAACTCCTATAAACAGTGTAATAACCAATATGGTAAAAGGGGTGTGCTATGATAAGGCTTTTGGTGGATCTGGACGGTGTTTTGGTTAAGGACAAAGCACTAAATCCTTTTCCTGATGCGCTGGAATTTCTTGATTTCCTTGAGAAAAACTCTTTACCCTTTAGGGTGGTTTCTAACAACTCCACAAGACCACCCAAAGAGATGCTCGAAAACCTAAGGCAAAAGGGAGTGATCCTCTCAGAAGATAAGTTCATTTCTCCTCTAGTGGTGCTACCTGAGTATCTAAGAAACAAAAAACTCCACAGACTTTTTGTGATAGGCACACCTTCTTTAAAGTCATACCTACAGGAAGAGGGCTTTCAGGTAGTTGATGATCATCAAGCAGATGCGGTAGTTATAGGGCAGGACAAGTCTTTAGACTTTCAAAAGATAAAAACCGCTACATCTGCAGTATTCCTTCAGAACGCAAAGATAATACCCGTAAATTTAAGCAGGATAGTGAAAGATGACGATGGCCTTTACTTTCCCGGTGCTGGCTCTGTGGCAAATATGTTAGTGCATGCATGCAATTACTCACAAGAAGTTCCCAACTTAGGTAAGCCCTCACCGGAGTTTATAGGGTATGCTACAAAAGGCATGCCCGAAGGAGAAACATACCTCATAAGCGATGACATATACACGGACCTTATGGGAGCTAAAAGCCTTGGCATTAAGACGGTTTTTATGACTACGGGTAAATACAAAGAAGAAGAGCTTTCAAAGACAGAATTTAAGCCTGATTTTATCTTCTCAAGCCTGAGCGAACTAAAAAACTTCCTAAAAACTTTCCTAAGATAGCTAAAAAAGACCACATATCTTTTGGGACGGTAATTCTCGGAAGAAGATGTACATCTTCCTGCAGGGTTATATACCTTTTTTCTGTAGTGAAGGCAGAAACAAATCTCTTGGATAACTCTTCTTTTAGCAGAGGGTCGTAATCTCCAAAGGGATAAGCGGAATGAACCACATCTACTTTTGTGATACTCTTTAGATCTTGGATGGATTCCTCTATTTCCTTTCTTATTCTTTCCGTTCTCTCTTCCTGCGTTTCAAACTCTAAAAAACTATCAAAATTCTTCAAAAGTTCTTTTCTTAGCTCTTCTTTCCAGTTTTTTCTTTGGAAAAATTTGTCATCTAAGCTTTTTACAAAAGTCTTCACCTCCTCTCTGACTTTGCCTCTGAGTACGCAAAGAGAGCCCTTCATGGGAAACAAAGGAAAGCCTTTTACAGGCTCTTCACCGTAAGCGTGAATAACAGACCAGTGGTAATTTTTGCCATCAAAGATGTCTATGAGCTTTTCTTGAAAAAAGTCCTTTGTATGATACTTAGAATGCCAACCTATCTCAAAAACATCCATCATGCTCAAAAGTTCCTCCTGCGTCAAAAAATCCGCTTCTTTCCCTTCTTTTAGGAATAGGTAATTGGCTTGCCACATGCTCTTGGGTGAATAAAGCTCTCTAAAGGAGACTTTACCCTTCCAGTAATCTTCTAAGTTCTTTCTTTTACCAGACTCTTTAATGATCCTTGAGGAGGCAACAAAAAGTGTGGCTTTCAGGCGGTGCTTTTTCAAAATAGGATAAGCGTATATATAGTTATCTGCATAACCATCATCAAAGGTTATGGCGACGCTTGGTTCTTTGGGAAGTTTTCCACTGCTTAATGCTTCTACCACTTGGTCTAAGGTGATGACCTTAAAATGCTTTTTGAGTATAGAACATTGTAAATCAAAGGTTTTCCACCACAAATCAAAGGTGGGATACTTTATCACTTTATGATACACAAGAACCAATATCAAGACAAAAGCCTCTCAAAAAGGTCTTGATACTTGCTTGCTGTTGTGCTGATAGAAAAGTTTTCTGCGGTTTTTACGGCGAGTGTAGAAAGTTTTTTTATTTCCTCGTCGGAAAGTTCAATAGCCCTTTGCATTTTTTTAAGAAGGTGATCAAAGTCTCCTACGTCAACTAAAAAACCGTTCTCTCCGTCTTTTATCACCTGTCCTATTCCTCCTGCGTTTGTGGATATGACCACCTTACCACAAGCCATGGCTTGCAAAAGTGCGTTGGATATGCCCTCAAGGTAAGAGGATAACACAAAAAAATCCGAAGCGTTCAAAAGTGCTTCCACATCTTCTCTAAAACCAAGAGCCAAAACTTTGTCCTTTATTCCATACTTTTGCGCAAGCTTGGGAGCATACTGGTCTGTATCTATACCCACAAGTATGAGGTAGCAGTTTCTACAAGAAAGCTTGGAAAAAGTTTCTATGAGCTTATCCTGTGCCTTTACTTCAGGATTCCAGTTGGCAACATTGATAAACACCTTAGCATCCAAAGGTATGTGGAGTTTCTCTCTTGTCTGTATGCCAAGGAGTGAGTCGGGTCTAAAGCGCTGTGTATCTATACCACTTTCTATTACGCACACCTTTTGCTCAGGAAAGCCCGCCTTAACCAAGTTTTCTTTAACAGCAGGAGAGACCGCCACCACCATATGGGCATAAGCATACTTGAACCTAAGGGACATTCTGTTGGGTACTCTTGCGGACCTTTTGACTACCACCAGCTTGGGCTTTTTATCTAAAAAGGGATAGACTAATCTTACATAGTCAAAGGCATGAGGGGAGTTAGCCAACACTACATGAAATGCGTTTTCCTTTATTACTTTCCAAAGCCTGTAGTAGTTTGCGGGACTGTACCTTGCAAGCTTGTGATGACGCTCAAAAAAGTGAAACTTAATACCGTATTCCTTCAACTTTTCTACCATTTGGGTGTATTCAAAAGACAGAGCCATGTGAGTTTCTATTGCTCTTTTTGAGAGCTCTCTCGCCAAGAGATACACTTGCTCTTTTGTTCCACCCCACCCTATACCGTCAACTACCGATAGAATACGCATCTGGAAGGATTTTTACAAAACTCTTTTTTTTCAGGCTGCTAATGAGCTCTTCTCTTCTTTCCTCAAGCTTTTTGAGAAAGATCTGCTCTCTTAGCTGTTCTTCGGATACACCGCTGTAGGTTTCCTTTTGGTCTTTTATCTGTGCCAAGTAGATGTGCTGGTCATCCTCCGCTACTACCAAACTGCCTATACTTGCCTTCCATACTTCTTTATCAAGAGGCTCAACGAGATCACCCTTTTCTACACTGACGCTCTCCACATTAGTGGATAGAGCCTTGGCTATTTCTGGAAGAGTCTTTTTTTGCTCCATCAATTTGAGGAGTTTATCGCCATCCTTTTTATCCAATACCACGAGGTCTATATCCCTTTTTAGCTTTACCTGACCTTTTTTGAGTTTTTCAAGTTCCACATCAAGTTGGGAAACTTTGATTTCCTTAGAAAGATAAAAGTTTAGCCCCTGAGTGGCTAAGATTTCCTTTTCAAGAAACCTCCTTAGGTCCTCAACGGTGAGACCTTCTCTGGCAAGCTCTTTCGCAAGCCCTTCTATATCAGTGTTGTTAGCCTTGGCTATGTCAGAAAGCGCCTTATTTATGTATTCTTGAGGCACCTGTCCTCCTTTGCTTTCTAAAAACTGAGCAATAAGGTATGTGTCAATGAGCTTATCTATTACCTGTTTTCTATCCTTGGTGCCGTAAAAAAGCTCACCTAATTTTACATCACTTTCAAGTATGGGTTCACCGTTTACTGACGCTACCACTCTATCAACAAGCTTCTGTGCAAAGGCGCCGAGCACTATAACTGCCAGAAGAAGAACTCCACACGATAGTCCTTTGATACTCTTTGAAACCATTCTCTAAAAACCTCCTGTCTTTTTTCCTTTAAAAGTCTTTCTCTTACCAAGGGCTTTGCAGATTCAAGGGGCATGATGCCACCTCCTCTTTTGTCCACTATCTTGAGTATAAGATACCCTGCACCAGTATCTATGGGCTTTGAAACCTTGCCTATTTCGTACGGGTATAACTGCTCCTTTACTATCTCGGGCAGGGTCTGTATAGAGTACCACATGGGCTCTCCCTCTCTGACGGACTTTAAGTTTTCCACACTTTTTCCTGCTGACAGGCGGTAATACACTTCGTTAGCTGTGTCCAGATCATCTACCAAAAATCTTTTTACTAAAACCTGAGCGGGTAGTTTGAAGTCTCTCAGGTTCAGATAGTAATAGGCTATTACCTGCTTGTCATTTACCTCTATGTCTTTGGCTATCCTGTCTATGATCTTGTTGGTAATTATTTCCGTTTTTACTAATTCTTTTACCGCTTCGCTTAGTTTTTCACTTCCAATGTTTTTCTGTATATATTCTCTTAACTCGCTTTCTTTAACACTTATACCCATCTTTTTAGCTTCTTGCTGTATTATCTGGCTTCTTACATACTCTATGAGAAATTCTCTCATGTCCTTTTTTGTGGCTTGGGCTATAGGTAGATGTATTATCTCACGCCAGTATGCATTAAAAGCGTTAGTGAGCTCTTCCTTAGTTATCACTTTTGAGTTTATTTTGGCAACTACACTGCCATAGGAAAGACTAAGCACCACAAGTAATAGAAAAAGGACTTTCTGGAGCATGATATGAAATTATAGAGGAATGTTTTACATCATTGCAAGGTTTTATTCCTTTATTTATATTTACAAAATCATGTTGGGACTGCTGAAGAAAAAACCCATTGATAAGCTCGTGGAAGTTTTAGGCAAAAACAAAGTTATCACTTCCATCGTAGAGAGAAAGCTCTACTCTTATGATGCCACACCTATACCTGTGGAAAGGGCTGTGCCGTCAGCGGTTATATTTCCCGAATCTCAAGAAGACGTACAAAAGCTCGTGGAAATATGTTATCAAGAAGAGGTGCCTATATTCCCAAGAGGTGCGGGTTCTGGACTTACGGGTGGTGCTGTGCCTACTTTAGAAAAAGGTGTTGTTGTCTCCTTTGAAAAGATGAAGAAATTCAGTGTAGATGTGGACAACGCTACAGTTGTGGTAGAACCGGGTGTTATAACCTACGAACTACAACAGTATGTGGAAAAACTTGGACTTTTTTATCCACCAGACCCCTCTTCCTTTAAGTACTCCACTATAGGTGGAAATATAGCGGAGAATGCAGGTGGTCCAAGATGTCTCAAATACGGTGTCACAAGGGAGTATGTGCTTGGGCTAACCGCAGTTATAAAAGAAGGTAAGGTGTTAAAAACGGGCAATCCAGTCATAAAAGATGTGGCAGGATACGACATAACTAAATTTTTTGTAGGTTCAGAAGGCACTTTGGGACTTATAACTTCTGCAACTCTGAAACTAATTCCCAAACCCAAGGCAAGAGCAACAGCACTTGTTCTCTTTGAAAGGCTTGAAGATGTAGGAAAAGCGGTCACTAAGATAATGACTTCTGGCGTCTTTCCATCCGCTCTTGAGTTTATGGATGCAGATGCTATAAGGGCGGTAGAAGCTCACAAACCTGTAGGTCTTCCCAAAGATGTATCTGCACTTTTGCTTATAGAAATAGACGGTTCTGTTGAAGGCGTAAAAGAGGATCTAAATACGGTTGAAAAGCTTCTTACGAGCATGGGACTAAGAGTTCAAATAGCGCAAGATGAGGCTCAGGCGGAAAAGCTGTGGATGGCACGCAAAAACCTTGGACCTGCTCTTGCTAATCTCAGAACGGGCAAGATAAACGAAGACATAGTATTCCCAAGGATTTATCTCTCTGAGGCTATTCCTAAGCTCAGAGAAATAGCCAAAAAGTATGACCTTCTTATGGTGATCTTTGGACACATTGGTGATGGAAACCTTCATGTGAATCTCCTTTATGATAAGAAAAACAGAGAGGAGGAGGAAAGGGCAGAAAGGGCGGTAGATGAGGTGTTTGAACTGGCTTTGCGTTATAACGGTTCTATAACAGGAGAGCACGGCGTTGGACTTACCAAAAGGAAGTTTCTAAGGTGGCAATTGGGTGATGTGGGAATAGAGGTGATGAAGGGTATAAAGATGGTTTTTGACCCAAAGAATCTGTTTAACCCAGGTAAGTTGTTTTCGGAAAATTAAAGCAATCCTCTTCTTTTCAGAGCGTCCTCGTAAATCCTTCTGTAAAGATGATTCCACTCGGGGGTGCCTTCCACTATCCTTTTGGAGTATGACTTTATCCTTTCCCTGACTTCTCTGTCTATTTCTTCCTCTTCTTTTACTGCTTCCATGAGTATCTGTCTTATCCTGTTTCTTATGTATTGGGGTTCTTCGTATATTTCCACGCTATCTTCTGACATAATGAGATCCTTTATCATGTTGGCTATCTGATTCATTCTTTCTCTTCTACCTGTATGTATGTTCATCTCCTCTGCAAGCTTGGCTCTTACCGCTCTATAAGCAGTCCTGTAATCAAGGCTTGATTCCTCAAGCAGGTCAAGTTTTTCTTTTAGCACCTCTCTGGTTTTTTCATCAAGCATTCTCTCTTCCTCTTCCGCAGTTTTAAAAACCCCAATTATCTTTTTCTTAAATGTATAGGGGTCTTCTACCTCTATAACCCTCTCCTCTCCTAACTCTCTTATAATTCTGTCTGCTATCCTCTCTACAAGTTTTTCTGGCAACCTCATAGATGTTAATTATATCACAAGAAGCTCTCAAGGACACTTTTAACTTCTTTGGTATATTCACCATCGTCTTTATTTATTATTAAAGGTTTTTCAATAACTGTGTTTCCTCTGCGATTCTTGACACCATATATATGTAAAAATTTACCGTTTTTATCCATTTTTGGATAGAAAATACGCAAATAAAATGGGTTTATGTTGTTATTCAGTAGAATTAAAATCGCTTCAACACACCTGAAAGTAGTGTAAAGTAAGTTCAATTTTCCGTTATCTTTTAGCAAATACTTAACAGCTCTTATGAAATCTGTAAGCTGTGTATCCACTTCAAAATGGAATTTATTACTCTCAAAACCATAACTCTTAGGAAAGAAAGGTGGGTTCAAAAGAGCAACATCAAAAGAGTTTTTTTCCATAAACTTTTCTACAAACCGCACATCTCCCTCCACTATGTGCACTTTATCCTCAAGCCCGTTTATACGCACATTGTAGTCCAGAAGTTCCAGCATATGAGTGTCCCTCTCTAAAGCCCAAACCTCACAGCCATACCTGAGAGATGTAAGAATAGATAGCGTACCAAACCCAGCCCCTAAATCAACTACCTTACTTTTTCTTTTTATGCCCTTTAGGTTAGAAATAAAGAGTACCTCCACCACAGAAAGTCTGTGTGTTTTTGGTTGCCTGAACCTTACCTTTCCACCGAAGAAGGTAAATTCCTTAACTTCCAAATCTTTCAAGTATTTCAAGGAGCGTTTTAGCTCGCTCCTTTGTCCTTTCCCACTCTTGTATCTCCTCTAGGGTCTGTGCGGTTGCTAATTTCTTAATGGCTTGATCGAAAAGCTCTTTTTCCCTACCTGCGTCTATCTGTCCTACAGTGTAAGCTTCTTCCGCTAAAATGATCACCCTCTGTGGTGTTATGTCAACAAAACCGTAAGTGACAGCTATACCGTCCTTTGGGTTTCCGTCAAAATAAACAAGACCGGGTTTTAAAAGAGTCATTAGGTACATGTGCTTTTCTAAAACACCTATCTCTCCCTCTTGGGTGGGGATGTTTACCGAGTTTACCTGTCTTGAAAAGACTATTCCTTGTGGTGTGACTATCTCAACACTGATCATAAAAATTATTATAACACGGCAGTAGGTATATATTTAATTCTCATGTTTACCTTAGAGGTGATGACAGAAAAGGACACAAGGGAATTGCAGGAAGAAATAAGGAACCTTGCAAAGGAGAAAAATGCGGTAATATTGGCTCACTACTACCAAAGACCTGAGGTACAGGATATAGCGGACTTCATAGGCGACTCCTTGGAACTTTCAAGGAAAGCAAGCCAAACGGATGCGGACATAATAGTTTTCTGCGGTGTACGTTTTATGTGCGAGACCGCAAAAATTGTAAATCCTAATAAAAAGGTGCTCCATCCTAACCCTGAATCTGGCTGTCCTATGGCGGACATGATAACTGCAAAAGATGTGCTAAAGCTCAAAGAACAGCACCCTGATGGTGAGGTGGTAGCTTATGTAAACACTAGCGCAGAAGTAAAAGCGGTTTCAGATATTTGTGTGACTTCCGCCAACGCAGTAAAGATAGTTCAGAAACTTCAAAGCAAAAAGATCATCTTCATACCAGACCAAGCTCTTGGAAACTGGGTAAAAAGGCACGTGCCAGATAAGGAGTTTGTGATATGGCAGGGTTTTTGCCCACCACATTTTGAGTTCACAGCAAAAGAAGTCCAAAAGCTAAAGAACATGTATCCGGATGCGAAAGTTGCAGTTCATCCCGAATGTCATCCAAAGGTGATACAGATGGCAGATTTTGTAGGCTCTACTTCCCAGATAATTAACTACGCTACTACTTGCGACGCCAAAAGGGTCATAGTAATAACGGAGGTGGGTTTAAAGTACACTCTTATGAAAAGAAATCCCCACAAAGAATACATATTTCCGGAATCCATGAACTACTGCGGTAGTGTTTACTGTTGTACTATGAAAGCTATAACCTTGCCTAAGGTTTACGAAACACTAAAAAACGAGCTTAACGAGGTAGTTTTGCCAGAAGATATAATAGAAAAAGCCAAAAGACCCATTATGAGGATGTTAGAGCTGTCATGATCCAAAGGCGAAAGACCCGTCAGATAAATGTAGGTTGGGTTCCAGTAGGTGGCTCCGCACCCATAGTGGTGCAATCCATGACTTCTACCAAAACGCACGATGTGCCCGCTACTCTTGATCAGATAAACAGGCTTGCTCGTGCAGGCTGTGAACTAATAAGAGTTGCTGTGCCACACGAAGAGGATCTTAATGCCCTTGAAGAGATAGTAAAGAAGTCTCCTATCCCAGTGATAGCGGACATACACTTTGCGCCTTCTTATGCCTTTAGGTCCATGGAGAAGGGGGTTCATGGTATAAGAATAAACCCCGGCAACATAGGGAAGGAAGAGATAGTAAGGGATATAGTGCAAGAAGCAAAAGTAAAGAATGTAGCCATAAGGATAGGCGTAAACTCAGGTTCTCTTGAGAAAGACCTTCTGGAAAAGTACCGCTACCCGTGTGCTCAGGCCCTCTTTGAAAGTGCCATGCGCTGGAGCGAGAAGTTTGAAAAATGGGGTTTTTATAACTTTAAGGTTTCCATAAAAGGCTCCGATGTGCTTGAAAACATCAAAGCCAACAAACTTTTTGCAGAGCAAACGGACATACCCCTGCATATAGGCATTACAGAGGCAGGTATGGGGCAAAAGGGTATAATAAAGTCCTCAGTAGGTATAGGCATCCTCCTTTACATGGGGATAGGAGATACGGTAAGGGTTTCCCTAACAGATGACCCGGAGGTGGAAATAAAAACAGCTTACGAAATCCTAAGAGCCTTGGGACTAAGAAGGCGCGGTGTGGAAATAGTAGCGTGTCCCACATGCGGAAGGATAGAAGTAGACCTTCCAAAAGTGGTTAAGGAGGTAGAAGAAAAATTAAAAGAAGTAAAAACACCTATAAAAGTAGCCATAATGGGCTGTGTGGTTAATGCCATAGGTGAAGCCAAGGAAGCAGATATAGGACTTGCGTGTGGCAAAGGTTTTGCGTGGCTTTTTAAAGAAGGAAAACCCATCCGCAGAGTAAGTGAAGAAGAGATGGCTCAGGCATTACTTGAGGAGATTCTAAGAGACATCAATAGAAAATAGTATTGTGAACTACCTCGTATCACAGATCCGAGGCTTTGGGTGAGTTTGGACACTTATGGTGTCCCTTATCACCACAGGCAGGTTCACACTGCCCCTACTCCTACCTATCCTACCGTATAGCAGGATAGCGGAGCTACCTTTTAGCTTGTAAAAAACTCTCAACCTTACAGGCTTTCCTACTCCACTTATTAGGTCAAACTTTCCAAGCTTCTTGAGAAAGTTTCTGCATGCATTAATGTCTGCGTTTAGATAGCCTAAAAGCTTTGTTTTGTATAGTCCTCTCTTTACTCTTGCTTCAGGTGTGTAAGCTTCTTTGCAAACAGTCCCATCTATGGAACTATCCACACCTGAAGTAAAATGTTCTGAGATGTATTCAACTTCTATTCCATACTCTTTAGCTTTGTATTCCAAACACTCTTTGACTTTTCCATGTGGAAGCAATTTCCATATCTGATCTACTATGCTACTTAGCTTGCTTTCTTTGTTCTTGTTCTTTACCGCATCTCCTACATAGATTTTCTTAACTCCATGCTTTAGTGCAAGTTCCAAAATAAGGTTCGATACTGTGTGTGCGTAGTGTTTAAGTAATCTCTTTATCTTTAGCCAAGTTTTTGAAAGCCTCTCTTCCAAAAGATGCGTTTCAAATCCTTTCTTCTTAGCTCCGTCTAACCTCTTCTGGAGCTCTGCAATCTTCTTTAGATACTTCCTTAGCAAACTCTTTAGCCCTTTCCCATCAATCAGATAAGGCTCAGAAACTCCTTCTATTACAACTGCAAAGAAATTAGAAGAGTTTGGGTCTAAAACCATTACCTTATCAGTTTTAATGGTTTTTGCTTCCGTCTGTGGTTTTTCATAGATAATATGCAGTTCAAATTCTTTAGCTCTTGGGACTATCTAGACATTCTTAATCAATCTTGGGTCAAGCTCCAGTCCTGTTTCAATCCAAAGGTATGTAAGTTCTATAGAGTGCTTTTCCTTTAACCAGTTTCTTAGCTCTTTGGAAAGAGAAAGCCTAATCTTAGTTCCCACCACCTTAAAGCCAGTGCTATCGTAGGTCAAGGTTCTATGTGGTTTATTTTTTGGTCTGAACTTGGGGAACTTAGCATGACCATTGAAAGCGTTTTTGTAGGCTCTTACAAGCTCATCTAAAACAATCTGAGCGGTTCTTGACTGAAGATTTCTTAAGTGTAGGCTATCCTTTAGTTTTTAGCCTCTCTGTTCTTGAGTAGGTATAGCGCTTGATTGTAAAGCCTTCCAGAGTGATAAGTAAGATATCCTAAAACGATTTTGTATTCCTCAGGAAGGTTGCTTAAAGATATCGTTAAGCATCTCATAGCTGCTGACATTCCTCGATATACCTCCTGATTGATTTTTGCAATGTCATGTTATATTGATTTGACTTTAACTAATTCACATGTTCATTACTGTTATATGGTTTAACTATATTACGTGCAAAATAATTTTAAACTGTTAATGCAGGCTTTCTGTATCCTCGCATCATAGATACGAGGTTTTAGAAAGCGGTCTTCTATAAATAATATACACGCCCAGTAGAGAAATTAGAGAAAGCCAAGAGAGAGACAGCAAAAAGTCTTGTTTTTAGCCCACCGTGGGGGATTATAGAGGTTGTGTAGTTTTATTAGAGCACTCTAAGTGGAACAGCCTTGAGTTTTTTCTTTTCATAAGGCTTTATAAGTTTGAGGAATATAAGAGCGGTCATGTAGGCGTCCTCTAAAGCAGAATGACGAGCACTTAAGGGAATTCCGAGAGCAGAAAGCATACTCTCCATATCAGAAGGCTTTTCACCTGGGTAAAGGTCAAGTACATCAATAAAATACGGTAAGAATATAGAAGGGCAAAGATCTTTGAGGAGCTTTCTTATCATCTCAAGGTCAAAATGGAAAAAGTAGCCTACCAGCACACTACCCTTTGCAAAATTCAAAAGATCCTTACCTACATCTTCCTGTGTGTAAACAGATGTAAGGTCAGAAGGTGTTATACCATGGATTTCAATAGAGGATCTATCTGGTAATTTTTTGGGTTTTAGCAGTCTGTAAAATTTTTCGGAGAGATCCAAGTGAAGAGCTCTTATTTTTAGAGCACCTATGGCTATAGGCTCATCTTTTTTTATGTCAAGACCCGTGGTTTCTGTATCGCAAACTACAAAAGTTGTATCACTTACCGTTAAGTTCAGGTCCACATCCCAGTTGCACCTGTAAAACCTCTCACCATAAACCCTTTCGTATACGTACCTAATACACCTATCTAAGAGTATCATAAATGAAAAAAAGGTGGCACACAGCCACCGAAGAACTTATCTAACAGGTTTTGGCGTTTTAGATGTTGATGCTGGGAGTATAGGCACTTCCAGTGCATCTTTTGGAATCTCTCCATCTAAGGTTTTCAAAAAGGCAACAATTTTTTCTACCTGATCTTTATTAAGCTCTTTGCCTAACTGTACCTTTGCCATAACCTGCACAGCATCTTCTAAGCTCCAAACGGAACCGTCGTGAAAGTAAGGATAGGTCCTTGACACATTTCTCAAAGAAGGAACTTTAAAAACATAAAGATCCTCTTGTTTGTGAGTTACCGCAAACCTTCCCACATCTACCGGCACGGTAGGTTTATCCAAAGTGACAAAGTCTCTCGTTGCTTCCCAATAAGCTTCTACAACACCAAATTTCATAAACATATTACCGCCTAAAGCTGGACCGTTGTGGCAACCAGCACAGCCTACTTCTATAAAGGTTTTTAGTCCTTCTTTCTCTTTTTTCGTAAGAGCGTTAACATCTCCCTGTAAAAACTTGTCAAACCTTGAAGGAGTTATAAGGGTTCTTTCAAAGGCTCCTATAGCTTTTGCTACATTGTCATAGCTTAGAGCATTTTTATCGTTAGGAAAGGCTTTTTTGAAGAGTTCTACATACTCGGGAATGGTGCTAAGCCTTTGGATCACTTCCTGAGGTGAGTCCATAGCCATCTCTATTGGGTTGAGTATAGGTCCTTTTGCCTGCTCTTCCACATCCTTTGCTCTTCCGTCCCAAAACTGGGCTATGTGAAGTGCAGCATTGAGCGTAGTAGGAGCATTCCTAGGACCTATCTGCCACCTGTGTCCTACAGAGGTGGGTAGGTTATCTACACCGTAGGTTGCAAGATTATGACAGGTATTGCAGCTTATTAAACCACTCTTTGAGAGCCTAGGGTCGTAATAAAGCATCTTTCCGAGTCTTACCTTTTCTGGGGTGATGGGATTTTCCTTACTATCTGCTACCTTTGGAAGAGGTTGAAAGTATCTTTTTGCCTCTTCCAGTAGCTTTACATCCTCGGACTTACTTGCACCCAAAAGGAATAAACTCCCCGCTACCGCTATGACTACCTTTTTTCTCATGCCTTTCACCTCCTTAAACATCATTATATATTATCTGCAAATAATTTTCAATTGCCATCTACACACAGGAACACTAAAATATTTACCTATGAGAGTCATTTTATTTTCCGGAAAAGGTGGTGTAGGGAAAACCACCATATCTGCATCTACCGCCTACAGACTTTCACAGCTGGGTTATAAGACCATAGTGGTATCCTTGGACCCTGCTCACAGCTTGGGTGATGCCTTTGACATTCCAGAGAGTGAAAAGATTAAGGCAAGGGGCCTCCCCATAAAGATAAATGACAAACTTTACATTCAGGAGATAGACATACAGGAAGAGATAGACAGGTATTGGGGAGATGTGTACAGATTTTTGGAGCTTCTTTTTAACACAACGGGGCTTGACAAAGTGGTATCAGAGGAGCTTGCCATTCTCCCAGGTATGGAAGAGGTGACCAGCCTACTTTATGTAAACAAGTATTACAAAGAAGGAGAGTTTGATGTGCTTGTGCTTGACCTTCCTCCCACTGGTGAGTCTTTGCGCTTTGTGTCCATGCCTACAGTTCTAAAGTGGTATATGAAGAAAGTGTTTAATGTGGAAAGAACCATCTTTAGGGTGGCAAGGCCTGTGGCAAGAAGGATAACAGACGTACCTATACCCGATGACTCTTACTTTCAGGCTTTGGAAAACTTTTACGAAAAACTCAAAGGTGTGGATGAGATACTTATAGACCCTGAAATAACATCTGTTAGATTAGTTGCAAATCCTGAGAAGATGGTGCTCAAAGAGAGCCAGAGAGCTTTTTTATACTTCAATCTCTTTGGTGTAAATGTGGACGCAGTTATTGTAAATAAAGTTCTACCAACAGAAGCAGAAGAGTGCAACACCTTTCACAAATGGGTATCTATGCAAAGAAAGTATCTGGAGGACATAAAGGCGCTGTTTGCTCCTGTTCCCATATTTACCGTTCCCATGCTTGAGGACGAGGTGGTTGGTCTTGAAAAGCTCAGCATCCTCGCTAATCTCATATACGGAGATAAAGACCCATCTCATGCGTTTTTCAAGGAAAAGCCTTATGAGTTCCTGCAGGAAAAGGATAAGTATTTTGTAAGGCTCAGAGCACCCTTTTTAACAAAAGAGGGACTAAGTGTCCTAAAAGCTGACGGTGAGATCACCGTAAGATGGAGAAACTTCAAGAGCCACATAATGCTTCCAAGAAAGCTAAGAAACTACGATCCTGTCTCCGCAAAGATAGAAGGAGATTACCTCATCATAGAGCTACTACCAGAAGGCACATGAGAGAGATAACTCCTTAGGTACAAGCCTGTGTAAGAATTTGGGTTTTCTGACACTTCCTCTGGTGTGCCAAAAGCTACCACCTGACCGCCCTTTTCACCACCTTCTGGTCCCATGTCTATTATCCAGTCGGCACACTTTATCACATCCATGTTGTGCTCTATGACCACCACCGTATTGCCCTTTTCCACAAGTCTCTGAAGGACATGGATGAGCTTTTTCACATCGTCCATGTGAAGCCCAGTAGTGGGTTCATCAAGAAGGTAAAGTGTTCTTCCCGTGTCTTTCTTGGAAAGCTCTCTGGCTAACTTTATTCTCTGTGCCTCCCCGCCCGAAAGGGTTGTTGCAGGCTGTCCAAGTTTTATGTAGCCAAGCCCCACATCTCTTAAAAGTTCAAGCTTCCTTCTTATAGCTGTGTGGTGGTAGAAAAACTCGTAAGCCTCATCCACTGTCATGTCAAGCACTTCCGCTATATTCTTGCCTTTGAAGAGAATGTCCAAGGTTTCTTTGTTATACCTTTTTCCTTTACACACATCGCAGGTTACATAAACAGGTGGTAAGAAGTGCATTTCGACTTTTATAACACCTTCACCTTGACATGCTTCACACCTGCCTCCCTTTACATTGAAGGAAAACCTTCCTGCGGTATAGCCCCTTGCCTTGGCTTCTGGTGTGCTTGCAAAGAGATCCCTTATAAGGTCAAAAAGCTTGGTGTAAGTGGCAGGATTGCTCCTAGGTGTCCTTCCTATAGGAGATTGATCTACGTTTATTACTCTGTCAATGTGTTCAAGCCCCTCTATCCTTTCAAAACCATCTATTTCTCCTTCACCTTCGTAAAAGACCGCTTTTGCATACTTCCACAAGATGTCGTATATGAGTGTTGATTTTCCGCTACCTGATACGCCAGTGATACACACAAAAAGTCCCAAAGGTATCTCAACAGTAATGTTTTTAAGGTTGTGCTTTTTTGCCCCCACTATCCTTATCCACTTGCCCGTGGGTCTTCTCCTCTTTTGAGGGACTTCTATAGTGAGCCTTCCCGAGAGGTAAGCACCCGTAAGGGAATGAGGATGAGCCATTATGTCCTCTACTGTGCCCTGCGCTACTACCTGACCCCCATGCTTTCCTGCACCCGGACCCATATCTATGATCCAATCAGCAGACATTATAGTCTCTGGATCGTGCTCCACCACTATGACCGTGTTGCCCAGATCTCTCAGATGCTTCAAGGTTCTTATGAGCTTTTGCGTGTCCCTTGGGTGTAATCCTATGGAGGGTTCGTCAAGCACATAAAGGACGCCCGTGAGTTTGGAACCTATCTGGGTTGCAAGTCTGATCCTTTGCATCTCTCCACCAGAAAGAGTATCCGCAGACCTTGCGAGGTCAAGGTAATCAAGCCCCACATCTACCAAAAAGCCAAGTCTGTCGGTGATCTCTTTTATGAGCTTTTCCGCTATTATGTAATCCCTACCCGTTAAGTTTTCAATTAGGTTTTCAAAAAACTCTTTTGTCTTATATACAGGCATATTACACACTTCCCAAATGTTTTTACCCATTACCAGCACAGAAAGAGCCTCATCTCTCAGTCTTGCACCACCACAAGTAGGACAAGGTTTTTCCTTTATGTACTCATTTATCTCTTCCCTTATTCTTTCCGCATCTTCTTCCATAAACCTTCTCTCAAGGTGCTTGACCACTCCTTCAAATACCGCTCCCTTTACCTCACCTCCATAGAGTAGAAGATGCCTTACGCTCTGAGGAAGGTCCTTAAAGGGTATTCTGGGATCGTAGCCCAGCTGCCTGAGTATGTTGGATATGGGATACTTAAGGTAGTTAAAGAAGGAGGATTCGGTTATCCTAAAGGCATCTACTGCTGGCTCTTGTTCATCTATAAGAAGCTTGGTGTCTATCTCCCACTTTACACCCAAACCTTTGCACGTGGGACAAGCACCATAAGGTGAGTTAAAAGAAAAGAGCCTTGGGGATAGCTCCTGCAAAGAAAAACCGTGATCTGGACAGGTGAGCCTTTCGCTGAAAACCTCCTCTTTTCCTTTATCCACATCCTCAATTATTAAAAGTCCCTTCGATAGCTCAAGGGCTTTCTCTATAGCACCAAGAAGCCTTGCTCTTTCTTCTTCTTCAAGAGTTAGCCTGTCTATAACCACCTCTATGTTATGTTTCCTGTTTTTTTCCAAAGGTGGCACATCTTCTATCCTTTTGTACTCACCATCTACCCTTACTCTGGAAAAGCCTTTCATGTAAAGCTCTTTTATGAGCTCTTTGAACTCACCCTTTTTACCTCTGACCACGGGAGAAAGAACGGTGATACGCCTTTGTCTATACTTTTCCCATATTTTTTCAAGCATCTCGTGAGCAGAAAGACCTTCAAGTAATCTCTTACAGATGGGACAGTGAGGTTTTCCTATGTTTGCCCACAGAACTCTCATGTAGTCATAGATCTCAGTAACAGTGCCTACGGTGGAGCGTGGGTTTTTGGAAGTTGTTTTTTGGTCTATAGCTATGGCAGGAGAAAGGCCCTCTATGATATCCACATCAGGCTTTTCCATCATACCCAAAAACTGTCGTGCGTAAGAAGAGAGAGATTCCACATACCTTCTTTGCCCTTCTGCGTATATGGTGTCAAAAGCCAGAGAAGACTTACCACTTCCAGAAGGTCCCGTTATGACCACTAGCTTGTTCTTGGGTATGTCAAGGTTAATATTTTTTAGGTTGTGCTGTCTTGCTCCTCTTATGACGATGTGAGTGTACATGAAATAAAAAAATATAATTCTATACACGCCCAGTAGAGAAATTAAGCACAAAGCTTTACTAAAGAGCTTTATCCTCTTGCCTCTTTTATCCTTGAGTTTCTAAATTTAGCTTTAAACTAATTTCTCTACTGAGCGTATAATGTATAATTATAATATTACCCATGGAGATCACAACAGTCCCCATAGAAGAAGAGGTAAAGCAGTCCTACATAGACTATGCTATGTCCGTCATAGTAGGGCGAGCTATTCCCGACGCTCGCGATGGGCTAAAACCTGTCCAAAGAAGGATACTCTATGCCATGTACCAGATGAACCTAACACCGGATAAACCTTTTGTAAAGAGTGCAAGAATAGTAGGGACAGTTTTGGGATACTACCACCCTCACGGAGATCAGGCTGTTTATGACGCTTTGGTTAGGATGGCTCAGGACTTTAACATGAGATACCCTCTTATAAAGGGGCAGGGGAACTTTGGCTCTATAGACGGTGATCCTCCGGCAGCTATGAGGTATTCAGAGGCTAAACTTTCCAAGGTAGCCATAAAACTCCTTGAAGACATAGAGGAGGATACCGTTGATTTCGTACCTAACTTTGACGGTTCTACCTTAGAGCCATCAGTTTTGCCTTCTAAGTTTCCCAACATGCTTTGCAACGGGTCTACAGGTATAGCGGTAGGATTAGCCACTTCTATACCACCCCATAACCTCAGAGAAGTTTGTAAGGCTTTGATAGAGCTTGCAAAAAATCCAGACTTATCAACGGAAGAGATAATGAAACATATAAAGGGTCCAGATTTTCCCACAGGTGGCATCATAGAAAACTACTCTGAGCTTATTGAGTACTATCACACAGGAAAGGGACATGTAAGGATAAGGGCAAAGGCTCACATAGAAAAACTACAAGGGGGAAGACAGCAGATAGTCATAACGGAAATACCCTATCAGGTAAATAAGGCAGAACTCATAAAGAGAATGGCAGAGCTCGTAAGGGAAGGAAAGCTCAAAGAGATATCCGATATAAGGGACGAATCTGACAAAGAAGGCATAAGGATAGTCGTAGAGCTAAAAAGAGATGCGGACGGTCAAAAAGTATTGGAAAAGCTTTACAGATACACCGCTTTGCGGAAAAACTTTCCCATAAACTTTGTAGTGCTTATAGACAACGAACCCAAACAGGTAGGTATAAAAGGGCTTTTGCAAGAATTCCTAAGACACAGGCTTGAGGTTATTCTCAGAAGGTCCAAACATTACCTAAGAAAGGCAGAAGATAGACTGCACATAGTGGAAGGACTACTCACCGCTATAAGGCATATGGATCAAGTGATACAAGATATAAGAAGCTCTCAGGACACAGCACAGGCAAAGGAAAAACTCATACAAAAATACTCCCTTAGTGAAAAACAAGCCTATGCTGTGCTTGACATGAGACTCCAAAGGCTCACATCTCTTGAAAGCAAAAAGCTTGAGGAAGAAAGGGAAGAACTTATGCAAAAAATAGATTATTACAAAAAGCTCATAGGCAGTGAGGAAGAGAGAATAAAGGTGTTTGTACAAGAGATGGAGGAGATATCAAGAGAGTTTCCTTCCCCAAGAAAGAGTTTTGTTCTTGGATTTGAAGAGGAGAAAGTGGGACAACTTACGGTAGTCATATATTCCAACGGAAAGATCATGCCCCTTGAAGAGTTGCAGGAAGAAGAAGTGGTTAATGTATTAGATGTTCCCTTTGATGAAGGACTATTTATGGTATCCAACAAAGGTAGGGTTTATTGGATAGCGGGTTCTCAAGCTCTTCAAGGGAGCAAGGTGTCTTTTAAAGAAGAGGAGGAAAGTATCGTAGGTGCCTTTGTGAGGTCTCAGGCAAGTGATCGCATTATTCTGATAACCAAGTTAGGGTATGTGAAAAAGATACCTATCGTGGACTTTGAGTACAAAGCTCAAGGTATGTCCATAATAAAGTTTTCTGAAGAGGAAGATCAAGTGATCAGAGTTTTGCAGTCCCCAGAAGAAGGCGATCTTTTGCTCTTCACTCAGAAAGGCAAATGGCTCAGGTTTCCTATAAAAGAGATTCCTCCTGCCACAGTGGGTTCCAAAGGTGTTATAGGTATAAGGCTTGAGGAGGGAGATATACTCAAAGGAGCAAGGGCTTTAAAGGACTATCCATACCTTGTGCTTATAACAGAAAAGGGAAGTGTTAGGAAGGTAAGTCTAGATGATATACCAGTTAAAAGCAGAGGTTCTAAGGGTATGCGCCTTTTGATACATACAAAAAGTAAGCTCGTGGATGTGGTGCCCATAAAAGAAAGTGCAGAAGTTATGGTAGCGACCGAGAAAGGAAAGGTCTTTTACGATAAGCTTGAGGAAAGCCAAATACCCTTTAAAGAGGTGCCTCGCTGGGATGTGGGTGAGGACCTCATAACAAGGATCGTAATAAAAAAGGCATAAGCGGAGCTCCTGCAAGGAGTTTCCACCAATTTTTTAAAAAGTAAAGCATAAGTGCAGATAAAAGGGTTATAAAGATGGCTTCTTTTACAGAAAGGGGTGTGTTTACCGTAAGGCTCATATAAGACAGTAAGCTCACAAGGGATAGTATAGCTTTACCTAAGTACTCAAGGGGGAAAGAAGGAAGGCTGAAAAAAGTTAGAAGTTCCAAAATTCCGTAAGCGGTAAAAGGTACAAAGAGAATTCCCACTATGGGTGTAAACAGAACGCTGGCTGGTGTTGTCAGGGAAAAGGTGGAAACTATACTTGCAGTACCCAAAAAAGCAAAAAAACTACCCCAAAAAGATACAAATACGGGATAAAGGCGCTCTGGCAGGGAGTTTTTTATGCTCTCTATGTTCGTGCTAGACAGTATCAGATAAAGTGTAGCGCTAAAGGATAGCCAAAAGGAGTAAGATGTTAGATATTCGGGGTAAAGGAAAAGTATTACAGAGCCCGAAAAGAAGAGCAAATTTAGGTAATCGGGTCTTCTATCCAAGAGCCTTATTAGTATGGCAAAGAGAATCATTAGGTGAGCTCTCAAGACGGGTGGATCCATAGGTACCACAAAAAAAGCGTACCAACTAACTCCCAAGAGTGCAAGAAAAAAACCATACCTACCAGGCAGTAAATACCTTAGTATTAGTGCTATAAGTGTCAGGTGAAAGCCTGAAACAACCAAAAGGTGCAAAAGGCCTGTACGCCAAAAAGAAGCCTGATATTCAAAAGACATAACATCCTGAGCAGTACCAAAAAGATAAGAAAGTACAAGAGACTTAACATTTGCATCCTTTATCTTTTCTTCCATTCTTTTTATAAGCTTATCTCTTTGACTTTCTCCCACCAAGATGATCTTCTTTACATCTCTCCAGCTTGATGATATAAAAATTTTTCCGTTATGAACTTTTACGTGTCCAAAAACCTCAAACCTTCTTGATGGAAGGTCCTCTGCACCAAAAAGTGTAAGGTATCCTACTCTACGGTATAACTCGGGAATGTCTCCACCTAAAAGCTTTACCTTAACCTTTAGTCCTCTTTCATCTCCTTGTGGCACACCTTCTACGGACACAACCAATGAGCCACTGCCAAGATCATCTGGTAGATACCCCTTGTCCTTTTCTACTCTGAGAAAGCTCACCAAAAGAACTAAGAAGAAAAGTAGAAGATGTTTAATATGCCTTCCTTTCATAAGGCTCTTAGCTTATATTTTACTATCTAAGGAGGGAAGCAAGGATGGGTATATATGTGATGCTAACCAAGATCTCACCTTACGCGGTAAAAAATTTAGAGAAGCTCAAGGAGATAGAACAACACGCAGAAAAGCTCATTGAAGAGAACTGCCCTAGTGTAAGGTGGATCATGAACTTGGTCGTTTTTGGTCCATACGATTACCTTGACATCTTTGAAGCTAAAGATGATGAGGAGGCAGCAAAAGTTGCTATGATAATAAGATCGTTTGGTCATGCTACAACGGAAACATGGCCAGCCATAGAGTGGAAAGATTTTAAAAGTATAATAGAGAAGATCAAGATAGATTATTCCTGAGGGCTTCTACAAACGCAATCATTTTTTTGTGATCTTTTACACCTGGACTTACTTCTATACCAGAGGAAACATCAACAGCATAAGGATTTACCTTTTTTACTGCGTGGATTACATTACTTGGGTTTAGTCCTCCGGATAGAAAAACGCGAAATCCCTCCTTTACAAATTTTTCTGCTATTTTCCAATCAAAAGTCTTTCCTGTTCCACCGTAAGCTTTCTCTGAATATGTGTCCAAAAGGATCGCATAAGCCAATTGCCACTCTTGGGCTATATGTAAGTCATCTTTGACTCTAAAGGCTTTTATAACTCTGCTTATTCCTATCTTTTTTGCAAGCTGAAAACTCTCTTCTCCGTGAAGTTGGACCAAATCTATACCCGTATCAAGGGCTCTTTTCACTTCCTCATACTCAGGATTTACCATAACACCTACTTTTTTTATGCTGTTGCCAGCGCTATGCACCAATTCCTTTAGCTCATCAAAACTTACAAACCGAGGGCTTTTTGGGTAAAGCACAAAACCTATGTAATCAACACCCAGAGATAAAGCTTTTTCTACATCCTCACGCCTTTTTAGTCCACAGAACTTAACTTTAACCATAAAAGAGCTTCCTAAGTTTTACCATTTGTTCAAGATGTATCTGACCTTCTGCTACTTGTTTGTCTATAAAAGCATAGGATATTACAGATCCAAACACGAACCCAGCTAATCTGGAGATGCTCCCTATTTTACCCATGGAGATGAGTATTTTTTCTCCTTCTTCCTCCTTTCCTATGCATAAAAGTTCTGCTACATCTTTGTACGAGTTGGCTTTGACAGCAATTTTGATTATATCCGCACCCCATCGCCGTGCGGATCTGAAGACCTCTCTAAGTATCCATTTGGGTGGTGTAGCAGAAAAGTTGTGGTAAGAGATTATAAGCTTTCTGTTGTGGGCTTTTACTATATCTCTAACTTTCGACAAGATGCTGAGTGAAGATAGTTCCACATCCGTGTAATGACTAAGGGGTGATAACTCCTGAAAGAGCCCTTCACGGTTTTCTACTTTTCTGCCTCCCTCTTCTTCACTCCTTATGGTAAGAATGGTCATAAGACCTGCAGAGTGCGCTTTTTGTATTAGCTTGCGAACATGATCCACCTGTGTATTTTCAAACATGTCCACTCTAAGCTCAACTATGTCCGCTCCTAAGGTTTTACACTCTTCCAAGCGCTTATCAAATTCTATGTCAGTTAGTGGTACAGCTATTAACATGATGACTTTTTAACTCTCGCTAAGGTCTTTAGAGGTAAGCCAAAGACCTTTGTGAAGCCAGCACCAGCCTTATGGTCAAAAGTATCCCTTTCGGAATATGTGGCAAGCTCTTCCACATAAAGAGAGTTGGGCGAGCTTCTTGAAACTACTGCTATGGAACCTTTATACAGCTTTAGTTTAATGCTTCCTGTAACACACTTTGCTACTGTAAACACAAAGGCATCTAAGGCTTCTCTTAGCGGAGAAAACCAAAGTCCTTCGTACACCAGTTTAGCATACTCGTGGGGTATATGACCTAAAAAGTAATGGAAGGTAAACCTGTCCGTAGTAAGAGATAAAAGTTCTCTGTAAGCGGTATAAAGAAGCGTAGCACCAGGTGCTTCGTAAACCTCCCTGCTTTTTATACCTACCAGTCTATTTTCAACCATGTCTATCCTTCCTACGCCGTGCATTCCTCCTATGGCGTTCAGGTCAAGGATAAGCTGGCTTATAAGTTCGTATCTTTTTCCATTTACCGCTACAGGTGTGCCTTCCTCGAAGGTTATTTCCACATACTCTTCTTGATCTGGTGCTTTCTTGGGAGAGACAGTCCATTCAAAGGCATCTTCGGGTGGCTCTTCCAGCAGGTCCTCTATGGGACCACACTCTATGGAAACTCCCCACAGATTCTTATCTATAGAGTAAGGCTTTTCTTTTGTTATCTTTACAGGTATTTGGTGTTTGATGGCGTACTCTACCTCCTCCTCGCGAGATCTAAACTCCCACTCCCTAACGGGTGCTATCACCTCAATGTTAGGGTTCAAAGCCCACGCGGATACCTCAAACCTCACCTGATCGTTGCCTTTTCCCGTGGAGCCATGAGCTATGTAGTCCGCACCAAACTTCTCTGCGTACTGAATAAGCTTTTTAGATATAAGGGGTCTTGAAAGAGAAGCGCTAAGGGGATATTTGCCTTCATACAGAGCTAAAGCCCTGAGAGTAGGAAGACAGTAATCTTTAGCAAACTCTTCTTTGAGGTCTTCTACTATAGCATCAACAGCTCCAGAAGACCTTGCCTTTTGGGGTATATCGCTTAGTTCCTCTCCTTGTCCCACATCTGCGGTGTAGGTGATAACTTCGTATCCCTTTTGTGTGAGCCACCTTACCATTACGGAGGTGTCCAATCCACCAGAGTAAGCTAAGATAACCCTCTTTGCCATACACAAAATTATAACTATATTTAAGAGTTTATGGGTTTAAGTGTAGGTATTGTAGGATTACCTAACGTAGGCAAGTCCACGCTTTTTAACGCTATCACTCAATCCGCCAAAGCCCAAGCAGCTAACTACCCTTTCTGTACCATAGAACCCAATGTGGGAGTGGTAGCAGTGCCTGATGAAAGGCTCTACCAAATAGCAAAGATGGAAAAGTCTAAGAAGGTAACGCCCACATTTATTGAGTTTGTGGACATAGCGGGGCTTGTGCGTAATGCTAGTAAAGGTGAGGGTCTTGGCAATCAGTTTTTGGCTCACATAAGAGAGGTGGACGCTATAGCTATGGTACTAAGATGCTTTGAAAACCCGGACATAGTTCATGTGGAAGGTAGCGTAGACCCAATACGGGATGCGCAGATAATAGACTTGGAGCTCATAGCCAAAGACTTAGAGACCGTCAGCAAAAGGATAGAAAAGGTGGAAAAACCCGCAAAACTTGGGGACAAAAAAGCCAAAGAGGAGCTTGAAAAACTCCTGCGGTTAAAAGAGATCCTTGAAAATTTAGAACCTATCAGAAAACACACTGAACTTCCAGAAGATCTCTTAGAATACACTAAGAAAACCCTTTTCCTGCTCACTACCAAGCCTGTGCTGTATGTAGCAAATGTGGATGAAGAGGGTCTGAGTGGAAATGCGTATGTAAAACAGGTGATAGATTACGCTCAAAAGGAGAAAGCGCCTGCGCTTGTCATATGTGCCAAGCTTGAAGCTGAACTTGTAGAGCTCCCTGAGGAAGAAAAACTGCAGATGCTTAACGCTTACGGACTTGATGAGCCAGGTCTGAACAAGTTAGTCAGGGAAAGTTATGCACTGCTTGACCTTATAACCTTCTTTACTGCTGGTGAGAAAGAGACAAGGGCATGGACGATAAAGAAGGGAACAAAAGCGCCCCAGGCTGGTGGAAAGATCCACTCGGACTTTGAGAGAGGCTTTATAGCTGCTGAGGTAATAAACTACGAAGATTATATAAAGGTAGGTTCTATGAGCAAGGCGAAGGAACTTGGTCTTGTAAGGCTTGAAGGTAAAGATTACCAAGTAAAAGACGGCGATATAATTTACTTTAGATTTAATGTGTAAGAGTATCCAAGGCGGAAAGAAAACTTTTCATTACCGCAGACTTTGAGAACTTTCTTTCGTAGAGAGCCCTTGAGTTTTCAGATAGTTTTTCCCATTCTCTTATTGCCCTTTTGAGCTTATCAATCAATTCCTTTGTGTCCCCAGCACGGAACACAAAACCGTTGTAGCCTTCTTCTACAGCTTCTTTGGTGCCACCCACATCTGAAACCACTAAGGCACATCCGCAAGCAAGAGCTTCTATGGCAACTCTTGGAAAAGCTTCTGTTTCTCTTGATGGTATCACACATATATGTGCCCTTTTATAGTAGTCCTCAACTTGGGGGGTGTATCCAACAGCCTTAACCTTTTCACTCAAGCCATTGTGCGCTATGTATGAATCTACAGTCTTTTTTATCTTGCCATCACCTACAACCCACGCTTTGAGATTAAAACCAGCTTTTGTAAGCTCCTTAACGGCTTTTAAAAAATCCATTACCCCTTTCCCTTCATCAAGCTTTCCTACAAAGAGGAGTTCCACAATGTGTTCTTGCTTTTTGATGTAAGAAAACCTTTCCTCATCAACTAAGTTATAAACTACTCTTATTTTACTTTCCGCAACACCTTCTTTTACGAGATTTTCTTTTACATGCTCGCTTACTGCAAGAAACAGATCCACATGAGGAAACACAAGTTTTCTTACAAACCGCTGCTTCATCCTTTCCATATGTCTGAAAAAGACCACCTTTATACCACCAAGCTTTCCAGCCAAAAGCGCGTTTGGATACTCTTTTCCGTTGTTAGCAATCAAAAGGTCTGGTTTTTCTCTATTTATCAAGCTTATGAGTTTTATTGTGCTTAAAAGAGCTAAACTGTTGGGAAAGCTAATGTGATACTTTTTTACACTGCTGGCGTGCCTATCTACATAAGAGTTCTTAGCGCAAACCAAAAGGACTTGTATACCTTCTTTTGTTAGCTCTCTTACCATCTGCAAGGTGTGTATTTCCGTACCCCCAAACTTAGGGTTAGGGTTTCCGTTAAGCCAAAGTATCTTCATATTACAAAAACTAAGTACAAGGCTATGAGTGTAAAGAGAAGTACAGGAAGAGTTAGTATAAAGCCTGCCTTTATAGCTTGGATAGCACACCATTCAAAAAATCCTGCTTTATCAAGAACTATGGAAATAAATGTAAGGTAGCATCCCAAACAAGACCTGCTATATAAATAACATCGTGAATATCTACAAGTCCTAACAGAAGGCAAGCAATGGCTCCAGCCCATGCTGAGTATCCTATGCCCAATTTTTAGGTTTAGTTATGACTAATGAAAGAGTTGCAGAGAATATGACGACCGTGTATAACTTTACCATTACTTATAGGCTTTTGATAAGGTCTTCCACTTTTTGCTTTATCTGATCTCTTGCCTTTCTGAAAGCTTCAATGGTTCCTTCTTTTGCAGGGTCCTCAAGACCCCAATGATACCTCACGGTTCCCGGTACATAAGGACAGTTCTCTGATGCACCTCCACAAAGGGTTATGATCATGTCAAGCTCTTTGTAAGGTATGGATTCTATGGTTTTTGGGTATTGGGAAGAGATGTCTATACCTTCCTCCTGCATTACCTTAACGGCTAAAGGGTGGACACTTGAAGAAGGGAAGGAACCGGCAGAATAAACTTCTACTTGCTTTCTGTAGAGTCTTGCAAAATACTTAGCGTATCCTTCTGCCATTTGACTTCTGGCAGAATTACCCGTGCATATAAAGGCTATTTTCATTTTAATAGTAAAAGGCTTCTTTGTGCAAAAATCCGTCAAACACCTTATATACGCTACCTTCTAAAAACACTCTGCTTAGGTCATCGTCAAAGTCTATCCTTAGGATATCTCCTCCTTTTGTTCTTACCTCTACAGGTTTTCTCTTAACAAGTCCCCTTTTGTAGGCTACTATGGCTGAGGCTACTGCACCGGTTCCGCAGGCTAAGGTTTCATTCTCTACACCTCTTTCATAGGTTCTTATGCTTATGCTGTCTTCTGAGTTTACCTTTATAAAGTCCACATTAGTTCCGCCTGGCTCAAAAACCTGATGAAATCTTATCTCCCTTCCGTAAGATATCACATCAAAGCTCTCAAGGTTGTCAACCAGCATGACAAAATGTGGCACGCCCGTATTTATAAAACTTCCTTCCACACTTGTACCCCTTACTCTAAGGCTCACATCTTTTAAACCGTTAGGCTTTGTTAATAGCACCTTTACCCTTTTGCCCTCGTCCAAAACCTCTGCATGAATAACCCCCGCTAAGGTTTCAAATCTTACTTGCTTATCCACTATGCCTTCTTCGTAAGCAAAACGCACCGCACACCTTGAGCCATTACCACACATACTTGCCACAGAACCGTCAGAATTGAAAAACTGCCATTTGAAGTGATTCTCATAGTTTTCCGGATTTTCTATGAGTATGAGTCCGTCCGCACCTACACCCGTATGAAAAGCACAAACCTTGACAACAAATTCCTTTAAACTTAAGTTTAGGCTTTTCACAAAATCGTACACCTCACCTTGTCTGTTATCAAACACAACAAAGTCGTTTCCAGAACCATGAAGCTTAACAAACCTCATGCTAATATTATATTTGAGAATCTAAAAGTTGACATGCTTTGTAAAACAGAGCATAATAGTAGTGTGCGTCTTTTTCTGTTGGTTCTTTCTTTAATAGGTTTTTCTTTGGCAGATGAGGTGGAAAGTATAATGAAGAAAGATGTTTTTCCAAGTCTTTCAAAAAGCACAAAAGGACAGCAGAAAGAGATTGTAGGCTATGTGAAGGTGGGACATAAAGGTTATGTATTTTACGAAGATGGTGGGAAGCTGAAGCGAGAACCTTTTCACAGCATATTGGACATAAGAAAGGGTAAGATGTACATAAGGGAAGATGGGAAGGTCAAAGTAGAAGAATTTAAGTTTTCAAGAAGGTCAAGCGCTGATAAGCAACAGCCACAGATACCTAAAAATATCCCACCTTTGAAAGAACTGCTTGAGGGAAACCAAAGCAAGTGATGGACCTTGAAGAACTAAAGAGGATTCAGCAAGAGTGTGCAAAAAAGGTAGTGCAGAAAGATGACTTTCAGGAAATTCGCACGGTAGGAGGCATAGACCTCACTTTTCAAGATATAAGGAATAACCCTACAAAGGCTTGGGCAAGCTTGGTAGTGATAGACATAAACACACTAAAACCCATTTATGAAGATGTGGTTGAGGGTATAGTGGATTTCCCTTACATACCCACCTTTTTAGCTTTTAGGGAGCTTCCCCTGATGCTGAGTTTACACCAAAGGGCGAAAAAGAAACCTGATGTTTACTTTATAGATGGACAAGGTGTAGCTCATCCAAGAGGATGCGGTATAGCTTCACACTTTGGTGTGATCACGCAGAGCGTAAGTGTTGGTGTTGCAAAGACTAAGCTTTTTGGATACTACAAGGAGCCATCTACAAAAAGGGGAAGTTGGTCTTACCTGACATACAGAGGGAACATTTTGGGTGCGGTCCTCAGGACAAGGGATGATACAGAACCCATCTATGTGTCTGTAGGACACAGGATAAGCCTAAAGACCGCTATTGAGCTTGTGCTTAAAACCTCCATTTACCGAATACCAGAACCTACAAGACTCGCTCACAACCTCTTGCAAAAAGTCAGAAAAAAATTATCCTAAAGGTTTTCAAACTCTTCTTTTGGAGGCCTCAAAAGGAGGGATCTTACTATCTTATAAAGGTCCTGACCTTCAACCACTACCTGATAAACCGCCAAGCATATGGGAGTGTATATATCTAGTTCTCCTGAAAGTTTTTTTACCGCTTTTACAGTATGCGCACCTTCTACCACCTGTCCTATCTCTCTGAAGGCATCTTCTGGTTTTAATCCTTTACTTAGCAAAAAACCAAAAGTTCTGTTCCTTGATTGGCTTGAACTTGCAGTGAGAAAGAGATCCCCCATACCAGAAAGCCCATAAAAAGTCTCCCTTTTTGCCCCTAAGCTTATGCCTATTCTTACCATCTCCGCAAGACCTCTTGTTATAAGACTTGCCCTTGCGTTTTCACCATAGCCTAGTCCATCAGATATACCGCACGCTATGGCAATTACGTTTTTTAACGCTCCACCAAGCTCCACACCTATAATGTCTGTAGAGAGATAAACTCTAAAGTTTTCAGAAAAGAATATGTCTCTTACCCTTCTTAGCTCCTCTAACTCCTCACCTGCCAGCACCAAAGCGGTAGGCAGGCCCTTTGACACTTCTGACGCAAAGGAAGGTCCAGAAAGAGAAAATACCACAGCAGAACTGTGAATCTCTTTAACTATTTGGGACACCCTTTTGTAAGTGCCTACCTCTAAGCCCTTTGATGCGGATATAACCACCTTTTTTGAAAGGTCTATGTGCTTGATGACTTCTCTAATTGCCTGCACAGGAAGAGCTATTACCAAGTAATCTGAATGGCTTTCCGCATCTTTTAAATTCTGCGTAGCTGATACATTGCTGAGTGTTATATCCTGTATGTAAGGATGCCTGCCTTCGTTGATCTTTTTTACTACATCCTCATTTCTTTCGTAAACTAAAACTTCGTGGCCTAACCTTCCTAAATGCGTAGCAAGTGCAGTGCCCCACCTACCACCGCCAAGCACAGAGACTTTCATAGAACTTAGCGTATATTATAAATCATGAAAAAGAGCCCTAAAATAAGCCTCATATTAGAGAGCTTTCAAAACCTTGAAAAGGCATATGTAGACCTTAAAAAGAACCTCTCCCTCCCAAAGGAAGAGTTTGTGAGTAATAAGCTCGTCCTTGATAAGGTGCGCGTGGACTTTAACTTAGCCTTTGAGAGTTGTATGAGGCCCTGTAGACACCTTTCTACCCTCTATGGACTTAAAACTACATCTAAAGACTGTCTCGTCAAATTAGCTCAGCACATAGGTATGCAAGACATACAGACACTTGAGAAGTTCACCGAGTTTTACTTCAAGTATAGAGACCTAAAAGACACTGTATCGCCAGAAGAACTTTACGACTTTTTGAAAGAAAACCTAGTTGTGTTTAAAAATTACGCTCAGGCTGTAGTAGACTACATAAAAAAGACTACTGGTAATTATCTTCTTATAGACTTTGACCTCCTTAACGAAAAGGCAAAGCACATAAAGGACTCTGTGAAGAAAATAGAATTTGTCTTATCTCAGGGTATACAGGAATTCAGGGAAAAGCCCATGTATTACGATAGAGTCAAGTATTTTTATCAGGTTGCTTACGATAGCCTCTTTGACATATGCAAACATCTTGCCCCTAAGTTTGGTGTTAAAAAGTTCGGAGATGACTGCCTCTCTAAACTTGTGGAGATAGGCGTTATACCTCAGGATTACTACATGGACATCTTTAAGATGACACAGCTTAAAAACAAGCTCATAAGCACCTGGGAGGTATCCTCTGATGAGCTCTATGGCGCTCTTTATGAACTAAAAGACAAGTTTGAACCTGTAATGAAGGAAATAGCAAAAAGCCTAAAGAAACTGCTTGAAGAAAAATCAAAGAGTGTGGTAAAATAACATTATGAAAGCAGTACTACTCAAAGCCTTTGGGGGAGTAGAGCATCTTGATTATGTAGAAGATTTCCCAATGCCAGAGATAAGAGAAGATGAGGTGCTCATCAAGGTAAAAGCGACCGCTCTAAACCATCTTGATATCTGGGTTAGAAAGGGTGCTTTAGCCATAAAGCCTGAACTTCCTCACATATTGGGTTCGGATGTTAGTGGTGTTGTGGAAAGGGTGGGAAATTTGGTAAGAAACGTAAAGGAAGGAGATGAGGTGATAGTCTCTCCGGGTCTCTCCTGTGGTGTCTGTTATGAGTGCCTGTCTGGTAGGGATAACTTGTGTAGGTATTACGATATACTGGGTCTTAAGACAAAGGGTGGCTATGCGGAGTATGTGAAAGTGCCAGCAAGGAATGTTATCCCAAAACCTAAGAACTTGAGCTTTGAGGAATCTGCAAGCTACCCTCTTACCTTTTTAACTGTTTGGAACGCTCTTGTAAGGAAGGGACAGATAAAACCATACAGCAAAGTGCTCATATGGGCTGGCTCTTCGGGTGTAGGTGTGGCAGGTATTCAGATAGCTAAATTGATGGGCGCTTTTGTTGTAGCTACCGCAGGAAGTGAGGAAAAGGCAAGAAGATGCAAAGATCTGGGTGCTGATTTGGTGATAAATCACTATCAGGAAGATGTGCCCAAGAGGGTAAGGGAGGTTTTCAAAGAGGGTGTTGATGTGGTGATGGATCATGTGGGAGAACAAACTTTCTCAAAAAGTATAGAGTGTCTCAAAAAAGGTGGCAAGTTAGTGTTCTTTGGGACTACCACAGGAAGCAATGCAAACATAGATATAAGGTACTTATTCGTAAGGGAGATAGAGCTCATAGGCACTTACATGGGACCATCTGCTGACCTTTTGAAGATATCAGAGCTTTTTGAAAGGGGACTTTTAAAGCCAGTAGTGGACAAGGTGTTTCATCTTTCACAGGCACGCGAAGCACACGAGTATTTAGAAGCATCAAAACACTTTGGCAAGGTTATACTCAAAATCTAACTGCGGTGTTTGAGGCTATAAAGCGCTGGTAAAACGAGTAGTGCTGTTAAAAAGGCAGAAACTACACCACCCAACATGGGTAGGGCTATTCGGGATATGACCTCCGCTCCAACACCTTTTAGGTATATGGCTGGTAACAAACCTGCTACAATGGCCATCATAGTCATAGCCTTGGGTCTTATCCTCTTTACCGCACCTTCGTATATGGCCTCTTCAAAGCTCCTGTCCTTTCTTTCCTCCAAGGACTTCATTATATAAACCACCATCACTATACCCATTTCTGCTGCAATTCCCAAAAGAGCTAAAAAACCAGCCACACTTGCCAAAGAAAGCTTATAGTCCAAAAGGTACATGAGCAAAAAGCCACCCAGCAAAGAAGACGGAAGGGTAAGAAGCACCAAAAAGGTCTCAAATACTCTACCGAGACTCATATAAACGAGGGCCACTATCAGAAGCAAAACAAGGGGCACTATTATTTTTAAGTCCTCCATGGCTTTTTGGTAATACTCAAACTGTCCGCTCCACTGATAGTAGTATCCTGCAGGAAGGGTTATTCCTTCCTTTATCCTTCTTTCACCATTTTTGACTATCTTTTCCAAGTCAGCAGATGGCTTTGGAGTTATGTATATGTAAGCGGTAAGCAAACCATTTTCTGATTTTATTTCCATGGGACTTTCCACCCTTTTTACCTGCGCAACCGCTCTTAGTGGCACGAGTTTGTCGCCAAGGGGCAAAATCAAATTCTCTATATCTTGTCTGTAATCTCTTGGAACACCAACGGTTATACCGTAGCGCTCTCTTCCAGAGATATAAACAGAAATGGGGCTGTTGGCAAGTAAGCTCTCCACCGCAGAGCTTAGTTCCTCTAAGTTCAAACCGTACAGCGCCAGTTTGTCTCTATCTGGGACTATCTCAAAGTAAGTAGCACCTGTAAGCCTATCCGCGTATATACTCATTACACCTTCCATGCCTCTGAGTGCTTTTTCAAGTTCAAGCACTAAGGTAGATAAAGTTTCTATGTCCTTCCCAAAAACTTTTATACCCAAAGGGGTCCTTATGCCTGTGCTAATCATGTCTATTCTTCCTTTTATAGGCATAGTCCAACTGTTTACAACACCGGGGAACTGTAAAGCTTTGTCAAGCTCAGAGATGAGCCTTTCATAGGTCATTCCCGAACGCCATTGGCTCTCAGGTTTTAGGGTTATGGTGGTCTCTATCATGGAGAGGGGTGCTGGGTCTGTGGGTGTATTTGCCCTCCCTGCTTTTCCAAAAACCGTATCTACTTCTGGAAAACTCTTTATGATCTTGTCTTGCAGAGTTAAGAGCCTTTGGACTTCTTGTATGGATATGCCGGGTGCGGTAATGGGCATGTAAAGAAGGGTGCCTTCTTTAAGGTCTGGCATGAACTCCCTACCTATACTTTTATAGAGCAGGTAGGTCAGGGGGAAGGACAAAAGCACAAGCACAAGGATAAGGTATCTTAGCTTTATAGAGACCTTAAAAAGGGGTGTGTAGGCTTTTATAAGTGCATTGACGATGGGATTTTTGTGTTCAGGCCATATCTTACCTCTACCCAAGTAGTAAAGCAGCGTAGGAAAAACTAAAAGGGATAATAAAGAGGCAACCAGCATGGAAAAAGTTTTAGTCAGCACCAGAGGACCAAAGAGCTTACCCGCTTGCCCTTTTAGAGCAAGCATGGGAAGGAATGAAACAGCAACCACCAGAAGCGCAAAAAATATGGGTTTTCCTACTTCCGAAGAGGATTCTATTATGGCTGTTTTTAGGTCTTTGCCTTCCTCTCTTTCTCTGCTGAAGGCTTCTACTAGCACTATACCCGCATCCACCATAGTGCCTATAGCTATGGCTATACCACCAAGGGACATGATGTTGGAATTTATACCCGTGTGGTTCATCAGGATAAAAGTGCCAAAAAGAGAAAGCAGTAAAAAGATTATCAAAACCAAGCTCAAGCTTATACTAAGCAGGAAAATACCTATAACTAACACTACCACTATGGATTCTTCTATCAACACCCTCCAAAGGTGCTTTACCGCCTTGTGTATGAGGTCTGACCTATCGTAGACGGGAACTATTTTTACATCTTCAGGAAGCCCTTTTTTGATCTCCTCAAGTTTCTTTTTGACCTCCTGAATGGTCTTGTAAGCATCTGCTCCGTAGCGTACAACCACAATACCACCTACCGTGTTGCCAAGACCGTTAAAGTCTGCGGTCCCCATACGCAAAGCGGGTGTTTCTATGACCTTTCCCAGATCTCCTACTCTTATGGGAATGCCGTTTACCTCTTTAACCACTGCTTTTTCTATGTCCTGCTTATCTTTTACATAACCCCTTGCCCTGACGAGAAACTCCCTGCCGTTTACCTCCACGTACTTACCACCCGTTTCAAGGTTTGAACCCTTGATAGCTTTAATGACATCCTCTAAGGATACACCGTAATGCATAAGGTGCTCAGGTTTTAGGATAAGTCTGTATTCTTTCTCAAAACCTCCTACATCTGCTACTTCTGCCACGTTGGGAACAGAAAGCAAAGCGTACCTTATGTAAAACCTCTGAAGGCTTAAAAGTTCATCAAGGCTTCTGTTTTCTGAGTACAGAGCGTACTGATACACCCAGCCTATACCCGTAGCGTCCGGTCCTAATTGAACCTTTGCCTGAGGTGGGAGCTGGTTTATCACGGAAGATAGCTTTTCAAGAACTCGCGACCTTGCCCAGTATATGTCAGTACCGTCTTCAAATATTACATAAACTAATGAATAGTTAGGAACAGAGTAGCCCCTTACCGCTTTAACCTTTGGAAGCCCAAGCATGGAAGAGACAAGAGGATATGTAAGCTGATCCTCTATCACCTGTGGTACCTGTCCCATCCATTCAGAGTATATGATGACCTGCGTATCTGTAAGATCCGGTAGAGCATCCAAAGGGGTATTTTTGATGGAATTAAGACCATAGAGGAAGATAAAGGCGAGAAAAACAATGACCACAAACCTGTAGCGCAGGATCAGTCCCACAGTGACCTCCTCAAAAGCAGGGAGTTCATAGCAACGATGAGTGTACTTACGCCCATGAGAACCGCTCCTACTGCTGGTTTTAGGACAATACCCCACGGGATAAAAACTCCAGCAGCCAAGGGAATGGCAACCACATTATAGCCTGTTGCCCAAAAGAGGTTCTGTAATATCTTTCTCGTACTTACTTCCGAAAGCTTTATGAGTCTTACCACATCTTGCGGGTCGTTCCTCACAAGTATGATATCCGCACTTTCTATGGCTATATGGGTACCAGAACCTATGGCTATACCCACATCAGCTTGGATCAGTGCAGGAGCGTCGTTTATGCCATCACCTACCATAGCAACCTTCATACTCGTTGATTGAAGATCCTTTACTTTTTGAACCTTTTCGTGAGGAAGTACCCTTGCGAAAAATTCGTCAATTCCAAGCTCCCTGGCCACATAACGTGCAGTCTCTTCTGAATCGCCCGTGATCATGATGACTTTTTTCCCCATTCTTTTTAACTCACCAACTGCCAAGTAAGATGCCTCCCTTATTCTGTCCGCTAAAGCTATAACACCAGAGAGCATGCCATCAATTGCTATTAAAACTACTGTTTTACCTTCGGATTCAAGCTCTTTAATCCTTTTTAGAAGCTCTTCGTCTTCTTTTACTTCCAGATCTTTCATAAGTAGTGTTGTACCTACTGCTATGTGATAACCCTTTACCTTACCTACCACACCCTTTCCAGGCACTGCTTTGAAGTCCTCAACTTCCTCAAGCTTTAATCCTTTTGAGTTTGCAGTTTCCACTATAGCACGCGCTATGACATGTTCCGATACTTTTTCAATACTTGCAGTTAACCTCAAAAGCTCATCCTCGGAAAGTTTTGAAGATAATACGTTGGTTATTCCAAATTTTCCTTCTGTAAGAGTTCCCGTTTTATCAAACACAACCGCATGAACATCCTTTAAGGTTTCAAGGGCCAGCCTATTTTTTACAAGTATGCCTTTCCTTGCAGAGTAAGATGTAGAAAAGGCAACTACAAGGGGTACTGCAAGACCAAGAGCATGTGGGCAGGCTATAACCATAACTGTTACTGCCCTCTCCACCGCAAACTGAAAGTCTTCTTTCAGGTAAAGCCAAAAAGCAAAGGATAGGACACCAACGCTGACTGCAATAACGGTGAGATAGAAAGCTCCTTGGTCTGCAACGCCTTGAAGTCTTGTCTTTGATTCTTGAGCGGACTTAACAAGCTTTATGACCTGACTTAAGTATGTTTCTTCACCTGTCTTTTCAACCCTAACTTTTATAGCACCTTCCATGTTTATAGAACCACCTATAACCTTATCACCCACGCTCTTCATTACTGGTTTAGATTCACCGGTAAGCATAGATTCGTCCACATGAGATACACCTTCCTCTATGGTGCCGTCTGTGGGTATTTTTTCTCCGGGTTTTACAAGGAGTAGGTCTCCGGGTTTTAGCTCAGATACAGGAACTTCAAGTATCTGAGAATCTTTTATAAGATTAGCTTTTGTAGGCATAAGCTTTACCATTTCCTCCACAGCCTTCTTTGCACCAAGAGTTGACCTCATCTCTATCCAATGTCCCCACAGCATGATCACTATGAGTGTGGTAAGTTCCCAGAAAAAATCCATACCGCCGAAGGCAGTGGTTGACATGCTGTAGATAAAGGCTACACAGATGGCAAGTCCTACAAGAGTCATCATACCGGGTTTTTTACGAGAAAGCTCTTGTACCATACCTTTTATGAAAAATGTGCCACCGTAAAGAAACACTATGGTAGAGAAAATAGGTACTATCCACTCACTGCCGGGGAAAGATGGCATGGAGAAACCTATAAGCTCCTGAAAGCTCTTTGAGTAAAGAAGAACAGGCACAGTCAGAAGAGTTGAGATTATAGCCCTCCACATTATATCTTTTGTGTGTTCTGTGTGCTCTGTGTGCGCTTTGTGTTGGTGATGATGGTGCTTCATGCTTCAGCCTTTAAGCAGGTACTTGGCAAAAGCAAGTATGCCAAGGATCAGAAACAAAACCGCTAACAGATAAAAGATGCCCATACCCCATCCCATTCCGTGCATATCCCACATCATCTTCATCACCTCCTCTTTTAGCGTATGTGTCCCATTTCAAGGTGCTGTAAAAAGTCCTTTGTTATGTCTCTAAGCTGGTATATCTTTCCTCTTTTTGCAAACTTCTGGGCAGTTATCTTGCTCTGAAAGGGGGCAAGGTCATATCCCATAGGTCCTTCCTTGATCACCACATAATAAGCCTTTGTGCCATCTATCCACTTACCGCTTTCGTAATCCTTAACCCAAAGCTCCGCTACTTTATCCTTGTTCTCAAGGTAATACTCAAGTATGTGTTTGGGAGACTCAGCATACTTGTACATACCGTCCTTGAGTTTCACTTGAGAGGTAAGCCTGGGGTCTATATTTACATCCATACCACACACCACGCATCTTGTTCCTTTAGGTGGTTCCTTAGGCTGTGCAAAAACTAAGGAAAGGCTAAGCAGTATCAAAAGTAAAGTTCTCATCTTTTTACCTCCACAGGTACTCCCACTGAATACTCATACACTAACCTGCCACCTAAGTATCCTTGGTACCAAACGCCAATGCAGAGAATTAAGTTTACGATTAAGAAAAGGTACATAAGAACCTTGCGTTTTATCATATGGTATAAAACTGCTGTTAAAAAACCAATAGAAGAAATAAAGAGCAATACAAAACCTACTTTCTGATGCAGGTGTAAGAGATCCATGGCTAGTTTTTGAGGGATAATGCCTTCTATATTTTCGTGTATAAAGTATCCTGTTAAAAGGGAAAGTGTTAAGGAGAATAGCGTAAGGAAACTCAGTATAGAAATCAAAGGTTCAAACCTTCTTCCTTTTAAAACGTGATAAGCACCAACAAGCAAAGTAGTAAAAGGCAAAACAATCCCAAAGTGAACCGCAGGTGGATGCAGTTTTACAATAGTCGGATAGGTTATAGTGCTATACTCTACATCTTCTTTGCCTTGGTGGATCTCATGAGAGAAGGAGAAAAGAAACATAAGTAAGAGTATTAACACCTTCATCTGAACACCTCCTCCATCTGCTTTTTAAGTTGTGGGTTATTCTCCAGAGCCTTTCTTACAGCATCTTTGTGCATAAGCATCATGGAAATTGACTGTTCTTGCTGACTTTGAGGAACATGTTGATGGCTTTCCTCCGCATAAGCAACTGCAAAGGATACATATAGAGCGCCGACAATTAAAGACTTTATCATGATGCACACCTCCTTTTTAATGATGATGCTCATGGCTTTTTGCTTCCTCTCCGTAAAGACCCTTTATCTGTGCCTCTGAGTCTAAGAGGAAACTACCCTTTACCACAACCCTTTCACCTTCTTTTAGACCTTCAAGAACCTCACACATGTCCTGAGTGCATCTTCCTACTCTTATATATCTTGGTTCGTATACGCCCCTCTCCTTCTCTACAAAAACCACCTGCCTTTTGCCTGTATCTACAACAGCAGATGAAGGCACCGCGAGCACAACTCCCAAAGGCTTTTCAAAGTAAACATCCACCAACTGGTTTATCTTGAGCTTTGTTTCTTTATCTGGTATGCTTATTCGTACCTTTATAGTCCTTGCTTGTCTGTCCGCCTCTGGGAAGATATAGTCTACTCTTCCCGTAAAGCTCTCTTCGCTACCCACTGGACTTATAAGCACCTGAGTGCCCCTTTTTACAAGGCTTGAGTATTCCTGAGGTACCTCTGCAATAACCCACACACTGCTTATGTCAGCAATTTTATAAGCTGTATCGCCCGCTTTGGTGTAGCCTCCCGCATAGACCTTCTTTTCTAAAATAACACCCCTATAAGGAGATGTTATAACTTCGCCAACTTTCAGGTAGTTTAATTTTTCAAGCACCGCTTTTTCCAGATCCTTCCTTCCAAGCTCCTTAGCAAGCTTTAGCTCCTCTTTTGCTATCTGCACATCAGGGTTTACTACCCTCATAAGGGGTGTGCCCCTGTTTATAAGCTCTCCTTCAAATCTTCCGAATGTATCAAGCACCCACCCATCGCTCCTGAGAGTTATCTCATAAACCCTTGAAAGGTCATAACTTACATACCCTACAGCGTTAAAGCTATCCATCAACTCTTGCTTTCTCACCTCCTGAGTGTATATGCCTATAAGCTGAAGCTTTTGCGGGTCAATAGTTATACCTTCTGTCTTACTTTCTTCGGAGCTTGAGGCTTTCAAAGGTATGGAAAGGGTCTTTTTTATAACTTTACCATCTGTTTGAACCACTAACTGCCACTGTCCAGCCATACTTATGTTTACCTGTCCTCTGTAAACTCCTTCTTTTACCTTTTGTAGCAAAGCATCTTCTCTCATCTCACCCATTCCAGGCATGGGTGGCATGTAAAAATAAAGGCTTTCTATACTTCCTGAAGGTTTAACCACAATAAAAAGTTCGTTTTTACCAACTTGGAGCTTCCCATCCCGAGCGTAAAGGTCTATCTTTTTGCCTTCCTCAGAAAGAGAAAGAACCTTTACATATCCTGAAGGTATCTCTCCCTTGTTTCCTTTCTTATTTAAGTAGAAGAAGACACCACCAAGCACAACAAGTAAAGCCAAAAGCACCAAAGGTATAAACTTTTTCATAGAAGTGCCTCCAGCTGAGGTATCAGCTTTTTCAAGCTTAGTTCCAGTTCAAGCCTGCCAAGTTCCAGCTCCCATACTTCCCTGTAAAGCCTCAGAATGTCCCTAAAGTCTGCTTTCCCAAAGCTATAAGAAAGCTCCAGAGCCCTAAGTTCGTTCCTTTTTTCTTTTAAGAGTTTCTGTGTAAGTTCCAAAAGTTCTCTGTTTTTTTCGTATTCTACTTTGAGGTCTTTAAGCTGTCTTTTTAGCTCAAGCTGTAGTTCCCTTATTTCCTCCTCCTTTGATCTTATCTCTTCCTGCTTTTCCAAAACCATCATATTTTCCTTGCTTGACTTGTATATAGGAAGCGTAAAACCAAGCCTTACACTAAACATGTCGCTTAAAGAAGGCCTTGCCATGTATTCAACCATAAGTTCTATGTCTGGCAGGTATTCCACTCTTTTTCTCCTTAGCTCTAACTTTAGACTCTCTAACTGCGCATACCTTTCCCTAAGGTACGGGCTTCTGGTTAGGTCTATTCCTTCAAAGTTAGGAGTATCCCAATTTACTTCTTCACCTTTTAGCTCAAAGCTTTTACCCACTAAGTAGTCTATGCGATTTTTGTATATCTCCCTTTGATAATGCAAGTCTGATATTTCTCTCATCAGCTTTATTTTGTCTGCTTCTACGGAGAGGATATCTGCAAGATTGGCTTTCTGATACTTGTAGTTCTCCTCCGCTATCCTTTTTAGGTTATTTAGCTCTTTTTCTATGGACTTAAGAATCTCTTCCTTTTTAAAGGTATACGTCCATTCAAGATAAGTAATTTTTATGTCTCTTATTAGCTCTCTCTTGATAACTTCTATACTTTTTTCCACCTCAAGCATTTTGTTTTTTGTTATTAAAGCTTCAAGGTCTCTTTTTACAGGCAGAATGTAAGTTTGAGAGAATCCTACTACAAAGCCACTCATGGGCTCTGTTGAGTTGGGGTAGGGCTTGTTTAAAGGTAAGTTGTTAAAACCAGCGTAGATAGTGGGATTAGGAAGAGTTTTTGAATACCTTTCTTTGTATCTTATGCTCTCTTTTAATCTCTCGTATTGCCTTACTTTTGGTGAGTTCTCAAGGGCGTAAGATATTAAGTTATCTAACTCTCCTCCCCAAGATAAGGCAAAAAGCAGGAGAAGTAAAAGCATAGGCTAATGTTAAAGCTCTTGAGATTTAAAGTCAATACTTTTATTTAACTTTATTTTTATACACAAATAACACCACTTTTTTATTAATTTTATCTTCCCTTATAACGCAGACGTGCGTGATGCTCTCGCAAAAGTGTGGGAAAAGTTCTCCTGTCTGTCTGTTTAGGTAATAAACCCTGTCATCTTTATGCAGGTCCTGAGAAAAGCTTTTTAGGTCCTTTACAAAAAGTTCTATGCTTGGAGCGTTTTTGTAGCCGTAAACTAAACCCAAGATAAAGGATAGAGCCTTGTTTTTGGTCTCTACTCTTCTCATAGCTTTCTCTTTCTTCTTAGATACGCAGGTATGTCCTCTATCTCTGGCTGTACTGGTTCTATGATGGTTTCTGGGACTACCTTCTTTATCTCCTTAGGTTCTGGTTTTTTAACCACCTTAAGGTGTGTGTGAGTTTGTGCATCCTCAAAATCCGTTGCAACCACCGCAACGCGCATAAAGTTTTCTTTTGTATCCTCCAGCACAGCACCGAATATTATGAGAGCGTCTTCGTGAGCTGACTCTCTTATCCTGCCTATGGTTTCTTCCACATCTCTGAAAGGCACATCCTCACTGACCCAAAGGGTGATGAGGAGTCTTCTGGCACCTTCAACACTGTTGCCTTCTAAGAGAGGACTTGTTATGGCTTGCTCTATGGCATAGTCTCTTCTGCCATCGCCTTTTCCTTCTCCCATACCAATAAGGGCAAGTCCTCCTTTCTCCATAACAGTTCTCACATCTGCAAAGTCTACATTTATAAGAGCAGGTGTCACCACTATACTGGTTATACCTCTTACCGCCTTTGAGAGCACATCGTCCACCATCTTGAAGGCATCTTTTATACTAAAGTTTCTATCTGCCATCTCTGCAAGTTTCTGGTTGTTTATGACTATGTAAGTATCTACCACATCCTTTAGTCTTTCAAGGCCTTCTAAAGCGACCTGCATTCTTTTGGGACCTTCAAAAGAGAAGGGTTTGGTAGTCACCGCAACGGTGAGGATACCCATCTCCTTGGCAGTTTCTGCGATCACCGGTGCTGCACCCGTTCCCGTACCACCACCTAAGCCTACCGCCAAAAAGAGCATATCTGTACCTCTGAGGACCTCCCTTATCTTGTCTATGTCCTCAAGAGCTGCTTGTTCTCCTATCTGAGGTTTTGCCCCCGCACCTAATCCTTTTGTGACTTTTTCTCCTATCTGTATTTTGTTAGGTACACTCAGTGAGGTTAAATGCTGTATGTCCGTATTTATGGCAAAGAGTTCCACACCTTCTATTCCATCAAGGTACATACGGTTTACAGCATTTGAACCACCTCCACCCACACCGAACACTTTTATACGTGTAGGATTAACGCTTTCCATATCTTTTTACCTCCTATATTACATCCTTAAAAAAATCCTTTATCTTGGTGAAAATAGACCTAACATCCACTTTTCCTTTTACCACGCTATTTTCTTGAGAATTCCGCAATAGGTCTTTTTTACCTGAAAACTGTTCCTCGTAAGCAAGCTTGAGAAGACCTACACCTGTAGAAAAGGACGGATCCTGGATCTTCTCCTTTAGTCCTATCACACCAGTAGGATATCCCACCCTTACAGGAAGGTCAAAGTACCTCTCAAGAAACTCCCTCATACCAGCAAGTTTAGCACACCCCCCCGTGATCACCACACCTGCGTTTACCGAGTCAAGCTTTATCCCCTGTGAGCTCATGAGTTCTAAGACCTTGTCCATGATCTCCTCAAGCCTTATCTGTATGACTTCCGCCAGCTGTTTTTTACTTATCATGGTTTCCTTTTCCTCTCCTCTGGGTTTTATTTTAATCCTTTCTGTTTCGCTCACAAGGTCCGCTATGGCAAAGCCTTGCTCTATCTTTATCCTCTCTGCCTGTTCGCTTGTGATCTTCATAAAGTGTGCTATGTCTTTTGTTATGTTTATGCCTCCCATGGGGACGCTTCCCGTCATAATGGGTGAACCTTCAGCGTAAAGTATAAAATCTGTAAGCCCTGCACCCATGTCTAAAAGAAGCACACCCTCCTCTTTTTCCTCCAACGTTAGCACCGCTTCTGAAGAAGCTATAGAAGATAAAAATCTGTTAGCGATCTTAAGTCCGCTTGAAGCGATGGCTTTTTCAAGATTTCTCAGCATGCTACTGCCTACCTTGACTACATGCACCTCTGCAGATAGCCTTGAACCCAAAAGTCCCACTGGGTCTATAACCCCTTCTTGGTCGTCCAATACAAACTTCCTAGGAATGGCGCTTATTACCTCAAATCCGTCTTCCTTAGCTCTGGTTATGGCTCTTTCTATGAGCCTGTCTATGTGCAGATGGTCTATCTCTATGGGTTGCGGTGATACACTTATGGTATCTTTCTCATTCTGGCTTTTTATGTTAGGACCAGAAATGCCTATAACAACAGTGTCTATGCGCTCACCAGACATCTCCTGAGCCTCTTTTAGAGCACTCAGTATGGTATGGACAGCAAGGTCCAACCTTGTTATGTATCCCCTGTCTATACCTTTTGATGGCACCTCTCCCACACCCACTATGTGTATATCTCCATAACTGTCCACTTCACCTACAAGCAGGGCAACCTTACTGGTACCTATATCCAAGGAAGTTATTAGTTTCATGATTACTCCCCACCTTTTATTACTGCCATGCCTTGTGTTGTTAGGTCAATCTCTTTTGCCTTCATACTTATATTATAGATACGCTCTAATCTTTTTAAAATGTCCTGGTCTATTTGCTCTAAAGGAGGAAGAAGTACTTTGGTGTCATCAGTTGTGTAAACAAAAGTACTTACATCGCTCAAATAAATGTCCTTTAAAGGTAGATGATTTTCACACACTTCTACCAAGTTTTTCAATACAGAAAAGTTGTCTTTTACGAGTTTTACACTGTGCGTGTATATGTAAGGTTTCTTTTCTGTAATGTATTTAGAAAAAAAAGGTACGCCTTTATCATCGAAAAAAACAGTCTTTTTTCCTTCAAAGACAGTTATAAAAGGTGTTCTCTCCTTCACATGTAGCCTTAAAAAAACACCATCCTTATGAAAAATCCTATCTATTCTCACATCTTCTACGGAATTACCCGTGAGGGTGTTAAGAACATCTAAGAGCCTGCCTTCATTTATGAAAAGCCAGTTATTTTTTAGTTCCACTACCGCCTCGGAAAATACATAGGTTGGTATGGTGGTATTGCCTTCTACCTCAACGGCTTTCACTTTGAAGTAGGGTAGTGTATCCACAAAAACAGGCAGGAAAAAACCCGCCAGAGCCATGGAGGAGATCCAAACCATTGCCAAGACATAGCTTACCCCAGTATACTTACTCCCCGTGCTCTTCCCCTCTTTTTTCATAGCTTAAAATAATAACATATGTACCATTCTTTTAAAATCAATGCCTTTTTTCATGCACATCATAGGAAATAGGCTTAGCTCCGTCATACCGGGTATGGTATTGGCTTCTAACACATACGGAGTACCATCTTCTGAAAGTCTAAAATCTATCCTTGATATATCTTTGAGCTCCAAGTATTTGTGCACTTTTAAAGCTATATCCTGAAGCTTTTTTATTAGCTCATCGTCTTCTAAAAAGATATACTCAGACATACCCTTAGTGTATTTGCTCTCATAGTCATAAATGTTTCTTTTTGGGCGCACTTCTAAAGGTGGTAGGGCTTGATCTTTGAGTATACCTACTGTTATGTCTCTACCTTCTATATACTCCTCTATAAGTACCTTTTGGGAAATGTTAAAGATTTTTCTTATTGCTGAGTTTAACTCCTCTTTTTCCTTTACTAAATAGAGCCCTACGCTTGAGCCTTGATCTGCCGGCTTTACTATGGCTGGGAACTTGTCCCAGTTTATTTCCTCACCTCTGCGCACACACACTCCGTTGGGTACTGGTATATGGTGATAGGTAAGTATCTTTTTGGTTATCTCCTTGTCCATGGCAAGACAGCTACCCAGAACTCCTGAGCCTGTGTAGGGAATACCGAGGATATCCAGAAGTCCCTGCACTCTTCCGTCCTCTCCGTAAGTGCCGTGAAGTGCTATAAACACCTTATCAGGTTTTAGCTCAAGGAGTTTTTGGCAGAGGGTTTCGTCTAAGTCAAGAGGAATAGCTTCGTGTCCTAACTCTCTCAAAGCTTTCAAGATGGCATTTCCTGTTTTTATGGAGATCTCCCTCTCTTGGGACTTACCTCCCATAAGCACCACAACTCTCAATTAGCCTTACCTCCTCTTCAAGCTCTATGCCAAATTCTTCGTAAACTCTCTTCTTGGCTTCTTGCAGTATCTTAATCACTTCTGTAAATTTACCTCTTCCTAAGTTCACTAAGAAGTTGGCATGCAAGTCAGAAAGAGCGGTATCACCTACCCTATAACCTTTCATACCCACTTTTTCAAGAAGCTCTCCTGCGTAAGTACCAGGGGGATTTTTAAAAGTAGAGCCTGAAGTGGGCATGTTTATGGGTTGTGTGCGTTTTCGCCTTTCCTTTATAAGTTGGTACTCATTTTTTACATCAAAATCTGCAATGTCAAACTCAAAATCAGCTCTTAGCACTATACCCATCTTTGGAAAAGGAGAAGACCTATATCCAAAGCTAAGTTCTTCAGCAGAAAACCTTTCTATAGTGCCGTCCCAAGCCATAACCAAAAGGCTCTTTATGTGTTGGGATATTTCACAGCCGAAGGCTCCTGCATTCATAGCAACAGCACCACCTACGGTGGCAGGAAAACCCGCAAGCCTGTAAATACCCTGTAGGTTCATATCTACTGCAAGTTTGATGAGCTGTGAAAGGAGCACCCCGCACTCTGCAGACACATAAACTTTATCCCCTTCTCGCCTAACCTTCATTTCTCTGAGCTCTCGCGTCACTATAACTACACCTTTGTAGTCTCCAAATATGGTATTAGAACCCCTTCCGAGAAAAAACACAGGAAGGTCCTTATCCTGAGCAAAACTTATAGCATGATATACCTCCTCGTAGGTGGAAGGAAAACACAAAAAACTTGCTTTTCCACCTATCTTTATAGTGGTGTAGTTTGTTAGGTCTGCTTCCTTTTCTATGCGCATCCTTTTTAAAATCTATTATAATGTTTTCTTATAAGGCCCGGTAGCTCAGTTGGTAGAGCACCCGGCTGAAAACCGGGGTGTCGGCGGTTCGATTCCGCCCTGGGCCATTTTGAGAAGTTCCACATTTATCCTATAGTTTATGAGTATCTCAAGAGGCTCTGCCTTTAGCGTCTCATCCCTGAAGGGTGTTGCGTAAGGTGATGTAATTAGCTTTTTTAATTCCTCTGCGGTCAGAAGATCCCTTAAGGTAAGAGATGCTACAGTGCCTCCTTTTTTCCTCCCTACGCTTTGTGAAGTTGCGATACCAAAGCCTAACATCTTTAGAGCCTTGCGCACCGCTAAAGAAGAGGTGTAGGATACCCAAATGCCTTCCAAAGATATGTGTATTTTTATTTCTCTTAAAAACTCATAGGTCCATAACTCTGGATTTCTGTAAGGAGAAAATCCGTCGTGAAACACCGCATCTGCAAAAAAGTTCTCAATTTTTCTTATGCTCTCTCTTGCATCCCCCAAAAGAAGCCTAAAACTTATCCCATCTTTACAGAATTCTGGAAGTCCATCAAGCAAAAGCTTCTGATAGCCTTTATAAGGTTCAGGCAAAAGGGGTATGATTTCTGGAAGTTCCTTTTCAAAGGATATTATCTCCACCTGCGCGTAAGGATTTACAGTTTTTATACGCTCCAAAGCAACTGCCAAGTTATAACCTAAACCAAACCCCACATCTAATATTCTTACCTTTCCCTTTTGTGCCTTTTTGACTATCTGAGAGGGCTCTATAAACTTTACAAGACACTCACTTATAGCTCCTGCTGTTAAGCTGTGGTAAGGCTCTCCGTACTTATCGCTTATGAGGGTCAAACTACCATCTTGGGTAGCTATAATACCCCTTGCCTCTACAGAAGGCTTGAGCCAAGCTTTTATATCTTTGATGATGTTATCTGTGCTTCTTTCATCAAGAGTGAGTCCTCTTTCTGAAAGACATCTTTCAAGGGTTGAAAAAATCTGGTAATCTAAGCTTTCCATGATACAATTTTACCCGTGAAAAAACTTAGGAACAAAATCTTTTTTTTGCCCTTTGTGTTTTTAACATCGTGTGCTCAGGTGGTTTTTTATCCAGAAGAGTGTCAACATTACATAAAAGCTGGGAACTATCAAAAAGCTATAGAAATAAGCAAAACCGCCATAGAGGCTTACCCCAGGAACGCAGAACCTTACTTGTGCCTGAGTACGGCATACCTTCATAAAGGGGAACTGGAAAATGCTATAAACACCATGAAAAAAGCAGAGCAAGTGGCACCATCTTACGAAGATCTTGCTGTTATTTATAATCGCTTAGGCTTTATGTATCATCTGAAAGGAGACACAATTAAAGCGCTTGAATATCACCAAAAGCACCTTTCTATAAGCAGGGAGTTAGACGATACAAAAGGTCAGTTTATTGCTAATGTAAATATAGCGGATATATACCAGAGTATGGGAGATTACACAAAAGCAATAGAGTATTACCAGAAGTCCACACATTTCATTTCTGACCCAAAAGACGGAGTTTTAGTCTACAGAAACATAGCTCAAGCTTATGTTAAACAAGGAAAATACAAGGATGCTATTGAAAATTATAAGATGGCTTATAAGTATGCAGAAAAAACAGGTGATAAAAAACTTATTGGAGCTTTGCTTATAGATTTGGGGGATGCATATAGGTTAAATAGGGACTTTAAGAGTGCTTCTGAATATCTCATAAGAGGCTTGGAAATAGCCAAGGCACAAAAAGACAAACAGCTTATGGCGCATGCATACTTAAAATTAGGCCTTTTCTACAGAGATAGATCAGACCTTAGCTCTGCAAAAGAGTTTCTCAAAAGAGCTTACGAAATCTATATTTCTACAAACAATAAAAGGAAAGCTCAAGAAGTACTTGAGCAGATAAAGGAAATAGAAAGAAGGTAAACTACTCTAAACATCTCTCTGCCAATTTTTCACACAGCTTAAGAGCGTTCAAAGAGGATGAGACTTCCGCTATACCCTTCCACGCTATGTCGTAAGCGGTTCCGTGATCCGGAGATGTTCTTACAAAAGGTATACCAATGGTTAAATTCACACCTTCATTAAAGGCAAATATCTTGAAAGGAATAAGCCCTTGGTCATGATACATACACAAAAACACATCAAAAGCATCAGGTTTTAGAAATGCACTATCCGGAGAGAGAGGTCCTTCTACCTTAAAACCTTCACCTTTTAACTTTTCCACAGCAGGTAGGATCTCTTCCATATCCTCTCTACCTATCTGTCCCATCTCTCCCGCATGTGGATTCAAACCAAGAACGCCTACAGATGGCTCATAGCCAAAGAGCCTTTTAAACTCACGCACTACAAGTCTTACCTTCTGATCTATCTTTTCCTTTTTCACATGCGTTATGGCTTCACTGAGGGGTATGTGTGTAGAAAGAAGAACCACTTTTATCCTCTCTGAATACATGAGCATGGCATAATCTTTTGTACTAAAAGCCTGAGCAAGAAACTCTGTTTGACCTTCGTAAGAAAATCCAGCAAGCTTAGCCCAGAACTTGTTTATAGGCATGGTCAAAAGCCCATGTATTTTACGGTAAACAGCATCTACCACAGCCCTTCCCAAGTAAGCAACAGCAACTTTACCAGAAGTTAAAGAAGGCATGGGTCTTTCTGTTTCGCATATATCAAGGTCCGCTATATAAATACCCGGAGCATTTACTTCATCTATCGTGTATATGTCTTTCATCTCAACACTCTTTCCCAAAAGCTCTTGTGCGTGTTTTATTATCTTTTTCTCACCGTACACTATGTAAGCTTTTTGGGGATCTAAGTGATCCAAAAGCTTTACGATCAGTTCTGGACCAACTCCTGCAGGATCTCCTATGGTTATACCTATCCTTATCATAAGTAGTACCACCCCTTTCGGTAAAAGAACCTAACAAGCAAGTATCCCACACCAAACCCACCTATGTGAGCAAACCACGCTACACCACCCCCATGCGCAAAAGGAAGGGTAAGAATACCATTAAACACTTGAATAAGTATCCACAGACCTATGAAAAGAACAGCAGGCACCTCAACGAAAGTTAAAAAGATAAATATGGGGACCAAAGCTAATATTCTGGCATGAGGGAAGAGCCAAAGGTATGCACCCAACACCCCACTTATGGCACCACTTGCCCCCACCATAGGCACATCAGCTCCACCAAACAAGAAGCTCACTATAGTTTGCAAAAGTGCAGCACCCAGACCTGAAAGCAGATAAAAAACCAAATACCTTAACCTCCCAAGCCTATCTTCCACATTATCCCCAAAGACCCACAAAAACCACATATTGCCTATGATGTGTAGCCAGCTTCCGTGCAGAAACATGTGAGTGATCAAAGTGTAGGGTCTATAAAGGATATCAACAGGTACAAGTCCATAGTGGTATATAAAAAGGTTCATTTCCTCCTCATCAAGACTAACCTGATGCAACCAGACAGCGGAACAAATTAGTATGATCAGAAGATTCACCAAAGGAAAACTTCTGCTCCTATTGATGTCCTTTATAGGAAACATTCTATAAGTATAACAAGATTTTTATCGTGAGCTTCTTTTGTTCCAGAGTCCCATACTCTTCCTCTCTTTGAAGGTGAGTTCAGTAGTATGCAAAGCTATCTCCCTAAGAACCGCCTGTCTCTCTTTGTGTGCCTGAGCGAGCCTCTCTTGAGCGTAGCGCACATACTCTTCTGATATATCTATACCTATGTAGTCCTTACCAAGCAATTTGCTCGCCACTAAGGTAGTTCCAGTCCCGCAAAAAGGATCTATTACCACACCTTTTTCTTGTCCAAGAATGGAATAAATGATCCTCACAGGAAGCTCTAAGGGGAAAACCGCAGGATGATCCTTGTGTCCTGTTTCAGGTCTTATTTCCCACACAGAGGTAAGTTTGGCATGCTCAGGTTTTAGTTCTTTTGGTTTTCCCTTTACCAGCCAGTAAATCCTCTCATCTACATGCCAAAAGCGCCATCCTCTTATATTGCCTGCTATCTTTCTGTTCCATATGATCTCCTGCCACAAGTCCCACTTGGTTTTACTAAGCCACTCCAAAGGATGTATCATCTTACCCTTTTCGTACCTTACCTTGTGGTTGTAGAAAAAGCTTCCCCCCTGTTTTATAACCCTGTGGAGTTCGTTAAGCACTTCTACCTGCCAAGCTTGGTATTCCTCTTCTGGCATGCTGTCTTTAAAGCCCTTGTAAATCACTCTACTAACTAACCATCCACCGTTTTTCTCCTTTTTGTTGTAGGGGGGAGAAGTGATACCCAAGTCTATGCTGTTGTCTGGTATTTCCCTGAGGACCTGTAGAACATCACCACATATCACTTTGTTTAGAAAGTTCTCAATAGCGCTCATGATGTTTTTACCTCAAAAAGAGATATAAGGTCTTTTGAAAGGTATTCTTTAAAATCCTGCCAATCTCTTCTTAGATACGCTAACTTAAAGTGAGGGCAGTTTATGTAGTCCTTGAGAGAAAAGCTCGCAGACCTTAAGTATTCGCCTGACTTTCTTCCGCTCGGAAACCGCTTTTTCAGAAGCTTTTCAAGTCTGTCTTTTAAGCACTCGAACTTAACCTCTATGATGTAGATGAGCTTTCCTTTTACAAATCCAGAGATCAAAACATTAGGGTTATTTCTAAGATCTGCTAAAAGCCTTTCTTCAGTGTAGTCATTGAAGCTTCCCCCGCCGTTTAATTTTTTCTTAGTATTTTCAGTGTTTTGAGGCTTTACTTCACAGTGTTGAACCTTACCCGTTTGAACATCCATTCTATACCCATTGTAGCCAAGCTTTTCTAAGTTAGGCTCAAAACCGCATAGCCACAAAGTAGTTAGCTCTTTTTTTGAGGGTTTCGTTCATGTTTTTTATGATACTACACTATATTCCCAATCAAGCACATATTTTTATGTATGAAGGAAAGCTTAAAACTTCTTTTCCTGATAGTAGCCTATAACTTTATACTAGAGTACATCTCAGAGAAACTTCCAATAAAACTGTTTCCTGATGACCTTCAAAGCTTTGTGATGTTAATGTCTTTTGATTCTGCACTTTACCTTGCGTGGTTTTTTGGTTATAGATACAGCACTTTGGCTTGGCTCTCTTACCTATTTTTCTTCCAAATACTGGGCTTATCTTTGATCACGCAGAGTTTTGACCCAATAACCCATTTTACACCATCTTTTCTGATCACGCTTATATTTCTGTCGCTATTCGAATCCCCAACGGAAAGACACACAAAAGAGCTCCTTGAGGAGAAAAAAAGACTTGAGAGTGAGTTAGAAAGAAACAGAAGGGAGCTGGAAAACATAAAAGAGCAGGTAAGGTTAGCGGAAGATCTGGTGAATCTACTAAGAAGGGAAAAGGAGCAAGTGGAGGTAAAACTCAGTCAGCTTGAAGAAAGCCAAAGTATGGAAAAACAGAAGCTTTTAAAAGAGAGGGAAGAGCTTATACAGAGAATAAACCAAGCACAGATGCATCTGAATGAATACCGAAGCAGGCTTGAAAGGCTCACAGAAGCCAACAGAAAGCTCTTTGAACTTATTGATTTATTACAGAGACAGGAAGATAAAAACCAAAAGGGAGAGATAGCACAGCTAAGAAAGGAAAGAAAAAGATTAGTAAAGGAACTTTTACAGTTAGAATCCCTTTTGGAAGAGTATTCAAAAGAGAACACAGAGCTGAAACTTGAAATATCAAAGATAAGATCTCATTTAGAAGATGTGAGCCAAAAGAAAGAACTTTTAGAGTTGGAACTTCAGGAGCTGAAAAAACAGATTAATACCAAAGGAGAAATATATAGGGAGATCTTAAACGTCTTTCTTGAAAACATAGAGATGGAAGACAGAGCCATAAGCGAGTTTATGCACCTTCCGATAGAGAAAAAGCGCGAGTTTATCAAAGAGCTTTTGATACTAAACATGAAGGAAGAGGGAGAACCTTTGGAAAGTATGAAAGGGCTTAAAAATGTTTTTAAGCTAAAACCAAGGGGTGGACGAATATACTTCACCTTTGGAGAAAAAAGAAGATGGAAGGTGTTAGGGCTTATAGCTTCTGAAGATGACAAGGACAAAGAAAAATACGCAAAGGAGATTTTGATAAAATATATGCAGTAAAACTCAAGCGGAGGTAGAGTATGAAAAGCTTAAAAGAGTCACTTGATGTGCTAACATCCTTTAAGCCAAACAAATACATGGTTGCAAGTCTCTATCTTAGGCTCATGCCTGAAGACAGAGTAGATAGAAAGTACCTTTTAAACTTTAAAAACATGGTAAAAGAGCAAAAGGAGTATCTTTCAAAGAGAAATTTAGAAAAAGAGGTGATGGAATCACTGGACAAAGATTTTTCAAAAATGGAGTCTTATCTGTCTGAATTGGAGAACTTAAAAGGGTCAAGGGGTATAGCCATATTCTCATCAAGTGCCAAAGGGCTTTTTGAGGTGATAAAACTTCCTTATGTTTATAGGAACAGACTTATGGTATCTCCAAACCCAAGAATAAGAGAAGTAGCAGCCATAGACGAGGAGTTAGGACGGGTAGGTGTTCTGCTAATAGACAGGAAACACATAAAGTTCTACATAATGGATATGGAGGGTATTTACGAATTGGTGGACTTTCTTGAACCTTTGGCAACAAGGTCTCACAAATTTCATAGTGGTGGTGGGCTTCTTAAAGGTGCACAAGGCGTTATGAGATACACTATGCCTGCAAGGACAGGAGCTCCCAATATGGTACAGCATTCCTATGGGGAATACAGATTTCACATGAGGATAAGAGAGGAAAAGCACAGGCTTTTTAAGATAGCCAACGACGCACTTATGGAAGCTTGGAAGGAGCACAAGTTTGATAAACTCGTGATAGGTAGTGATAGAGAAGACATAAAGGAGATAGAGAACCATCTGCATCCTTACCTTTTGAGTAGGCTTTTGGGATATGTTCGTGCAAACCCAAGTGAGATTACAGAAAAAGAGCTCATGTCTTTAGTTATAGACCTGCTTTGGCAGAAAGACAGGGAGCAAGAGAAAGAGCTCTTGAAAGAGCTTGAGGAGTTAAAGGGTAAAGGGCTTGCGGTAAATGGAACCAGTCAAGTTTTGGAACAGTTAGCCATAGGCAATGTGAGACTACTTTTAGTACCAGAAAACTTTGAAAAACCCGGGTACTTATGCCCCGAATCTAACCTGCCCATGCTCAAACCCGAGTGTCCTGTAGAAGGCGAGGTAGCCTACGAAGTACCTGATATAGTAGATGAAGCGATAGAGCTCGCCTTAGAAGAAAAAGCGTTGGTAGAAGTAATAATAGACCCACAAGCACAGAAAAAGATAGATGGACTTTCTGCTTTTCTAAGATTTGCAATATGATCGATGAGAGGGTAGCCCTTTTCATAGATGGCTCTAATATATTTCACGCTATAAGGTATTTAAACATTAAGATAGACTATCAAAAGCTCGTAGAGTTTTTAACAGAAAGCAGAAGGCTTATCAGAGCTTACTTTTATGGTGCCATACCTCAGGAGAAGGATGTGAAAAAAAACACTCCCGAATGGGAAAGTCTTATGAGACAGAGAAGATTTTTAGAAGAGCTTTCCCTTCTGGGAATAAAGGTTAAGATGGCACACCTTAGGAAACTACCCTCTGGTGAATATGTGGAAAAAGAGGTGGATATTATGTTGGCTACCGACATGCTCAGTATGGCGTACATGAACGCTTACGATACTGCGGTGCTTGTAAGTGGTGATAGTGATTTTTCTTACACAGTTGAGGAGGTACAAAGGATAGGAAAAAGGGTTGAGAACGCATCTTTTAAGAGAACAAGCTCTTATCAACTGAGGAAGGTGTGCGACAGGTTTATACTGCTTGATGACTATCTTGATAGGTTTGTGGTAGAAGAGAAACCCATTATCACGCAAGAGGTAAGCTTTTGGGAAAAGATAGCAAAGCTTTGGAAGAGATGAAAACGCTCTCTTTAAAATGGAACGGAGAATGTATAAAAAAGCTTGAATGCATAGAAGAAATCTTAGAACCTTGCGCTATAACTGTTGGAAACTTTGACGGCGTCCATCTTGGGCATAGGTTTCTCATTGATAAACTCAAAGAAGAGGCTTTCGCAAGAAATTTAAAAACTGTTGTGCTTTCCTTTTATCCACATCCTCTCAAAGTGCTTGCTCCCAAACAGCTTCCTTGTGAACTTACAAGTCTTGAAGAGAGGGCAGAGCTGTTAGCTACCTTAGGAGTAGATTACACGGTATTTTTGAAGTTTGACGAGAAGTTTTCTCTCATGAGAGCAGAGGACTTTCTTTTGGATATACTTTATAACAGATTAAAGGCGAGGTTTTTGCTTGTTGGGTACGATTGGAGATTTGGCTACAAGAGAGAAGGAGAAATAGAGCTGGCAAAGGAAGTAGGGCAAAGATTGGGTTTTGATGTGCTTTCGGTAGAACCTTTCAAACTGGGTCAACATGTAGTGAGTAGTACTTTGATAAGAAGATTACTTCGTGAAGGTAGATTAGAAGAGGCACGCAATTATCTTGGAAGACCCTACTGGATAAGAAGAAGGGTTATAAAGGGAGATGGTAGAGGTACTTCTATAGGTGTTCCTACCGCAAATTTAGAAGGAACAGAAAATCTGTGTTTGAAAGAAGGCGTGTATGCAGTGGTAGTTGAAGAGCACCTTATAGGCGTTGCCAATTATGGCTACAGGCCTACCTTTGACGGTAATAAGAAGGTACTGGAAGTGCATATCCTTGACTTTGAAGGAAACTTAAGAAACAAGAAGATAAAGGTGGAGTTTGTAAAGTTCCTAAGGGAGGAAAGGAAATTTGATTCTGTGCACGAGCTTTTGCATCAGATACACCAAGATGTAGCATTAGCTAGAAGCCTCTTGAAATAGGTAAGATACGTATCTTATCTCGCCATTTCTCAGAAGGGCAAAACCTTTTTCCATTCTGTCTTTTAATCCTTTCTTGTTTTCTAAGAAGTCCTGTAGTGTCTTAGGCTCTCCGAAAGCTTTTAACATATACTCCCTTTTTTCACCGTTGTCAAAGTGAATGATCACAGGAAGACAGTAAAACCTGGAGTTGGTCCCCTCTTTGCATCTGCTTATCTCTCCTACTACCTCTATGCTTACACTTCTGGCAATTATGTCTTCCTCTCGCACCATTTTAAGATTATTATATCAGTGTCTGAAGTGTCTTGTGTGTGTAAAAACCATACACATACTGTGCTCATTTACCGCTTGAATGACTTCTTTGTCTCTTATGGAACCCCCAGGTTGTATTACCGCACTGATACCCACAGAGTGAGCAAGGTCTATGCTGTCCCGAAAAGGAAAAAACGCTTCTGATGCCAACACGCTACCTTTTAGGTCAAAGCCGTATCGGACAGCCCTTGATATGGCACACCTTAAACTATCCACGCGAGAAACATTACCTGAGCCTATACCCAAGGTTCTACCATCCTTTGCTATAACCACTGCGTTAGATTTAATGTATTTGCAAACCTTCCAAGCAAAGAGCATATCTTCCATCTCTTCGTGCGTGGGATGTCTTTGAGAAACTACCTCCAACTTCTGATAGTCTATAGTGTCCTCTTCTTGAAAAAGATATCCTCCGCTAACTTTCTTTATATCAAAGGCATAAGAATATCCCATAAACTGTATTAGTCTCAGATTTTTCTTTTTTGAGAGCACCTCAAGAGCTTCCTGTGAGTATTCTGGAGCTACCACTATTTCAAGGAACATATCTGCAAGCTTACCTGCCAAAGCTTTATCCACCCTGTCGTTAAAGGCTACTACTCCCCCAAAAGCAGACTCTGGGTCTGTACTGATGGCTTTTTCAAAAGCAGAAAGGAGGTCTTCTCCTAAAGCTACACCACACGGATTGCCATGCTTGACTATAACACAGGCTGGTTTTTGAAACTCGCTTACCAGTTTGGCACATGTATCTGCATCAAGGTAGTTATTGAAAGACATTTCTTTTCCTTGAAGCACTTTTGATCTAGTAATACCTAGGTTTTCTAAGGGATTTAGTAAGAGCCATCCCTTTTGATGAGGATTCTCTCCGTACCTTAAGGCATTTGCCAACCTCAAAGGTAGGGCAAAATGTTCTGAAAGTTGGTCTATCTCAAATAAAGATGAAAGGGCTCTTGATATTAATGCATCATAATAAGCGGTAAGAGAAAAAGCCTTATAAGCTAAATACTTTCTGTCTTGAAAGCTTAAGTTTCCACTTTTTAGTTTCTGCGCTACCCATGAGTAGTCCTTAGGATCACAGACTACCAAAACTCTGTAGAAATTTTTAGCGGAGGCTCTAAGAAGTGTTGGTCCACCTATATCTATAAACTCCACGAGTTCCTGTTCTGTCAGGTCCTGGTTTAGCTTATTTTCAAAGGGGTAAAGATTTACAACTACTACATCTATAGGCTTTATGTTAAGCTCCTGAATCTGAAGTGTATCTCCTTCTACCCAATCCCTGTAAAGTATGCCCGCGTGTATTGTTGGATGTAGAGTTTTTACCCTTCCACCCAATATTTCTGGAAAACCTGTGAGTTCTTCTACCTTTATAACTTTAAGTCCATGTTGGGAAAGAAGTTCGGCGGTACCACCCGTTGATACGATCTCATAGCCAAGGTCATCAAGCGCTTTGGCAAACTCAAGGATACCTTCTTTGTTGTAAACGGAGATCAGAGCTCTCATATCACTCTTTTTCTGTCTTTTCCTCCTTGGCTTTGGGTTGATAGCTGATTATAGCATCCTTGGTGAAGGTGATTTTGGTATTTGCATCCACTTTTAAGGTGATGGTATCTTCCCCTATATCTACTACAGTACCCCATATGCCTCCACTTGTTATCACCTTATCACCTCTCTTTAGCTGTGCAAGGAACTCTTGATGCTTTTTTCTTGCTTTCTGCTGTGGTCTTATTATAAGAAAGTAAAAAATAGCAAAGATACCTATGAGAAAAATGAGCTGAACAAAAAAGGCTCCAGCTGGTCCTCCTTGTGCTGACTGCTGTGCGTAAGCTATGTCTATCATGTTATCCATTATAGCATAGCTAAGTGGTAAAATTAAGTTCTGTATGGGAATACTTGATAGGTTTTTCAAGAAAAAAAGGGAAGAAAAGGAAAGCCTGTGGACCAAATGCCCTGAGTGCAAGACCATACTTTACATGCCAGAGCTATCTGCAAACCTAAAGGTGTGTCCCAAATGCAACTACCACTTTCCTATGAGCGCAAAAGAGCGCATAGAATCCCTCTTAGATGAAAATGCGCAACTGCTCTTTGAGAACATACTTCCTAAGGACCCACTGCGCTTCAAAGACACGAAACCTTATAAAGACAGACTAAAGCAGGCGCAGGAAGATACAGGTCTTAGCGAAGCTATAGTGGTGGTGCGCGGAAATTTAAAGGACATAAATGTGGTCCTTGCGGTTATGGACTTTAACTTCATAGGAGGAAGCATGGGTTCTGTGGTAGGAGAGCGCTTTTACAGAGCTTGCAAACTGTGTTCCAACGAAGAATTACCCCTCATATCCGTGATCACTTCTGGTGGTGCAAGAATGCAAGAAGGTATCCTATCTCTCATGCAGATGGCTAAGACCTCTATAGGTGTAGGTTTTCTCAGAGAGAAGGGCGTTCCTTACATAACGGTGCTTACAGACCCTACCATGGGGGGCGTTTCTGCGAGTTTTGCTTTCTTAGGTGATATCATCATAGCGGAGCCTAAGTCTCTCATAGGCTTTGCAGGTCCAAGGGTTATAGAACAAACTATAAAACAACAGCTTCCTGAGGGCTTTCAAAGAGCGGAATTTCTATTAGAGAAGGGTATGATTGACATGGTAGTCCATAGAAAGGAGCTCAAAGATACTCTTTACAAGCTTTTGAGTATGGCAACCTATTGGAAAAGGTTTAATCTAACGGCGCTTTAAGAGCGTTCCATATGTTTTCCGCAACCTCTTCTGAGTACTCCATAAGAGGCTTGTCCAGGAGTCCCTCATTGTGCAGAAATACCATCCCTCCTAAGGGACCCATTATGGTAGTAAAAGCAGGGAAAAAGCTTTGGTTTCTAAGCTGTCCTTTTTCTACTCCATCGGACAGAAGAATCATAACTTCAGTTATTACTTCGCCTACACATGCAAAACCCTCACACCCTTCTTTGAATACTTCTCTGTTTACCAGAAAAACTCTTAGAAAGTAGTTTATCAGCTCAGGCTCAGTAAGTGCTATTTCAAAGAAAGCCTTTGTAAATTCGTAAATCTTCTCTTTAACTGGTATTTCCCTCTCGTTTACCTTTTTAAGCCTTTCCGCAACCCACCCAGATACGGTAATCATGATCTCCTTAGCCAGTTCTTCCTTAGATTCAAAGTAATTGTACAGATTCCCCACGCTCATACCAAGTGCTTGTGCGATGTCTGGTATAGTTGTGTTGTAATATCCCTTTTCGGAGAAGAGCTTACAAGCAACCCTTATGATCTCAAGCCTTTTTTTCTCCTTAAGTATGGCTTTACGCATCATCATTATAATATATGCTTAGGAGGTGGAAAGATGGGTAGAGAATTAAAATTTACTAAGGATGGTGTTGAGGTAAGGGGATATCTTGCGGAACCAGAGCTTGTTAAAGGTCCTTTAGTTATAGTGATACACGAGTGGTGGGGGCTTGTACCTCACATAAAGGATGTGTGCGACAGATACGCACACGAAGGCTTTTTTGCTTTTGGTATAGACTTATACAGAGGAAAAACTGCGGACAATCCAGAAGATGCAGGAAAGCTTATGCAGGAGCTCTTTAAGGAGAGGCTCTCTGAAGCCTCTGCCATGGTAAAGGCTTCCTTAGATTACTTTAAAGAAAATGACATAGGTTTTGTGGGAAGAGTGCAGGATTACAGGATAGGTATGACAGGTTTTTGTTGTGGTGGGACTTGCACTTGGTACTTTGGAGCACAGTTTCCAGAAGACTTTCATGCCCTTGCTCCCTACTACGGACTTTATTCCATAGTTCCCATAGATTTTTCCAAAATTAAAGCACCAGTCCTTGCAGTGCATGCTGGTAAAGATGCCTTTGTACCTCTGAGCGATGTGTTAAATGCCATAGAGGAGTGCAATAAACACAATGTTAAAGCTCAATTTCTTATTTACTGCGGTGTTGACCATGCCTTCTTTAACGACACAAGACCAGAAGTCTATAACGAAGAGTACGCGGTAGATGTGTGGCTCAAAACCGTTGAATTCATGAAGAGACACCTAACATGAAGCTAAAAGATTATCTGCTTTTAGCCTTAGTTTCTTTTATAGGTGCTTTTGCCTTTGGCGTTATAGCCCTGAGCAGGGGTGAGCGCATAGGAGCTCTGTGGATACTAATAGCTGCCCTTTGCATATACTTCATAGGATACAGGTTTTATAGCTATTTCATAGCCTATAAAGTTTTTGAGATAAACGACCAAAACATAACTCCTGCTCACAGATACTATAACAAACTGGACTATGTACCTACTAACAAGTGGGTGCTTTTTGGACATCACTTTGCATCCATATCAGGTGCTGGACCTTTGGTGGGACCAGTGCTTGCTGCCCAAATGGGATACCTACCGGGAACTCTGTGGATTCTTATAGGTGCGGTGCTTGCAGGGTGCGTTCAGGATATGGTGATACTCATAATCTCCATGCGCAAAGGTGGTAGAAGTCTGGGTAATATTGTAAAAGAAGAGCTTGGCAGTATAGGTGGCATAGTTTCTCTCATAGTCATATACACTATCCTTACCATACTACTTGCAGTTTTGGCTCTTGTTGTGGTAAAGGCTCTTGCCCAAAGCCCATGGGGAGCTTTTTCCGTCCTTATGACCATACCTATAGCCATGCTTATGGGTGTTTACATGTGGCACATAAAGCCCGGCGCGGTACTGCAAGCTTCTGCATTTGGTGTGATAGCTCTTTTACTTTCCCTTTATGTGGGAAGGCTCATCGCCCTAAACCCATCTATCGCTAAGCTTTTTACCTTTTCTGAACCTCAGCTTGCAGTAGCTCTCATGATTTACGGATTTTTTGCGTCAGTTCTTCCCGTATGGTTTCTCCTTGCACCAAGAGATTACCTGAGTACCTTTTTAAAACTTGGCACTGTGCTGTTTATAGCGTTGGGTGTTCTTATAGTGAACCCTGAGATAAAGATGCCAGCAATCACACAGTTTGCCCTCACAGGCTCAGGACCTGTGCTTAAAGGGGATCTCTTTCCCTTTCTCTTCATAACCATAGCGTGCGGTGCGGTGTCTGGGTTTCACTCCCTTATATCCTCAGGCACATCTCCCAAGCTCATAGACAAGGAGAGCCACGTTAGGTTAGTAGGATATGGCGGTATGATTGGTGAGTCTTTGGTTGCCATTATGGCTATGATAGCTGCGGTTTCTATGGAGCCGGGTATATACTTTGCTATAAATAGTCCAGCCAGCGAAATAGGAAAGACAGTCTTTTCCGCAGCTCAGAAGATATCCTCATGGGGCTTTTACATAACGCCTCAGGAGCTTGAAAGCTTGGCACGCATGGTAGAAGAGAAGACCATACTCTCAAGAACAGGTGGCGCACCTGCCTTTGCTATCGGTATGGCTCTTATCTTTGCCAAAATTACAGGAAATGCCCTTTTGGCCTTTTGGTATCACTTTGCCATACTCTTTGAAGCGGTGTTTATCCTTACTACAATAGATGCAGGAACAAGGGTAGGAAGGTACATACTTCAGGATCTTCTTGGGACTTTCTCATCCTACTTTAAGAATTACGGAGACCTGAAAGTTAACTTACTCACAAGCTTAATAACAGTGGCAAGTTGGGGATACTTCCTGTATGCAGGCGTTATAGACCCATACGGAGGAATAAAAACCCTTTGGCCCCTTTTTGGGATAGCTAACCAGCTACTTGCCACATTGGCGCTCACGGTAGCTACCGTTTACCTTGTGAATTCAGGAAAGGCAAAGTACATGTGGGTTACAGGTCTTCCTGCTCTTGTTGTGTCCATAAACACTATAACTGCCGGTTTGCAAAAGGTGTTCCATCCGGATAAAGACATAGGTTTTTTAGCACACGCACAGTGGCTTTCAGAAAAGTTAAAACAAGGCACTCTTCCCCCTTCCATACCTTCGGTTGAGATAGCCCAAAGGGTAATATGGGGTGATTATCTGAACGCAGGTCTTGCAAGCTTGTACATACTGCTTGTATCTCTCATAATACTTAACTCCGTGTATGTAGTGTTAAAAAGGGTAAGATACAGAGAGGTCCCAGCTTGAGTCTTACTATAGCTCTTCCAAAAGGTAGACTTTTTGAGGAAAGCGTGGAACTCTTACTAAAAAGGGGAATCATCTCAAAACCCATTAAAGAGGGGAGAAAGCTTCTCATAGAGTGCCATCCTTTTAAATTTCTTTTGGTAAAGCCTGCGGATGTGCCCGTTTATGTGGAAAACGGTGTGGCAGACCTTGGTATAGCAGGCTACGATGTGCTTCTAGAGAGAGAGCCCAATCTTTACACTCTTCTTGATCTGGGTATAGGCTTTTGTAGAATAGTTGTGGCTGGCAGAGAAGAAAGTAAGGAAAGGTATTTCAAAGAAACCTACATAAAAGTTGCTACCAAGTATCCCAGAATTGCCCAGAGTTTTTTTTCTAAAATGGGTATAAAGAGTAAGATTTTGTACCTCAGTGGGTCCGTAGAACTCGCCCCTACTATAGGACTTGCAGACTACATTCTTGATATTGTTCAAACGGGTAGAACCCTCAAAGAGAATAACTTGGTGATTATAGAAGAGGTGGCTCAATCTACCGCAAGGCTTGTGTGCAACAAAGCCAGCTACAGAAACAAACACAAGCAAGTTCTGGAGTTTTTCAACAAATTAAAGTAAATTTAATATAATCTACATCATGCTAAGAACTTGGCTATTGGTCCTTCTATTTCTTAGCCTTGCCTTCTCTAAGGAGAGAATGTCAGTCTTTACTTTTGAACAGATGAACTTGCTCTCAGAGGACCTTGTGATAAAGGGAGTAAATCCCAAGTATGACTTTTACATACCCACACTTCCTCAACTTATAGAAGGACGGGTGCATCTTAGACTCTCTCTACCAGAATATCTCAGGAAAGATAGTAGTGTGATGATACTTGTAGATGATGTGCCTTATGTAAGTTATAGTTTGATGTCTGTTCCTGCGGATGTGGTGATCCCAGTGCGCAGAAACAAAAACAGGGACTTTGTGAAGATAAGCATCATTGGAAATTTGCGCATTTCTAACAACATATGCGAAGATGTTTTTTCTGACAGGATATACATGGTGGTGCGCAAGGACAGCTACGTATCCTTTTATTACCAAAACTACAGGAATATAAGAGAGTTTCTCAGGGACTATGACAATAACTACTGCATAGACTCACACTACCTTTTGCCCTTTATATACCAGATGTGCAAGCAAAACCCTATACCCTGTAATGTTAAATACACAGCTGGTCAAACTCCCAGTGATTGCAAACTAATAAAGCTTTCTACTGATGAAAAGATAAGTCTAAAGCCAGATGGACTTTATGTCCCTAAGGAAACCTACTTGGTTTTTGAGGAAGATATTTTTTACCCTTTACTGTTTTCTCGGGATCAGGCTTTAACTGGTGTAGATAGGGAAGCAAAGATACAGAGAAACGAGATCTCTCTGCGTGAGCTGGGCATAAGGACTGCCACTGTGGAGGGTTCTGGCAATATTAGCTACACTATACCGCTGGACCTTTCTCGCATAGGTGGCATACCAGATAGGTTGTATTTAAAATTGGACATAGCAAACTCTCCACCCCACCAAAAAGATAAGATGGAGCTAAGGGTTTATGTTAATGGTTTTGTGCTAAATGTTTATAAGCTTGAAGATGGTGGTAGGCACAGCTTTAATATAGAGATTCCCACAGACCAGCTTCATTATGGCATGAATTATATAAGCATAAACTTGGTTAATTTTACATCTTCTGATAACTGCTTTGGTGCTATAACCCATACTGTCCTGACTGTCTTTGATACTTCCTATCTATACTGGAACAGTCTGGAAAAAGACCCAAAAAGCATCTCTGAGTTTTTCAATGCGCTGAGCGGTTATGTAGCACTGGTGGTTGAAGATCCAGCCTTTTATAGAGTAGCCACTAAGCTGATAACGGACTTAGCCACATATAACAAGAACATAAAAGTTTTGGACATAAACCCAAAAGACCTCTCTATGTACGACTTTTTGATACTTTTCAAAAAGCCCCAAGACACTAAGGGTATGCCCATAGACCTAAGCAAGGGTGAGTTTCAGATTATTAACCCTCTCACAAATAAGGTGCTATTTGCAAGCATGCCCACTGAGAGCTTTGGAGTGCTTATGTTGAGCAGTGTGGATAAAAGACCAGCTTTGGTATTCTCTTACTTTCTGAGTCCAGAAGGGATAGAAAATGTATTAAACTACTCCTACACAGACATGCTTGGACTGGCTGGTAATGTAGCGGTTGCTACTGAAACCTTTTTAGGCTCCTACCAAGTTGGGGAAAAAATGAGAGTGCGCTATCCTCAGGAGAAGGACATTAGCTACTATTGGAATAAGTATAAGATTTGGATAATGCTACTTCTTGCAGTACCCATAGCTCTATTTCTTAGTTATACTTATAGAAAGCTCACAAGGAGACAGATCACATGAGATACCTTTTTTACTTAGTGCTCATACCAGTTGTTGGCTTTTCTTCCGCTTGGGTAAGAAAGGAAGGAGAGGTTTTTATTGCTCCCTTCTTCTACTACTATAGTGCAAAGGATTACTATGACAGGAATGGCAACAAAAAGCCTATTGGTTGCACCTTTGAAAAGCAGGAGATACAACTCTACGGAGAGTATGGTCTTACCAACAAGACAACCCTTACCTTTAAGCTACCCTACGACAGGCTAAAGTGCGCAAAAGAGACCTCTGGCTTTTCCGACTTGGAAGTAGGCTTTATAAGACAGATAAGAGCCTTCCCAAATAGCTCTTTTTCTGCATATGGCAGTGCCATAGTACCCACTGGATACTCCATACACAAAGACCCTCGGTTGGGTTATGGAAGGTTGGGTTTGGAGGGTGGGATTCTTTATGGCATTTCTGGAAACTTGGGCTTTTTGGATACGGGTTTGGGCTACCGATACTACTTTGGCTATCCTTCTTCTCAGGTGAGGTATTATGCGACTGGCGGACTAAATCTTTACAAAAACTTACAGCTGATAACCACCTTAGACCTACAGATAGGCCTTGGAAACGGCAAAAGAAAACAAGTAGGCAGGAATGTACTTTTGGAGCCTGACTACAAGCTGGCTCAGGTTTATATAGGTCCAAGGCTAATTTTGGGAAACATATCTTTGGTAGCTACCTATCAGCACGTTTTTTATGGTAGGAACACAGGAGCGGGTAGGGGCTTTAATGTGGGCGTCTGGTGGAACTTCTAAGGAGCGCATAGGTGAGGTGCTCCTCAAAAAAGGTCTAATAACCCAGCAACAGTTAGAAGAAGCCCTTGATTATCAGAAGAAGTACGACGGTAGGCTTGGCTGGATACTAGCTTCTTTGGGATACATAAGGCGCATAGACTTCTTTAGAACACTCGCAGAACACTTAGGTCTTGAGTTTATAGATGACCTTGAGAAGATAAAAAGCCTGGTGGATAAGAACTTTTTGATGAGATTTGATCCAGAGGAGCTTGCTCGCTGTGAGGTTATCCCTGCAAGGCAGACCCAAGAGGGTGTGCTACTTCTTACCTCTTACCCAAACAGCGAGAAGTTCCATGAGTTTGTGCGCAAGCACTTTGGAGATGAGCCCATCAAGGAGATAATCATAACAGACCTTGACTTGATAAAAACCCTTGAGACCTATTTTAAAGACCACTTTGTGGATCGCGCAGTGCATGGACTTTTTTACCTAAGTCCCGAGTACTCCGCATCTCAGGTGTTTTCTAAGGGACAGGTTTTCTTTATGGGTCTTTTTCTTTACGGTTCTCTGTTGTGGATATACTACGATGCTGTTTCTTATGTGATAACTCTTATAGCGTTAATTCAGGTCTTTTATGTGATCTCCATACTCTTTAAACTTTTGGCGAGCTTGGCAGGTGCAAAATCGGAAATGCAACAGTTTATAACAGAGGACGAGGTCAAGAACCTTGATGAGAAAGACCTGCCCGTTTATACGGTGCTTGTGCCCGTTTATAAAGAGCCTGAAGTGATAGGCATACTCATAAATAGCCTAAAGAAGATGGATTATCCCCAAAACAAGCTTGACGTGATACTCCTCTTAGAGGAAGATGACAAGGAGACCCTTGAGGCTGCAAAGGCTCAAAAACCTCCGGCAAACTGGAGATTTATCATAGTCCCTCCAAGCCTTCCAAAAACAAAACCAAAAGCTTGTAATTATGGGCTTTTCTTTGCACGTGGAAAGTACTTGACCATATACGATGCGGAAGATATACCAGAACCAGACCAACTTAAAAAGGCGGTAATAGCCTTTGAGAAGGGTGGTGGGCAGTACATATGCTTTCAGGCAGCACTCAACTACTTCAATAAAGATGAGAACTTCCTGACCAAGATGTTTACCCTTGAGTACTCCTATTGGTTTGATTACCTACTGCCAGGGTTATACAACCTTAAGCTTCCCATACCTCTTGGTGGTACAAGCAACCACTTTGATGTGGAAAAGCTCAGAGAAATAGGTGCTTGGGATCCTTTCAACACTACAGAGGACGCAGACCTTGGTGTAAGGGCATTTGGAAAGGGCTACAAGGTGGGTGTTATAAACTCCACTACCTACGAAGAGGCAAACGCAAAGGTTAGAAACTGGATAAGGCAGAGGTCAAGATGGATAAAGGGCTACATGCAGACCTGGCTGGTGCATGCCAGAAACTCCAAAAAACTCTACAAAAATGTAGGGCTAAGGGGCTTTTTAGCTTTTCATCTTCTCATAGGTGGAACTCCCTTTACTTTTCTAATAAACCCAATTATGTGGATCATCTTTATTTTCTGGTTAATAACCCAGACCAAAGCGCTGGACATTTTCTTTCCACCCTGGCTACTCTATCTTTCCCTCTTTAACCTTCTCTTTGGGAACTTTATGGGCATATACCTAAACATGATAGCGGTGTTCAAAAGACGCTACTACAACCTACTTCCTTATGCCTTCCTAAACCCCATCTATTGGATGCTCCACTCAATAGCCTCTTACAAGGCTCTATATGAGCTATTCACTAAACCCTTCTACTGGCAGAAAACACAGCACGGCATTACCAAGTACAAACCACCTATTGCTGGAGCGGTCTGATGCGTCCCCTTTTGGTGCTCTACCTTCTGTTTCTATGCCTGATCTTTTTGTTCTATACAGCTTCCCATACCCTTTACCAAGCTGGCTATGTGCATCTTAATGTGCTCTTTTATGCAGAGAAGGTGCTACTTGCAAAGGAAGGAGAACCACCACGCCTTGAAAACATAGGTCTTGTGTACCCACCTCTTGCCTTTCTGCCCTTTTGGTTTGTAAGCGACTATCTTATGGCATCCCCCTTTGCGTCCGCTCTTATACTCACGCTGTTTTTTTCATTCCTGTTAAAAAGGTGTCTCAGTCCCGTTTACTTTATAGTTGGGTCTTTACTGCTCAATCCACTGGTTATTTTTTTGGCGGTATACAGGTTTGAAGTGCTTTCCTTTTACATACTACTTACCCTGTCTGTAATGTTTCTTATACTCCACATGGAAATGGGCTACTCCATCTATCTTTTTGTAGGTGGTTTTCTGCTGGGTCTTTGCTTCTTCCTTGACTTTAGGAGCGTGTTCCTAATACCCTTGTTTGTGCTTTTTATATTTTTAACCACAAAACGGGCAGGAAAGGACTACACCCTTGCTCTAACCATGGTCAAGCTAACACCCATTGTATTCTTCGTTTTCATATGGCTCTACCTAAACTGGGTCTTCACAGGAGACCCCCTAACCTTTATAAAGAGTCCATACTCCTTCTTTAAGGGAAGGGCACTTGACACTGATGTCCTTCTTGCAAAAAGTAGCATCTTTGAAAGCCTAAAGTATAGTGCTTTACAGCTTTTTTATTTGCTACCCCTAATACTGCCGTATGTAGTAGTTCTTTTTAAACTAAGAAAGTACAGGATGTTGTATCTTTTCCCAGTGTACCTTCTTTACCTGTCTCCCATAGTTCTTATGCTCTTTTCCATTTACTTATCTTACTTTTTCCCTTCTTATTACTACTCTGTTCTTTTCTTAGCCTTTGCGATAACCTTTGCGGTAAGTCTCAATATAAGAGGGTCTAAGGCACTGGCTGTTGCCTTTATAGTGTCCTTTCTTGCAAGCTGGGTACTGCCTTTGTATTCAAGGGAAGAGAACGAAAAGAACTTTGTGAAATTTCTGCTCACCGGAAGAGTAAAGGAAAATATTAAAGAATATATAAATGTCGCAAAAGTGTTAAAAGACCAAGGATGTGAAAAGACACTCTTGGATGATAAAACAGACTTTCCTGTAGTAGTCTTTTCCCAAAACCCCAAGAAGTTTTATCTTCCTTATATGTATGAGTACTACTCTGTGATCTCCACACCTATTGCCTTTGCGGACTGTATCTTGGTAAATAAAGTCTCACAAAACATCATCTCAGATCGCTTTCCCACCTCCAAGATGGGCTTTCTAAAGGGATACATACTGGTCTACAGCGATGAAACTTATAACGTTTTTAAGAGGGTAAGGTAGTGAAGTGTTCAACAAGTTATAGTAGGCTTATCTACAGGAGGCAATTGCAATTCACCGTCCTTTAGTTTGATGGGTTTAGTAATGAGCTCCTGTATAAACCTCAACTTGTCCTCAAGACTTTGCAGATTAACACCGTAGATTTGTGCTAACTGTTCCAAATCTGGCGCATAGCCCTTTACTTTAGATATCTCTCTTGTTATCACATAAAGCTTGCTGTCCACCTCAGGATACACGTCCTTTATGTATGTGACCACATCGTAAGAATAAACCACCACCCTTGGATACTTTGCCATCTCCTTTACCATGTTTTCAAGATGTAGATGGTCAAAGATGGCTGGGTTGGAGTCTTTTGGCAAAAGTCCCGCAAAAAGCTTATTATCCTCAAAATGTGCATGATAGATAACATAGCTTTCTGGAACAATTTCCCATCCATACTCCATAGCGTTGCTCAAAAAAGCTCCCATGGCTTCTTCCTTGCTCTGAAATATGCCCACAAGTTTTTCAAAGTCTTCGTCTGGAATTTCTAAAACCGCTATGTAGCAGTTTTCGTAGGGAATCATCTTGGTGGTATATGTGAGTTCCTCCCAATTTTTGAAGAACTCCAGCTTTTGAGCATGCTCTTCTGGCTTATGTAAAACCGTCTGTATCTTCATTTTTTAACCTCCGTTAAAGATGTATTTAGGTAAAAGAGGAATAAGCTCAGCCTTATACCCCTCTTTAAATTATCCAATACAAAAGCGATCCTGTCAATGATAGGCTCGTAGAATTCCCACTTTTCCTTGTCTTGCAACAGCTTTTTGTGTAGCATGATCTCAAGCAGTTGAAGAAATAGCTTTTGATCTTCATACTCCATCTTCTCCACCTGAGTGGATACGTTGTAAAGTTCAAGAGGTGAGCCAAAAAGCGCCACCCTCGCCAATTTTATAATGTGTGTTTTCTGCAAGAGCTGATTAGCCTTTGTGATACTACCCTCACAAAGCTCAAGGATCTCTTCATCCTTTATGCCAGTTATTTTTTTTATATCTTCCTTTGAGAGTTCCTTAAACTCTATCAGATAACAACGCGACCTTACTGTGGACAGTAAATTATTAAGATTGTTAGCAACTAAAATAAAGTGTGTGTCTTGGGGCGGCTCTTCTAAGGTTTTGAGCAAGGCATTCTGAGAGTAAGGGTTCATGCTTTCTGCGGGTGCAATCAAGACAACCTTTTTTTGTGATAAAGCAGGTTTTAGGTTCAAAAAGTCCCTAACTCCTCTCACCTGATCTATCTTTATCTCGTCCTTTTCTGGCTGAAGGTATATAAAGTCTGGATGCTCTCCCTGAAGATAAAGAAAAACTTTTTTACCAGTCTCCTTGTCTGAATACACTCGCAACTGTTCAACGGGCATTTGGTTAAACTGGTTCATATAGTGGCAGGATGGACATGTATTACACGCAGGGAAAGTGCCTTTTATACACAGCAGGGCTTTAGAAAAATCAAAAGCCATCGTTTTTTTCCCTATACCTTCCTTGCCATAAAACAAAAGAGCTTGCGGGACCCTTTTGAGCCTGTACATGCGTTCAAGAAAAGTGCTTACTCTTTCGTGCATAGAGTTATATTGTAAAAGTCAGAGTTTGAGCTTTCCACTTTTTAGCTCTCTTTCCAACTGTCTTCTTAGGTCTTTCTCCCTTAGTTCTTGTCTTCTGTCATAAGCCTTTTTACCTTTGGCGAGGGCTATTTCCACTTTGACTTTGTTGTTTTTAAAGTAGATGGATAAGGGTATGAGTGTGTATCCTTTCTCCTGAACTTTTCCCATAAGCCTGAGTATCTCCCGCTTGTGAAGTAAAAGTTTCCTCTTCCTAGAAGGGTCTGGAGGTTTTATGGTGGCATGTTTGTATGGTGCTATGTACAAATTGTAAAGCCAAGCTTCTCCTTTTTCTATCCTGACGAAACTGTCTTTAAAGGAAACAGTTTGTTTGTTTCTTAAAGCTTTCACCTCTGAACCTTCAAGCACTATACCTGCTTCGTAAGTTTCTATTATATCGTAGTTTGCCTTTGCTTCCTTATTTACCGCTATTATGTACTTTCCACCCGACATCTTAGCATATAGTATAATACTTTTGGAAAAACAGAACTTATTATATAATCCTATGGTAAGCATCGACCTTTTGCTAAATACCTTCTATCGGTATACTCTTGACATCTTCCCTTACTTCATCTTAGCATCGTTCTTAACTTCTCTTATTCAAGCTTATCTAAACCTCAATATACTCAGAAGTATTTTGGGCAATAGCAAGCTTGCACCTCTTTTTACCGCTTCTTTTGGCGCTTTATTGCCCGAGTGTTCGTGTTCCATGATACCTGTGGCACACCTAATAAACAACCTGTCTAAATCTTACTCCCCAGTAATAGCCTATCTTATGGTAGCGCCTATTTTATCACCCATTACTGTCCTGCTAACTTATGGCTTTTTTGGACTTGAGCTTACTGTAATTAGAGTTTTCGGCACTATTATTTTTGCGCTTGTGGTTGCCTACACTGTAGGTATTTTTTTCAAAAAAGAAAAAAACATACATCTGAGATGGGCTTCTAACCAAGATGTTTCCCAAAAAAGGTTTACAGTCTTCTTAAAATCCCTTAGGTACAACCTACTTTTTACTGGAAGATATATACTGACAGGTATAGCTATTGCTTCTATGATAAAAGCCTTGGTCCCAACTCATGTAGCAAGTTATGTAGCAGGTAGTCCTCTTTCTTATCCTCTCATCTCTCTTGTATCCACACCTATATATGTCTGCTCCGGTGAAGATGTTCCTATAGCAAAAGCTCTCACACATATAGGTTTTACTCATGGTAATGCTTTAACCTTCATGCTTGCGTCCAGTGGAACATGTTTGCCTACCATCTTTGCAGTTAAAAGTTTCTTACCGATAAGAATCATTTTTATTTATGTTCTGTCGTGGTTCATCTTTTCCAGTTTACTTGGTTTTATATTTGATTTATTATTTTGATATACTATAAAAATAGGAGGGAAATATGGACAAGTACATGCAGGTACTTCAGGAACTTATAAAAAACACTGGTTTGGAAGGTGCTTCGCTTGTGTCCGCAGACGGTCTTCCCATATCTTCTGTGTTAAAGCCTGGACTCGAAGAAGACAGGATAGCAGCTATGAGCGCGGCTATTCTGTCTCTTGGCGAGAGAGTATCGGAAGAGCTTGCAAAGGGGGGGCTTGAGCAGATAACCATAAAGGGGGAAAATGGATATGTTATACTTACGGGTGTAGGTCATGATGCGGTTATGGTAGTTCTTGCAGATAACAATGCTAAACTTGGACTTTTGCTAATGGAGATAAAAAAGGCACAAGAGAGACTGAAGGCACTCATATAAAAGGGGAATTATGGCACTTACAGGGGATTTAAGCACTTTTAGTTTTGTGGACATCTTCCAGATACTTGCAAGAGACAAAAGAAGCGGTATCCTGCTTGTAGAATGGACAGATATGACTGTAGCTTACTATGTTAAAGAAGGGGAAATAGTTTTTGCAAGGCCTGTTGACAGGGTCTTCAGAGTTTATGCGGAAAGAGATTTTGATAACCTCATAGATAAGCTCAGAATCTCTAAGGAAAACCTACCAAAAACCATAGAGCGTTTTTTGATTACCAAACTCGGTAGCAAAGAAGGCGTTTTTTCCTTCACACCGGGATTTATAAGATACAATTCGGACATCCCCGTTAATTACCCCATAGAAAAACTCATAATGATAGCATCAAGAACACTTACACCTGAGGAGGTAGAGAGAAAAATATCAGACGAGCTCTTGACCTTTGAGAGGTCTCAGGACTACATGGAAAAAATACGCAAAGCTGAGCTAACGAGGGAAGAGGAAAAGGTGCTTATGCTCGTTGACGGAGAGAGGAGCGTTATGGACATAAGACGCGAATCTGGACTGGACAACTTAACCGTGGACAGAACCCTTTACGGACTTTTGGCACTAAGCGCTATAAAGAGAAAGAGGAGAGAGAAAAAGCAAAAACCTTCTATCACCCTTGAACTGCTTGCAAAGATCATAGAGAGGATAAAGGAGCTGTGATGAAGCCCATAAAGAAGATAAAGATAGTTGTTGCTGGACCTTTTGCAGCAGGGAAAACACAGTTCATAAACACTGTCAGCGAGATAAAGACTGTGAAGACAGAAAGAAGGACGCAAGCGGTAGGAGAGAGAAATGTGAAAGACTACACCACGGTAGCTATGGACTTTGGGAAGATTAGGATAGATGACGAGCATGAGCTTTACCTTTTTGGCACACCTGGACAGTCAAGGTTTGACTTTATGTGGGAGATACTGGGTGAAGGTGCTCTTGGAATTATCATTCTTGTAGATAGCACAGACCCTTCTACCTTCCACGAAGCTAGAAGAATCATAAACTTCTTCCAATCAAGATTTCCAGTACCTATAGTGGTAGGTGCGAACAAACAAGACCTCCCTAATGCGTGGTCTCCAGAGGATGTAAGGACTGCCCTTGACATAGATGAAGAGGAGGGTATTCCTGTGCTTGCAGTTTCTGCAATTGATAAGGAAAGCGTTAAAAACACTCTACTCACCCTTTTGAACATAATAAAGGAAGAACTCCTCCATTAAGGAAAGAGCGCTGGCTTTTCTATGCTTGTAGCTTCATCCATTCCAAGCATAATGTTCATGTTTTGGATAGCCTGTGATGATGCACCCTTACCAAGGTTGTCAATAACAGTTATGATAACAGCGGTTTGAGTCCTTTCTTCGTAGTAGGGATAAATAAGGCATAGGTTTGTCCCTATTACATGTTTGGTTGCTGGAGGTTCGTGAATAATTTTTACAAACTTCTCACAAAGATAAGTTTCCTCAAATAAATCCTTCAGGCGTTTCTCTGAAGTCTGTACATAAAGGCTACATAACATGCCTCTTGATGCAGGTATTACTTTGGGAGTAAACCTTATCTTCACACTTTTTCCTGATATTTTTGTTATAACATCTTCCATTTCAGGTACATGTCTGTGTTTCTCTACAGAGTATGCCATGATGTTTTGCTCCATCTCAGGATAGTGAAAGTGTTGTGCAGTCTTTCTTCCTGCTCCGGACACACCAGAGATGGCGTCCACTATAACTCTGTCCAAGTTTATCCCTTCTTTAAGAAATGGGTAAAGTCCCAAAAGTGTAGCGGTAGGATAGCATCCAGGATTAGCTACAAGCGTTGCATTTTTTATACTGTCTCTGAAAACTTCTGGAAGGCCATAAACCGCAAGCTTTAGAGTCTCTTCGTGTACATGTTCAAATCCGTAGAACTCTGGATAAAGCTCTTTCTTACTGATCCTATAAGCTCCAGAAAGATCTATAACTTTTTTACCCTTTTTTATTAGCTCAGGCACCAGGTTGAGGGATATTTCGTGAGGAAGACACAGAAAAGCTAAATCAAAGTCCTCTTGAGGTTCTTCGGTGAGGGGAATTTTTGAAAGGTAAGTATTAAAAAAAGAGGGCAGTACATCAGAAAGGTATCTTCCTGCATAAGTCCTTGAGAGAACAGAAACCACCTTTACATAAGGGTGTTGGGACAGGTATCTGAGGAGTTCTATACCTGTGTATCCTGTAGCACCATAAACACATACTCTTAACGCTTGCTCCATCTGTAGCCTTTTCTGGCTTTCATAAGTCCATACTTCTTTCTTTCTTTCTCTCTTGCGTCCCTTCTAAGGAGTCCAGCCTTTTTGAGGGTTTGCCTGAGGTCTGGATTGTATTTAAGTAGGGCTTTTGCTATACCATACATTATGGCTTCTGCTTGTCCAGAAATGCCTCCACCTTCCACCGTTGCGTATATACCGAATTTACCATTAAGGTTTGTGAGCTTGAGGGGATAAAGTACTTTGCTAAATAAACTTTCTCTTTGCAAATAATCCTTCATAAGGAACTCTTTTCCACTGTCTTTTGCCTTGACTATCATCTTATCAGTGTCTTTAAGAAGCCAAACCCTTGCTATGCTCTCTTTTCTTCTGCCTGTGCCGTAGTACGCATTGTCAAAGCCTATACGAAAATCTTTTAACTTTGTGATCATCCTTTAACCTCCAAAGGTTGTGGTTTTTGCGCTTGATGTGGATGATCAGTACCACGATACACTTTTAGTCTTTTTAGCATCCTGTGTCCTAACCTGTTTTTGGGAAGCATCCTTTTAACCGCAAGCCTAATAACTTCTTCTGGTTTGTTTTCAAGCATCCACCTGAGGGAACGCACTTTTAAACCCCCAGGATAGTTGGTGTGAAAGCTGTAAGTTTTTTGCTCTAACTTTTTTCCTGTCACTTTTATCTTTTCTGCATTTAACACTATTACAAAGTCTCCACAATCCACATCAGGCTGGTAGTAAGGCTTGTGTTTCCCTCTCAAGATCTTTGCCAACTCAGATGCAAGCCTTCCCAAGGTTTTACTTTCTGCATCTACAACCCACCATGTTCTTTCCACATCTTGAGGTCTAACTCTATAGGTCTTCATCTTTCAACTCCTTCTTTCTTTCATTATTAAAAAATTATACTAAAAAAATTATAGCCTTGCTTCCTTTATGTTCTTCTTACGCCATATACCTGCGTTTATTTCGTAAAAGGCTTTCTGAAGCTCTACAAGTTGAGATATGCCATCAAGAGCTAAAGATAGCATTTTATCAAACTCATCTCTTGTGAAAGTGTTCTCCTCACCTAAAGCCTGTATCTCCGATATACTGCCAGTGCCTGTGGCTACAACATTCATATCTACCTTTGCACTTGAATCTTCCTCATAGTTAAGGTCCAAAAGGATCTGCCCTTCCACTATACCTACACTTACTGACGCTACAAAGTCCTTTATGGGTGTAGAGATTAGAATACCTTCGTTATAGAGCTTTATAACTGCATCTGCAAGAGCTACAAAGGCACCAGTTATGGAAGCGGTTCTTGTGCCACCGTCTGCCTGTATCACATCACAATCTATCCAAAAGGTTCTCTCACCAACCTTTGTAAGGTCAAGAGCTGTTCTCATAGCTCTTCCTATCATACGCTGTATCTCGTGAGTTCTACCGCTTATCCTTCCTTGAACGGACTCCCTTATGTTTCTGGTGGCAGTTGCTCTGGGTAGCATGGCGTACTCTGCGGTAATCCACCCCTGCCCTTTTCCTTTTAGGAAAGGTGGTACTCCATCTTGCACGGATACAGTGCATATAACCTTTGTATTTCCAAACTCAACAAGACACGACCCTTCGGGATGCTGTAGGTAGTCCCTGACGATCCTTATGGGTCTGAGTTCGTTAGGTTTTCTTCCGTCTTTCCTCAAACCTTTGCTCCAAGAGCTTTGGCTTTCTCAACTACTTCCTCTATGGTTCCTACCATATAGAAAGCCATCTCGGGAAGATGGTCATACTTACCAGTGAGAATCTCTTTAAAACTCCTAATGTTGTCCTCTAACCTTACATACTTTCCTGGCATGCCGGTAAACTGCTCCGCTACATGGAAAGGTTGAGCCAAAAATCTCTGAATTCTTCTTGCCCTACCTACTATGGCTTTGTCTTCTTCGGAGAGTTCTTCCATACCCAGTATGGCAATGATCTCCTGAAGCTCCTTGTATCTTTGCAGTATCCTCTTTACTTCCATAGCTACCGTATAGTGTTCTTCACCTACAAACTCAGGAGCTAAGTACTTGGATGTGGATTCAAGGGGATCAACTGCAGGATATATGCCAAGCTCTGCAAGTCTTCTGGCAAGGACTGTTGTAGCATCAAGGTGAGCAAAAACGGAGTAAGGAGCTGGGTCCGTGATGTCGTCAGCAGGCACATAGACCGCCTGTATGGAGGTAAGAGATCCCTTCTTGGTGGAGGTGATCCTCTCCTGAACTTCTCCTACGTCCGTGTTGAGCGTGGGTTGGTATCCTACAGCGGAAGGGAGTCTTCCTAAGAGTGTGGAAACCTCTGAACCCGCCTGAACGAATCTAAAGATGTTGTCTATGAAAACCAAAACGTCCTGACCTTCTACATCTCTGAAGTACTCCGCCATGGTTATACCTGTTTGGGCAACCCTAAAACGCACGCCTGGTGGTTCGTTCATCTGCCCATAAACCATCACCGTATAAGGAAGAACTCCCGACTCTTTCATTTCATGCCAAAGGTCATTTCCTTCTCTCGTCCTTTCCCCCACGCCTATAACTACTGAAAAACCTTTGTGGAATTTAGCTATGTTGTGTATGAGCTCTTGCATAAGCACCGTTTTACCAACTCCTGCACCGCCAAAGAGACCTACTTTTCCACCCTTCACATAAGGTTCAAGGAGGTCTACCACCTTTATGCCCGTTTCTAATATCTCCACTTTTGTGGACTGCTCTTCAAGGGGTGGGGGTTCTCTAAACATGGGCCAGTACTCTTCCGCCTTTACCTCTCCTGCTTCGTCAATGGGTTGCCCCACCACATTGAATATCCTTCCCAGGGTAGCTCTTCCTACGGGCACCTTTATGGGACCACCAAGATACTCTACTTCCTGACCCCTTACCAGTCCGTCAGTAGCACCCATAGCAATGCATCTTACCCTTCTTTCGCCTATGTGCTGAGCCACCTCAAGGTATAGGTCCTCTTCCGCCCAGTTTCCCCTATCGTCAATAAAGCGCCTTCTTGTTTTAAGTCCGTGCCTTACGGGTGGAAGGTTTTCACCTTCAAACTCTACGTCAATAACCGCTCCAATAATTTGTACCATCTTTCCCTTCATATCTTTCCTCCTTACTTCATAGCTTCTACCGCATTAACTATATCAATAAGCTCAGAAGTTATAGCTTCCTGTCTTGCTTTGTTGAAAATAAGTGTCCATGTTCTTATGATCTCATCTGCGTTCCTTGTAGCATTATCCATAGCCACCATCCTCGCAAAGTGCTCAGCAGCGTTAGACTCCACCATAGCCCTGTATATCTGGTAATTCAAGTAAAGGTCTATAAGTTTGCTGATAAACTCTTCTTTATCCACTTCAAACTCGTAAATTCCGTAGTCCTCACCTTTGCTTTCTGGCTTTTCAAAAGGTAAGAAGGTGCGCACCACGGGTTTGTAGCTTACCCTGGTGATCATCTCGTTGTTTATAAGATAAACCGCATCCGTCTCTCTGTTTGCGTATCTTTCCCTTACCATCTGTCCCACTTCCTTGACCACAGAGAAGTTTATCTCTTTTCTAAAGACCTCTTCGTAGCCCTTTATGATGGGATAGTCCCTTTTGGAAAAGTGCTGATAGCCTTTCCTTCCTATCAATATAAGGCTCACATTCACACCAGAAGACACTTTTTCCTTTATGAGCTCCTCCGTTCTCTTTATAACATTAGAGTTAAAAGCTCCCGCAAGACCTCTATCTGCGGTAATGAGAATTATGTCCGCTCTCCTTTCCTGTCTTCTCTCAAGAAGGTGGTGCGTTTGGGAGTCTATGTGAGCAGATAGGTCTCTTATGACATCGTAGAGTTTTTCAGAGTAAGGTCTTGAAGCGTAGAGAAGTTCCTGTGCCCTTCTGAGCTTTGCTGCGGACACCACTTTCATAGCGTTGGTGATTCTTCTGGTGTTCTTTATACCCTGTATCTTTCTTCTTATGTCTCTTGGTGATAACTTAGGCATGTGAAAGATTATAGCACAACTTTTGTTATAATGCTAAGGAATGGAGCAAGAAAGGCTCAAAAAGCTTGAAAAAATAAAAGAACCCTATCCACACAAGTTTGAGGTAAGCCATTTTATAGGTGAAATAAGACAGATGTTTGAGAAAGACCCTACAGGAGAAGAGGTAAGCGTAAGGGGCATTGTCAAGAGAGTATCTAAGATAGAGGATGGATTTTTGGTAAGGCTTAGTGATGAGGAAGGAGTGGAGATACTTGCCATAACGGAGCATTCTCTAAAACAGGGCGAGGTTTATAATCTCAAGGGAAAGCTCGTAAGGAATGAGGGAAAGCTCACTCTTGAGTCTGCTGAACCATCAGATAGTCCCACAACCACAATAAAAGACATAAAGATCACATACGATTTTGATCCTAACTTCTATCAGATATCTGTGGCAGGGAGGCTTGTCTCTCTCAGAAGTATGGGAAAAGCCATATTTGGACACCTTCAGGATGCCACAGGAAGGATACAGATATACATAAAAAAGGACATAGTGGGAGATGATAAGTTTCAGGCTTTTGATGATCTTTTTGATGTGGGGGACATAGTGGGAGTAAAGGGTAAGCTCTTTAGGACCAACACGGGAGAGCTAACTGTTGAGGTCAATGATTTTAAGATGTTAGCAAAGAGCCTAAGACCCCTTCCAGAAAAGTGGCATGGACTCAAAGACGTGGAAGTAAGATACAGACAGAGGTATTTGGACCTTATATCCAACGAAAGGGCGCGCAAAATAACTATTCTCAGAAGTAGGCTTATTTCAGAGATAAGAAGATTTCTTGATGAGAGGGGATTTATAGAAGTAGAAACACCCATCTTGCAACCTGTAGCATCTGGAGCTAATGCCAAACCCTTCATCACTTACCACAACTACCTTGAGCAAAATCTTTACCTTAGAATAGCACCAGAGCTTTATCTAAAAAGGTTAATAGTGGGAGGCTTCAACAGGGTTTATGAGCTTGGTAAAAACTTCAGAAATGAAGGCGTGGATACAACACACAACCCAGAATTTACCATGCTTGAGTTTTACTGTGCTTACTGGGACTACAAGGACCTTATCAAGTTTACGGAAGAGCTTTTCTCTCACCTTCTTAACAGGCTCTTGGGCACTCTCAAGATAACCTATCAGGGCATTACTCTTGACTTTACACCCCCTTATAAGGTGGTTAGATACTTTGACCTGCTCAAAGAGAAAACAGGAAAGGACAAGGAGTTCTTCCTCAGAGACATTGAGGGTCTTAGAAAGCTCGCTATAGAAATAGGCGTGCCAAAAGCAGAAACACTGACTCACGCAAAACTTCTTGACAAGGTGTTTGACCTTCTTGTAGAAGATGAGCTCATTGGTCCCGTTTTTGTTATAGACTTTCCTAAGATACTCTCCCCCTTGGCAAAGACCCACAGAGAAGACACTGACCTTGTGGAAAGGTTTGAGCTTTTCGTAGCAGGCAGGGAGATAGCTAACGCTTACACAGAGCTCAACGACCCAATAGAGCAAAGAAGTAGGTTCTTAGAACAGTTAAAAGAGAAAGAGATGGGAGATGAAGAAGCCATGCAGATGGACGAAGACTTTATCATAGCCTTGGAACACGGCATGCCCCCTACCGCAGGAGAAGGCATAGGCATAGACAGATTGGTCATGCTATTGGCAGATGTGGATTCTATAAGGGAGGTTATTCTTTTCCCTGCCCTAAGACAGCGATAATGTCCATCTCTACATATGCACCCATAGGAAGGCTGTTTACACCCACTGTGGTCCTTGCAGGTTTAACCTCAACATCTTTGAAAAAATCCTCATACAAAGCATTCAGCTGTGGAAAAAGGGAAAGATCTGTTATGTAGATGCTCACTTTGGCAATGTTCTTTTTGTCTGCGCCAGCGCTCCTTAGTATGGCATCTATGTTAGTAAATATCTGTTTTACCTGTTCTTCAAAGGTCTCCCTGAGCCTGCCCATCTTTGGGTCTATGCCAATCTGTCCCGATACAAACAGTAAATTACCGTGTATTACAGCCTGTGAGTAAGGACCTACGGGCTTAGGTGCTTCCCGTGTATGTATCTTTTTCATGCGGATTCCTTTAGAACTTCTTCCGGTATGTCAAAGTTAGATATAACCATCTGCACATCATCAAGGTCATCTAAGGCATCAAGTAGTTTTATGAGCCTTTTGGCTGTTTCTGGGTCTGTTATCTGAACTGTGCTTAAGGGTTTGTAGTTTATGCTTGCGTTTTCCACAGGTATGCCCCATCTGGACAGACTGTCTTTGACAGTGTATAACATCTCAGGCTTTGTGTACACTATGTAATGAGTATCTCCTGTTTGAATGTCTTCAGCTCCTGCTTCTATAGCTTTTTCGTAAAGTTCATCCTCGGAGACGCTTTCTTTGGGAATTTCCATGTACCCTACCCTTTCAAACATGTAGGATACGCACCCCGAAGAGCCAAGGTTCCCTCCGTACTTAGAAAAGGTGTGTCTTATCTCTGCGGTAGTCCTATTTCTGTTGTCAGTAGCGGCAAGCACCATTATGGCTGCCCCTCCCGGACCGTATCCTTCGTAAAGAACCTCTTCGTAGGTTTCACCTCCGAGCTCTCCCGCACCCTTTTTTATTGCTCTCTCTATTGTTTCCATAGGCATATTAACTTTTCTTGCGTTTTCTATAGCTGTTCTGAGCCTAGGATTGGATTCCGGGTTTGGACCTCCTTCCCTAACCGCAACAGTTATCTCTCTGATTAGTTTGCTAAAAAGCCTACCCCTTTGTGCATCAATCTTAGCCTTCTTATGCTTTATTTGAGCCCAATGACTGTGTCCTGCCATAGGTTAATATTATATTCTCATTCTACATTTGCGACCTGTTGTTTTAGTCTATCTATTTCAGACTTTATCTCCACTACTACCTGAGAAAACTCAGGCAGTTTATTCCCAAGGGTGTTTATCTCTCTGTGCATTTCTTGTAATACAAAATCCAGCTTTCTACCTACTTCTCCTTCTGAGTTCAGAAGAGACTTTATCTTTTGCAGGTGCGACTTTATTCTAGTTATCTCCTCATCTACATCTATCCTTGAGAGAATAAAGGTAATCTCACTTAGCACCGTATGGTGTGTATCGGGAAGCCCAAGCTCCTTAGCTTTTTCAATTACCCTGTTTTTAATAAGGTTTAAAACCTCTTCCTTTTGCCTTTCTATGCTCTCTAAAAAGCTCTCTATTCTGCGTATTCTCACTTCCATGTCTTCCTTTAGGTGTTGTCCTTCTTCCTTTCTGCTTCTTATAAGGTCATTCAAAGCAGATTGCAAAGATGCGTAAAGACAATCTTCAAGCTGCGGGCTTAACTCTTCCATAGTTCTTTCGGAATGTTTCCAAGCTATCTGGAATATGGTATCGTCCATAAGCTTAAGTCCAAGCTCTTTTGCTATGATCTTTATCATTTCAGCGTTCAAAAGAATTTTCCCTATATCCACAGGAGTTTCTGCTTTTTTGGGTGTTATGTCAATTTGAACAGAGACGGTGCCTCTGGCGATGAAATCTCTTATGAGCTTTCTTATGCTCATCTCTATAGGTGATAGGTTATAATTGGACTTTATAAATATGTCCAAACCTCTTGAGTTTACGCTTTTTATGAGGGTTGATACTTTCCAGCTTTCGTTTTCGCATACAGCTTTTCCTACTCCTGTCATGCTTTGCATGTCTCTTATATTAACATAACTATATGAACAAACACGCAGTGATTAAGCAGTTGGTAAAACCTAAACCTTTTGTTAAGTGGGCTGGTGGAAAAAGACAATTAATTAAGGTGTTAATTAATAACTTACCACCTTCGTTCAACAGATACATAGAGCCTTTTGTTGGTGGTGGTGCATTGCTATTTGAGGTTTTACCCCACAAAGCCATTATCAACGACATAAATACAGAACTTATAAACGCCTACAGGGTAATAAGAGATAACATAGATGCACTCATTGAAAATCTAAAAAAACATAAAAACGAAGAAGAATACTACTACAAGATAAGGTCTTTAGATCCTGAGAAATTATCTGCTGTGGAAAGGGCAAGTAGGTTTATTTACCTGAACAAAACATGCTTCAATGGACTTTATAGAGAAAACTCAAAGGGTAAATTTAATGTTCCCTTTGGGAGGCATAAAAATCCTAAAATTTTAGATGAAGAAAATTTAAGGGCTGTCTCTGAATACTTAAACACCGCAGAAATTTCCATACTAAATTTGGATTATAAAGAAGTTTGTAAGTTGGCGGAAAAAGGGGATTTTGTTTATTTAGACCCACCTTACTATCCCATATCAAAAAGCTCCTCTTTCACCAGATACCACAAACTTAATTTTACTGAAAGAGATCAGATGGAATTGACAAAAGTTTTTAGAGAGTTGGACAGAAAGGGCTGTTATGTTATGCTATCTAACTCCAACACAGAATTCATAAGAGAGCTCTATAAGGAATATGATATTTGGGAAGTATCCGCAAACAGATTCATTAACTGCAAAGGTGATAAAAGAGAAAAGGCAAATGTAGAGGTTTTAATCAAGAACTACTGAATGAAATTATATTTTACCTTATGAGGGTTTTCATACTCTTCTTATTACTTCTTTCACTCTTTTCGTGTTCAAAAGACGAGAAAAAAATAGCCATACTTATATCTGGTGAAGGAAGAATGAGCAAGGTAGAAGGTTTTAAGGATGGGCTAAGAGCACTGGGGATTAAAGATGTAGAGTTTGACCTTTATACTGGAGACAACAATCTAAAGAAGCTTGAAGAGAAGGCTATTGAGATAATAAACAGGCTTGACGAGTATAGCATGATAGCAGTAGGGGGAAGCATAGAAGCTTATTACCTGAAAAAACTAAAGCCAGACATGAAAAAGCCCGTAGTCATTATGGGAGGTACAGCCATAAAGACTTGGGGCCTTACGGAGAGCCTTAGCAGACCCTCTTACAATATAACTGGTGTGGACAACCTTAACGCGGAGCTTATGGAAAAAAGGATGGAGATACTCCACAAACTCTTTCCAAGCATAAAAAAGGTGGTAGTTTTTTGTACGCCTCAGTTTGAAGCCTCAAAGGTAGCAACAAAGATAACTGTAAAGGCAGGGGAGAAGTACGGCGTAAAGGTAGTTCCCATATCTGTCAGGGATGCTCTTGATTTGGAGTATGTGATAAGTCATATGAAAGAGGACGGATTTGATGGCATAGTGATAACTCCCTGTTTTTATACAGAAAACTTTCTGACTTCTTACATACTTCAGTATGCAAGTTTCTATCAGCTACCTGTCTTTTGCCTATCACCTGAACAGGCAAAGAAGGGTTGCACTGTAGCTTATGGAAGCTCTGGTTATCAGCAAGGATATCAAGCATCTTTCATAGCTTACAGACTGTTAAAGGGTGAACAAGTCAAAAATGTGCCTTTTGAAAAAGTAAGAGACATAAAGCTCGTTGTGAACGAAAGATCCCTCAGGGAACAGGGAGTGCAGTACAACTCTGCCATACTATCCTTTGCGGATCAGATGATCCGATGAGGATGAGTTTAAGAACCAAGATACTTCTACTTTTTACCTTTGTGCTTACTGTTCAGGTAATATCATACTTTCATCACTTTTATGTTCTTAAGCAGGAGCTCATACAAAGGTGGAAAGAAGAAGCAAATGTGCTTGTCAGCATCATGTCAGATAAACTAAGTTCTCTCTTAGAAGAAAAAGTCAGTCAGATAAACACCCTCACTGCCAAGTACGAAAGGTTAGGGCTAAGTCCCGAAGAGGTCTTGTGGCGCTTATCTGGGGATATAGCTGGCGTTTCTGAAGGGGCTTTCTATGATACTTCTGGTAGACTTTTAGCTTTTTCAAGTAGATTAAAAACTGTGCCTGAGTTTGAAAAACAACTAAGCTCGCTTCTGGAAAGAGTAGAAAAGGTAGGATACTACAAGGACAGCTATGGGGAGCTCTATGTGAGGATCAAAGTACCAGACTTCCAAGACAATGTATTCAAGGGTTTTTATGTTGTGAGTATAAACCTGAACAGTCTTTTGAAAGATGTGTATTCTTTGAGCATTCAAAATGCTAACCTTTACCTTCTGGATAGCTTTGGAAGGACTCTTTTGAGCCTGCAACACGCAGTTAGCAAAGATACCTTAAGAGCTACTAGTCCCGTAAAAGGTACTGACTGGACATTAGTACTTGAAGAGCCTTACCAAACTGTTTTAGAACCAGCTTACCAGTTTTTGTTGAGAGCTTTGCTATTTGGATTACTGAGCACTACAGGAGTAGGAGTTATAGTCTTTTTAGTAATAAGGCGCATATTCAAACCCCTTGACAGACTAAAAGAAAGTCTTCTTGATTGGAATGAAAAGAGGCGTATAAGCTTGCAAGGAAGTGATGAAATAGGTATGCTTTCTAAAACTTTTGAGGAGCTTGTAAACCGCTTAGAAAGAGAAAAAGAAGTTTACATGAAGATATTCAACGGTTCTGTGGACGGTATGCTACTTGTAAGCAAAGATGGTAAGATAAAGAGAGTAAACAAGAGCTTTTTAGAGAGATATTCTGTAAAGGAAGAAGAAGTAGTAGGCAAGAATATATCACAGTTTTTAGAACACAGTTCCCATCAAACCCTCTTCATTCCTGAGGCACTTCTGACTATAGGGGGTAAAAGGTATGTGGTGAATATTTGCACAGTACCTATAAATGTAGAAGACGGGGAGTTCCTTCTTTACCAGATAAGAGACATAACGGAGAAAAAAGAGCTTGAGCTTATTCTTTACAGAACATCCAAACTATCCTTTGCAGGAGAGATCGCATGCTGTATAGCTCACCAGCTTAATAATCCTCTTGCTTCCATACTTGTTTACGCGGAATACATACACAACACTGTCCAAGATGAGAAACTAAGGGAGAAGGCAGGCATAATAATGAGGCAGGCACTCAAAAGTGCAGAGACAGTAAAAAAACTTCTGGATATGGCAAAAGTTTTTGATGGGAAACCTCAAGAGATAAACCCGTACGATATTACCAGGGAAGTTATAGAACTTTTGTCCTTCAAAGCAAGAAGGAAGAGAGTAAGCCTTGAGTTTACTGCTGATATAGACGCGCATGTGGGGATGATGTGTTCTTCGTGGAAATTGGAGCAAGTTCTTATAAATGTCATAGAAAATGCTATAGATGCTTCTCAACAAGGTCAAAAGGTGGAGATTAAACTAAAGTCGGAAAACTCATGCTTTGTTTGGACAGTAAGGGACTATGGCGAGGGTATACCAGAAGAAGACCTTCAAAAGGTATTTGAGCCCTTCTATACTACCAAGAAAGAAGGTACGGGTCTTGGTCTTTCCCTTGTGAAGAGGTTTTTGGATGACATGAAGGGTAGCATCAGTATGCACAACACATCACAGGGTTTAGAGGTGGTAATAAGCTTACCTTCAAAAACTCAGTGCTAAGTAGTGTATTCTGCGTTGATTTTTATGTATTCGTAAGAAAGGTCTGAAGTATAATAAGTCCAACTTTCTTTACCTTCCATAAGATCAAGCACTATCTCAATCTCCTTGTTTTCTTCCATATACCTTTTGGCACTTTGGACCGCTTTGAGGTGTGGTTTTCCGTCGTAAACTAGGTGATTGCCTATATAAAGCTTTAGCTTAAACTGATCTATAGGAAATGCGGTGGAGCCTGCTGAGGCTAATATCCTACCCCAGTTGGGATCTCTACCAAAGACTGCGGTCTTTACAAGATTTGAAAGGGCTATCTTTTCCGCTATAGTTCTGGCTTTTAGTTCAAGAGATGCGTTTTTGACAACCACCTTTATTATCCTTGTTGCTCCTTCACCATCCTCCACTATCTTTTTGGCAAGGTCTAAAGATACTTGATGAAGTGCTTGTCTGACCTTTTCAAGATCCTCTTTTATAACTCCAAGGCTTATTATTCCAAAACTATCATTAGTGCTGGTGCACCCATCAACGCTTATGGAATTAAAGGTCCTTTCAGTTATTTCTTTGTGCAATTGGTTTAGGGTGAAGGGATCAAGATCTGCATTAATAAAGATAAAGGCTAACATGGTTGCCATGTTGGGATGTATCATACCCGCACCTTTTGCAAAGCCATAGACTTCAAGTAGTCCCGTCTTTACAAAAGTATACTTAGGAAAGCTGTCTGTGGTAGAGATCACTTCGCTGGCTCTCTTTATGTCCAAAGGCTCAAGCACATTGCAGGCATCATCAATTGCTTTTAGGACATTATCTATGGGTAGAGGTTTGCCTATAACTCCTGTGGAAAACACAAGTACCTGATCCTCTTCAATATCAAGGTTCTCCGCAGTCCTCTTTGCCATAAGCTCTGCGTGGATTATTCCTTCCTTACCCACACCACAGTTTGCGTTACCGCTGTTTATTACAATAGCTCTAACTACTCTACTTTTTTCAAGCACCTTCTGGGAATATATGACACTTCCTGCTTTGAAGTGATTGTTTGTAAAAAGGAAGGAAGCATTGCATGCCTGAGGAAGGAGCACCACAAGTAAGTCAGGTTTGCCTTCCCTTTTTAGTCCTGCCTTTCCTACTCCCATTAAAACTTGCATAGATAAATTCTAACATATAATATTCATGTGGCTGTCCTTGTCCGTATATTCCTACGAGAAGGAGATAAACTAAGTGGAGAGCCTCTTTATTCCACAATATTGAGTATGCTCAAAAGTAAGGGTATAAGGGGTGCCACAGTTCTAAAAGCCATACTTGGATACGGTACTACAGGCCAGTACCATTATGAGGGAATAGAGGTACTCTCTTACGACCTTCCCGTTGTTGTGGAGTTTGTAGATGAGGAAGAGAAAGTTCAAAGTGTGATAGAAGAGATAAGCAAGTATCTAAAAAGTGGACTCATAACCATGGAGAAGGCTGAGATATGGGACTAATGTTTGTTATCGCCATAGGTGGAGCCCTGGGATCTGTTTTGAGGTATGAGCTTTCTAAAATAATACAGAAAAAAGCTGGTTTGGATTTTCCTCTTGGGACCTTTGTAGTTAACTTGCTGGCTTGTTTTTTAGTGGGATTTTTCTTCTCGTACTTGGTTGAGAAAATAAATGTTTCCTCCAGTATGAGGGCTTTTCTAATAACAGGCTTTTTGGGTGGCTTTTCTACCTTTTCTACCTTCTCTTACGAAAGCTATTACTTACTTGTGAACGGTGAACTGCTAAAGTTTCTGCTTTACATATTGGGAAGTGTTGGCGGAGGTATATCTATGACCTTTTTGGGCTACAATTTAGGAAGGGTGCTATGAAGTGCGAGCATGCTCTTTTAGTCCGTATATTCTTTGGAGAGGATGATAAGTACGAAGGTAAACCTCTCTACAAATACATAGTGGAACTCTGCAGGAGTAAAAAAATTGCTGGTGCTACTGTGTTCAGAGGCATATTAGGTTATGGAAAGTCTTCCGTTATACACAAAGCGAGCCCCTTAAAGCTATCTTCGGACCTACCCATAGTGGTTGAGATTATAGACTGTGAAGAAAACCTTAAAGATGTTCTTCCTGAGATAGCCAAGTTGGTGAGCAACGGACTTATAACTCTGGAAAAAGTGAAGATTTTGAGGTATCCTTAATACAGATGAGTAAGAATGCTGAGCTCTTTAGTATAGCAAAAAGGTATATGCCGGGAGGTGTTAGCTCTCCAGTAAGGGCTTTCAAGTCTGTTGGTGGAGATCCCATCATAGTAGAAAGAGCACAAGGTTGCAAAATATGGGATGTAGAAGGTAAAGAGTACATAGACTTTTTGTGCTCTTGGGGTCCCATCATACTAGGACACGCTCATCCGGAGGTAGTTCAGGCGGTATGCGAGCAGGCACACAAAGGCCTATCTTACGGGCTTACTAACCCTCACGAAATAACTTTAGCCACTATGGTTGCTAATTTAGTACAGTCTATAGATAAGGTGAGGTTTGTCTCGTCTGGTACAGAAGCGGTTATGTCCGCCATACGACTTGCAAGAGGTTATACGGGTAGAAATTATGTGGTGAAGTTTGAAGGATGCTATCATGGGCATTACGATAGTCTTCTGGTAAGTGGTGGTTCAGGAGTTGCCACTTTTGGTATCCCAGGTACCGCTGGTGTGCCTGAAGAGATGGCTAAACTCACCCTTGTACTTCCTTATAACGACTCCCATGCACTTATAGAGACCTTTGAAAAGTATGGAGAAGATATAGCCTGTGTTATTTTAGAACCTGTAGCTGGGAATATGGGAGTAGTGCTTCCTGAAGAAGATTTTCTAAAAGTCATAGCAGAGCAGACCAAAAAATACGCTTCTTTACTTATTTTTGACGAAGTTATAACAGGCTTTAGGTTATCTCTCGGAGGTGCTCAGGAGCTTTTGGGTATAAAACCCGACATGACCTGTCTGGGTAAGGTGTTAGGCGGAGGTATGCCTTTGGGTGCTTACGGTGGTAAAGAAGACATAATGAATAAAGTGTCTCCAGAGGGTCCTGTCTATCAAGCTGGTACGCTGTCAGGAAACCCCCTTTCTATGGTGGCAGGCATAAAGACCCTTGAGGTGCTTATCAGAGAAAAACCTTACGCGTATCTTGAAGAACTCACCCAAAGGCTTTCTGACGGTATTTCTGATCTTTTGAGGGAAAAGGGTATACCCCACAGAATAAACCGCATTGGTTCTATGTTTACCGTATTCTTTACAGACCAAGAGGTAAAAGACTTTCAAAGCGCCAAAAGTTCAGACACCCAGATGTTTGCAAGATTTTTCCGAGCTTTACTGTCTGAGGGAGTTCTTATTCCACCCTCCCAGTTTGAAGCTTGGTTTTTAAGCATGGCTCACACCCAAGAAGACATAGACAATGCGCTGGAGAGGATAAAAAAAGCCCTTAGCTCACTTTAAAAGCTCTGCATAAACATAGTAGTTGTAAAGAACCTTCATCACATAATCCCTTGTCTCTTTGAAGGGTATGCTTTCTATAAAAAGGTAAGGATCTGAATAATCTGTCCAAGATTTTACCCTGTTTGGTCCCGCATTGTAGCTGGCAAGGACTTTAACAAGGTTGCCATCCCACATATCGTAAAGATGTCTCAGGTAAGCACTGCCAAGCAGTATGTTTGTTTCTGGATCAAAAATGTTTTTGGGTTCAATACCTACCTGTTTATAAAGCCATCTGGCTGTAGAGTCTATAATCTGCATAAGCCCCTTTGCTCCAGAAACAGATACTGCTGAAGGATCAAAAAGGCTCTCCTGCCTCATCACAGCCCATATGAGCTCAGGTGCCATCCCGTATCTTTCTGACGCTCTGTAAACATACTGCTTGTAAGGCAGTGGAAAGGCTACATATTTATAGACATCTGAAGTGCTCCCGTACTTCCTTATTGCCAATCTTATGCTGAGGAAAGGGTCAAACTGTGATATGGCTATTATGTCTGTTGGAGAAAGCTCCCCAAGTCTTTTGAAAGCTTCAAGCCGGGAGTAGTAATAAAATCCTGCTGATCTTATTGCTTTTATGATTTCAGCTTGCACAGGAGTATCTCCTTCTGAAAAGACACGCCTGACACTTTTACTTATTAATGGTTCTCCAGACATGATCTTAGCTACAGCAGAATAAAATCCTTCACCCTTACTTGCCATAACTAAATACTTAAGCCCTAAGTCTTCTTTTCCTTGTATTGCGTATGATCTATAAGCCCAAAAACAGGCTTTAGATGATTCTGCTTCATTTCTTGCAAAATAGTACGCTCTGATAAAGTAAGAAAGAGCATCTTGATAGTCCTTTTGCACAAAGCTAAGGAGCCCCAAGTTAAAAAACTTGTCATGATCATCTACCATCAGAGAGAAAAACTCCTTAGCTCTTTGGTAATCTCCACGTTGAAAGTAGTGTCTACCAACCATCAGAAGTATGTTGTCCCTAATCTGGGTTTCCCTTATCTTCAAAAGCGTATCTCTTAAACTATCTTCCTCGTCTCTTTTTAGGTATATAAGCGCAAGGTACTTGTAGCCTCTCTCATCTTTACAAGAGCTGAGAATTTCCTCTGCCCTACTTTCATCACCTATGCGAAAATAGGACACACCCAAGTAATAACACACTCTTTCGTCCTTTAAATCAGATAGAACTTTTATAACATCTCTGTAGTGCCTGCTTTTCAGGAGTTTATCGGCTACCTGCAGAGCTTGGTTATCGGTGAGCTTTACACTGCCTATAAAATCTCTGAAAAGGACAGGATAAGAAAGTAGGGCACTTTTTTTATCAAGGCTGAGATCCTTCCAAAGCTGAGCGTACTTATCAAGAAGATCAGGCTTTAACTTGTTTGCGTTTATGCTTTTAAGATAGTTTCTTGCAGTCTCAAGGTCTCCCCTTTGGTAAGCGTTTTCGGAAAGCATCAGCTTTAAGTCTTCTGAAAAGACCGCATCTGGATATTTCTCCAAAAGATACTTACCTATGTTTTCATCTTTGGTTTTCATGTATTCAGAAAGAAGTCTGTACTCCTCTGGTAGGATGGTCTGAGAAAAGGAAAGAGCGGAGAAAAAATAGAAAAGTAAGATAAGGAAGGTCATTCCTTTATCACTTTAACCTTACCGTTTGCTATGTCTTCTATAGCCTGAAAGGTCTTTTTTACGAGTTCTCCCTTAGTTTTGTCTCTGATGAATATGTCTTCCCCTTCCTGCATGAGCTGTTCCACCCTTTTTGCCACTGCATGCACCAGCTCGTATCTGGAAGACACAAGCTTTAAAGCCTTTTCTATGTTAGGTCTTCTACTCATGGTACACCTCCTTGCTTAATTTCTATAATCTGCGGTATTAAAAGTCCATAACCCATGTGTTGCCAGTGAACTATTTCTGTAAGGGCAGAAGGCACTAAACTAACAAAAGGGTAAAAGTCCTTTTCCGAGTATCCATAAAACTGCTTGGCTGCCATAGAACAAACCATAAACCTTACTCCATACATACTGAGGCTCTCTATCCTTTCAACTATGCTTTCGTATTTCTTTCTGTTTTCTTTGGCAAATACAGGCAGTTCTCTACCGTGAGATATAACCACAATGTCTATGTCCTCCTGAGAGTAATCGTAAGGTGGATTGGTAAGCACATACACGAGGTTAGAAACCCAACCTAAAGCTGGTCCTATCTTCTCTGGGTGATCAAAGTAAAACTCCACAACCGCTTTAAAAGGCTTTGAGTATGGAGTTTGTATTAACTTGGCTCCTTCAGTGGCAAAAGACCACCCTACCATAAGTAGAAAAATCAGAAAGTGCCACATCATCATTACTATTATAAAGATAACCTTGATTTAAGGTCCTCTACCTTTGTGAGCTTTTCCCAAGATAGGTCTTCCTTACCAAAGTGCCCATAGCAAGCGGTCTTTTTATATATGGGTTTTCGTAGATCAAGGAAGTCAATGATCTTCTTAGGTCCTGTTGGGAACACATCAAGTAGGGCAGACTTGATCCTCTCTTTGTCTATAACCTCCGTGCCGTATGTCTCCACATCAAAGGCTAAGACTTCACTCACTCCAAAAGCGTAAGCCATCTGAACCATACATCTTTTTGCAAAACCACAAGCGACTACATGCTTTGCCATCATCCTTGCAAGGTAGGATGCAGACCTGTCCGTTTTTGTAGGGTCTTTTCCTGAAAAGGCACTTCCTCCCGAATAGGCCACATCTCCGTAAGCGTCAGATACTATTTTCCTACCAGTTTGTCCTGCATCAGCAGCAGGTCCACCCAGCACGAACCTTCCTGAGGGATTTATCATGATCCTTGTGTCCTTCTGTAGCAAATCCTGTGGTACCACCCTCTTGATAACCTCTTCATGTACAAACTCCCTGAGGTTATCTAAGGATACATCTGGGTCATGTTGGACAAACACTACGAGGTCTTTTAAAAACAAAGGCTTATCGTCTTCATACACGACAGTGAGCAAAACTTTACCGTCTGGTCTGAGAAAAGGTGCTTTTCCTGCCTTTCTCATATCAGATACCTTCTTAGAAATGGCATGAGCCAAGCTTATAGGGAGAGGCATGTAATTGGGTGTTTCGGTGCAAGCGTATCCTACAACCGTAGCGGTATCTCCTGCTCCTTCTGAGGATATACCGAGCACTATCTCAGGGCTTTGCTCTTCTATAGAAGTTATCACTGCGGATGTATCTGCGTCAAAACCATACTCGGGCTTGTTGTACCCAACTTCTTTTATGGTGCTCCTTACAACACCAGGAATGTCCACATAACTTTCTGTGGATACATGCCCCGATACAAAAGTCATACCGGAGATAAGAAGAATTTCTAAGGACACTCTGCTGTATGGGTCTTTTTTGAGAAATTCGTCAAGAAGAGCATCAGCAATAAGGTCCGCAAGCTTGTCTGGGTGTCCTTCCGTTGGTGATTCAGCCATCTTTATGTATCTTCCCATGAGAATATTATAAACAGCAAAGGAAAGCTTGTAATCAATTCAATCCCAAGAGGAGAAATCCGTGTGGTTAAAAATCCAGTACATGGGACAAGAAGGGTCGTACATGGACCTTGATATGTCGCAATCATCCACCCACGGATTGTTTTCGTGGTAAAAATGATGATCCAAAGGACAAGAAGAGTCATACATAAAACTGTCTATATTGCAATCATCTTGCTGTGTATGTTTTCTGTGGCGATAAGGGGTTAAGAACAGTCCTATGACACCTATTATCAATAACCATATCATGGTTTACCTCCTTACAATAACTTATAACCCTTTAGCACTTCCTTTTCTGACACTACGACCATAGAATTAAAATAAAAATTGATGGAAAGAGTTATTGTAATAGGTGCAGGTCTTGCGGGTTCGGAAGCGGCATACAGGTTAGCTGAGGAAGGCTTCCCAGTAGTTCTTTATGAAATGAGACCAAAAAGACAGACACCTGCACACAAAACGGATAAGTTTGCCGAGCTTGTGTGTAGCAACACACTTGGCAGTATGGAGATAACTTCAGGAAGTGGTCTTTTAAAAGCTGAGATGGAACTTTTGGGATCGCTTACTTTGTCTGCAGGAAGGCACGCTTATGTACCTGCAGGGAGCGCCCTTGGTGTTGACAGGAATATTTTCTCTGAATACATCACCCAGAAGCTCTTGAGCCATCCCAACATACAGGTTATAAGAGAGGAAGTCAAGAAGATACCCAGAGATGAAGTAGTCATAGTAGCAACGGGACCTCTTACCTCCGAGGAGCTCTCAGAAGACATAAAAGAGCTAATAGGACAAGACTATCTATTCTTTTACGATGCCATATCTCCCATAGTGGAAGCAGAAAGTGTGGATTTTACAAAAGGCTTTTGGGGCTCGCGCTACGGCAAAGGTGGAGAGGAGGATTACTTTAACTGCACGCTTACAGAGGAGGAATATAAAGTTTTTTACGAAGAGCTTCTTAAAGCTCAAAAGGTAGTGCCAAAAGATTTTGAAAAGGCTGTGTATTTTGAAGGATGTATGCCTATAGAGGAACTCGCAAGAAGGGGTTTCAAGACTTTGCTTTTTGGTCCCATGAAGCCGGTGGGTTTGAAAGCTCCTGATGGCAAAACTCCTTTTGCGGTGGTGCAACTCAGAAAAGAAAACAAAGAAGGCACTCTCCTGTCTTTGGTAGGCTTTCAAACCCAGATGACTTATTCGGAGCAGAAGAGAGTATTGAGGCTAATACCGTGTCTTAGAAATGCTGTTTTTGTAAGGCTTGGCTCTATGCACAGAAACACATTCATACAGTCCAACAAGGTTTTAACACCTTTTTTAGATATGAGGAAAATGGAGAACATATTCTTTGCGGGTCAGATAACAGGCGTTGAAGGTTATGTTGCTTCTGCAGCGACGGGTATAGTTGCAGGTATAAACGCAGGAAGGCTCTTAAGAGGAGAAAGGCTTTTGCGTTTTCCTGAGGAGACTATGATAGGTGCTCTCATAAACTATATAACGACCAAGGAAGGACAGCTTGAGCCCATGTCTCCGGTTATGGGACTTTTGCCACCTCTTGAGGAAAAGGTGAAGGATAAAGCTCTTAGAAAAAAGCTTTTAGCAGAACGCTCCTTGAGGGTTTTGAAGAACTTTTTGGAAGAGTTTTCACTTTCTGAAAAGGAGGTTAAGTATTAAAGTGAGGATAAGACTCAAAAGCAGAGAAGTTGCCAGAGGAAAGTAGAAAGTAAAGTTATCTCTCTTTATGACTATGTCGCCGGGAAGTTTGCCAAGTCCCAAAGGTAGTTTTTCAAAGAGCATCATGATAATACCCATCAGAAGAAGCACCGCACCAATGAGCGCTAAGAATTTACCCATGCTCTCCATCATGCACTAACTGTTAGACTCTCCACTGTAGGATCAGGCCTTTTCCCTGTGAGCATTTCCAAAAGCTCCTTTACTGAGATAATGCCCTGCTTTTTGAGAAGGTGACCGTTTGCACCACTTATGAATATACCTTCTTCGTAATTTCCAAGCCATGCAGCGCCCAGTCTGTCCGCTATGCAAAAGCCCACTTTTTTGGCTTCCTCACCTTTGTTGCAAGGGGTTATGCAGTGAGAAACGCATCCGTTCCACCCGTTGTATCCTGCCATCAGCCTTTCTACAAAAGGAGTTCTTATAACCCTTAGAGGATAGCCCACCGGAGACTTAAGGAGTATTATGTCTTCTTCTTCTGCATTCAGTACAACTTCTTTGTATATAAGCGGTGCATCGCATTCGTGCGTTGCTATAAATCTCGTTGCCATCTGAACACCAGCTGCGCCTTGCTTTATGTAAAAGAGTATGTCTTTGTAGCTCCATACACCACCAGCCACTATAACAGGAATACCACCCCACCTTTTAGCTTCTTCCAGTACCGAAGGAAATAGGTTTTCAAGCTGGTATTCTTCCATAAAACACTCTTCGTACTTAAAACCCTGGTGTCCCCCAGATTTTGGACCTTCTAACACTACCGCATCAGGCAGTCTTTTGTACCTCTTTTCCCAAGTTCTGCATATTAGGTTCATGGCTCTTGCGGAAGAAACTATGGGTATGAGCGCCACATCTGCGCCTTCCACATACTCAGGAAGCCTCATGGGAAGACCTGCCCCAGATATGATGAGGTCTGTGCCAGCCTCTACAGCATCACGTGCTACCCTACCATAATCCGTTATAGCACAGAGTATGTTTACTCCTATGAGACCTCTACCTTGAGATATCCTTTTGGCATCCTGTATTATTTTCGTTAGGGCTTCCTTACTGTGTGTATAAACAGAACCTATAGGTCTTCCAAACTTGTCCCTTTTTACCAAGTTGGGATGCCTATAACCTGTACCTACCGCAGATACTACGCCTACAGCGCCTTCTTTGGCAACTGCACCTGCAAGCTTCTCCCAAGATATACCCACTCCCATACCACCTTGTATAATGGGTATCTCTGCAGTTTTCTTTCCCAGCTTAAGCGGTGGTAAATTCATGATAAGCTCCTCTTTTGTCTTGCTTATATTATAATTCCTTAGATAGTTTAGTCAAGGAGAAACAAATGCTTGACCCTAAAGTTCTTGAAAGTTGGGACAAGGAGTACTTTTGGCATCCCTTTACCCAAATGAAAGTATACAGAGAGGAAGAAAACCTCATCTTTGAAAGAGCAGAAGGTGTTTATCTTTACGACATTTACGGGAGGAAGTTTATAGATGCCATATCTTCTCTTTGGTGCAATGTTCACGGACACAACCACCCAAAGCTTAATCAAGCCATTACTGATCAGCTTAAAAAAGTAGCGCACACCACCACCTTAGGCTCTTCCAACATACCTGCCATACTTCTTGCCAAAAGACTTGTAGAAATAGCCCCTAAAGGTCTTACGAAAGTTTTCTACTCGGAGGACGGTGCGGAAGCTGTTGAGATAGCCATAAAGCTTGCCTACCAGTATTGGATAAACAAAGGAAAAAGGAAAAAGATCTTCATTACTTTATCGGAAGCCTATCACGGAGACACCATAGGTGCGGTAAGCTTAGGAGGGATTGAGCTCTTCCACGGCGCCTACAGAGATCTACTTTTCAACACCATAAGACTCCCTTCGCCTTACCTTTACTGTAAACAAAATTACCAAAAACTTTGCGATGAGTGTAAAAATGACTTGCTTCAGATGCTTGAAGAAATCCTAAAGGACAAGGCTCAAGATGTGGTAGCCATAAGCTTAGAGGCGGGTATTCAAGCAGCAGCTGGTATGCTACCCTTTCCCAAAGGTTTTTTAAAGGGCGTAAGGGAACTTACTAAAAGGTATGAGGTTTTGATGATAGTGGATGAGGTAGCAACGGGCTTTGGAAGAACAGGAAGCATGTTTTACTGTGAGCAGGAGGGGATAACACCTGACTTTATGTGTTTGGGCAAGGGTATAACAGGCGGATACCTTCCTTTGGCTGCTACGCTGACTACTGATGAAGTTTTTGATGCTTTTTTGGGAGAGTTCGGAGAGATGAAACATTTCTATCACGGACACACATACACAGGAAACAATCTGGCATGTGCGGTAGCTCTTGCAAACCTTGAAGTGTTTGAAGAAGAAAAAACCTTAGAAAATCTCAAGCCTAAAATAAATTACCTGTCAGAAAGGTTGCAGGAGTTTTGGGAACTAAAGCACGTGGGAGACATAAGACAGCTGGGATTTATGGCAGGTATTGAGCTTGTAAAAGACAGAGACAGAGGTGAGCCCTTTCCTTACGGAGATCGCACTGGCTTTAAGGTGGCATACAAATGCAGAGAAAGGGGAGTTTTTATGAGGCCCTTGGGTGATGTGATGGTACTTATGATGCCTCTTGTCATATCCTTTGAAGATATGGATAAAGTCTTAGAAGCTCTTTTTGATACCATAAAGTCATTGGAATGAGTAGGTTTTCCTGCCTTGTTTGGCTTGAGGAGGTGAGCTCAACACAGGACTTTTTAAAAGAAAGGGAAGATTTAAACTGTGTAGTTTGTGCAAAAAGGCAAACATTGGGTAGGGGAAGGTACGGAAGGAGCTGGCACTCAGACGAAGGTGGTCTGTACCTAAGCTTTCCTCTGCAGGAGGAACTAAAAGATGAACAAACTTTGCCCCTTGTGGTGGCACTTTCTGTTTGCCAAATGCTTGAAGATTACGGTTTTTTAACAAGCATAAAATGGGTAAACGATGTGTATGTAATGGGTAAAAAGATATGCGGTGTCCTTGTAGAAAAGCTCAAAAACAGAAGTATAGTGGGTATAGGTATTAACGTAAATCAAAGGAACTTTCCCCAAGACCTTCCTGCTACATCTATGTTCTTAGTTTCTGGGAAGGAGTACAGTGTGGCTTGCGTGCTTTTTTTCCTTTTGGACAAAATAGAGGTGAATCTTGACCTTTTGAAAGAAGAGGGCTTTAGAGCCTTCAGAGAGGACATAAAGAAAAGGCTTCTCTTTTTGGATCAGGAGGTTATCCTTCACACAGAGCCTCCTGTTGTGGGAATACTCAAGGATATATCAGAAGAAGGATACCTCATGCTTCTTACTGCTCAAGGTGAAAAGAAAGTAGTCAGTGGAGACATTACTTTGAGGGGAAGCATACCTTAAAGCAACTTTTTTGGTCTGTAACCTCTCATGAAGTCCTCACCACTGACTTTTTTACCCTTTGGGTTTATAAGCTCAAGGATTTCAACAGAACCTTCACCGCAGGCAACCTGAAGTTTTTTTTCGTGTATAACCTCACCGGGTTCTCCCCCTTCCTCACACACCTTTACCTTCAGGATCTTTATCCTTTCCCCTCCTTCTAAAAAGGTATAGCAGTCAGGGTAAAGTCCCCTTATTCTGTCTTTTACGCTAGTTGCGGGTGCTTTCCAACATATGCGGTATTCCTCTTTTAGAATGGGAGGCGCATAAGTTGCCTCTTGGTGAGCTTGTGGTATGGGTTTTATCTCACCTGCAAACCATCTTTTTAGAGTATCAACAAGCAGTTTTGCCCCTCTTGTGGAAAGCTTTTCGCTTAGGCTCACAAAGTTATCATCCTCTTCTACTGGTAAGCCTTCTGCACTCAGTATGTCTCCAGTATCCATACCTTCGTCCATAAGTATAACTGTATTGCCTGTTAGCTTTTCACCTGCCATAAGACATCTCTGTATGGGTGATGCACCTCTGTACTTAGGAAGTAAGGAAGCGTGAAGGTTTATACACCCATAAGGTGGAATCTGGAGAATTTCTTTTGTTAGAATCTTTCCGTAAGCAACCACAACGACACAGTCAGGTTTGAGTTCCAAAAGTATATCACGAACTTGGCTTTTAGTAGCTGGCTGATGTACTTTAAGGTTTAACTCCAAAGCGCTTACTTTTACTGGTGGTGGTGTAAGTCTAAGCCCCCTTTTTGCAGGTTTGTCTGGTTGCGTGATCACTCCAACTACTTGAAAGTGTTCATGTAGAGCTTTAAGACTCGGCAGTGCAAAGGAAGATGTACCCATAAAGATTAGCCTCATAGTTTTCTGTACTCCAGAGCTATATCATCCCCAAACCTGTAGAGATTTACCAGCTTATGTCTCTTTGCTTGCGATAGGTCCTCAACACCTATATGTCCAATGCCGAGCCCCTCACCTATCAAAATGGGTGCTACAAAGACAAAGAGCCTATCATACAGTTCTTCCTTTATAAAGTTCGTGATGGTTATGCTACCGCCTTCCACCAAAAGGTGCATGATCTCTTTAAAATAGAGCTGTCTGAGTACTTCTTTTAAACTTAGTTTTCCATCAATAGCCTCTGCAAGTATTACTTCCACGCCCTCTTTTTGGAGGTTTTCTATCTTCTCTTTATCCTCCAGCGCAGTTATTACTATGGTGCTTGCGGACTTGTCCTTGACCAGTTTAGAGTCCAAGGGTATTCTCAAGCGTGGATCAAGCACTATCCTGATGGGTTGCCTTTCCCAAGGAAAGGCTCTCACAGTGAGTTGAGGATCATCTCTTAGCAGGGTGTTAATACCTATGAGTACCGCTGTAGCCTCTGACCTTAGCTTGTGAGCAAAGTCTCTACTCTCTTGGTTTGTTATCCACTTACTCTGACCACTTTTTAGTGCCATGCGCCCGTCTATGCTCTGAGCCATCTTAAGAGTTATGTAAGGTCTCTTCTGAGTTATGTAAGTAAAAAAGTCTTCGTTTAACTCTTTTGCTTCTTCTTCCAAAACTCCCACAGACACCTCTATACCTGCCTGTTTTAGCCTTTCTGCTCCCTTCCCCGACACTAAGGGGTTGGGATCAAGCACCGCTATTACTACTCTTTTGACCTTTGCCCTTATGAGAGCATCCGCACAAGGTGGAGTTCTTCCGTAATGACTGCAAGGTTCTAAGGTAACATAAACGGTGGAGTTTTCCGCTTGTTTTCCAGCCTTTTCAAGAGCTACTACTTCTGCATGCGGCATACCAGCTCGCTCGTGGTAGCCTTCTGCGATGATCTTTCCGTCTTTTACTATGACACAGCCCACGGTAGGGTTGGGATGGGTGAGTCCCTTCCTGCTTTTTGCAAGCTCCAAAGCCTTTTTCATAAAGTATATGTCTTTTTCAGTTGGCGTCATCACTAAAAAGTATTATCTTCTCGTCCTTTTTCTGAAGTTGCATGTATCTTCTTATGAATCTCTCTTTGTATGTGTCTGGGTACTTATTTACAAGATCAAGCATGTTCTCAAGCTTTGCGTTTTTGTTTTTAACTTCTTCTAACTTCTTGTCTATGCTGTGCAAAGACTTTTGCATCTTTAATATGTTAAAGATATTAAAGGTGCTGAAAAAGAGGTTATACACCGTTAAGATAACCACTACGAGCATAAAAACAAGAGGTAAAGACTCAGGAGATAAACCTCCAAAATTCCTCTTTCCCTCCGAACTTTGACGCATTACCAAGTTCCTCCTCTATTCTCAAAAGCTCGTTGTACTTGGCTATCCTATCCGTTCTGGAAGCAGAGCCCGTTTTTATCTGACCGCTACCTACACCTACTGCAAGGTGAGATATAAAAGTGTCTTCTGTTTCTCCAGAGCGATGGGATACTATGGTAGAATAGCCTCTTTCTTTGGCTAAGCTTATGGTTTTGAGGGTTTCTGAAACAGTACCTACCTGATTGAGCTTTATGAGAATTGCATTAGCTATACCCTCCTCTATGCCTTTTTTGAGAAGCTCTGCGTTAGTGACAAAAAGGTCATCTCCTACTAACTGTACCTTCTTCCCAAGAGCTTGGGTTATTAACTTCCAACCCTCCCAGTCATCTTCAGCCATAGGATCCTCTATGGAGATGATGGGATACTTCTCTATCAAGCGTGAGTAAAAATTACAAAGGTCCTCTCTGCTAAACCTTTTTCCCTCAAGGTGATAAAGCTCATCCTCGTAATAAAACTCAGAAGAGGCACAATCAAGAGCTATAAATATGTCTTGACCAGGAGTGTAACCAGCATTTTCTATGGCAAGCATGAGCATATCAAGAGCCTTTTCTGTATTTTCAAGCTGGGGTGCAAAACCCCCTTCATCTCCCACATTTGTAGAGTAGCCCCTTTCTTTCAGAAGATTCTTTAGGGTGTGAAAAGTCTCTACTCCCATGCGTAGAGCTTCTGAAAAGCTACCTCCACCCACAGGCACTATCATGAACTCCTGCAGATCAAGAGGATTATCCGCGTGAACACCGCCGTTTATCACATTCATAAGAGGTACGGGGAGTTTGTTGGCACTTATACCACCCAAGTATCTATAAAGGCTAACACCCAATTCCTGCGCACTTGCTTTTGCCACTGCCATGCTCACTCCCAGTATAGCGTTAGCGCCTAACTTACTTTTGTTATGAGTACCGTCCAAAGATATGAGTATGCTGTCTATGTCTTGCTGGCATGTGGATTCCAAGCCTTCTATCTCTTTTGCTATTATACTGTTCACATTATCCACAGCCTTTAAAACACCTTTTCCCATATACCTATTCGGGTCATGATCTCTAAGTTCCAAAGCTTCCTTTTCTCCCGTGGATGCCCCACTTGGTACTATAGCTCTGCCTACCGCTCCGGATTCTAAAAATACTTCCACCTCTACAGTGGGATTCCCTCTTGAATCTAAAACTTCCCTTGCTCTGACTTTCTTTATAGCAGACATGATTTAGATTATATCACCGAACCTCTTGAGTTAAAATTTTAAGTCATGTATATACCCTTTGCGAGGAAATACAGACCAAAGTTTTTCAGAGATTTGGTGGGTCAGGAGCCAGTAAAAAAAGTGCTTTTAAACGCTATAAAATTAAACAAAGTTTCTTCCGCATACATTTTTGCTGGTTCAAGGGGTACAGGTAAAACTACGGTGGCTAGATTGCTCACTAAGTCCCTCAACTGCCTTAACTTGCAGAAGGATGGTGAGCCGTGTGGAGAGTGTGAAAACTGTGTTTCTATAGATAAAGGAAACTTCCCTGACCTTATAGAAATAGATGCAGCATCAAGCAGAGGAATAGATGACATAAGAGCTATAAGAGATGCAGTCTCTTACACTCCCATAAAAGGCAAGTATAAGGTGTACATTCTTGACGAAGCTCACATGCTAACCAAAGAGGCTTTTAACGCTCTACTTAAAACCTTGGAAGAGCCGCCACCTAGGACTATTTTCATACTGTGCACTACTGAGTATGAGAAGATCATACCCACCATACTTTCAAGATGTCAAAGGCTAATTTTTACAAAACTAAGTGAGGATCAAATTGTACAAAGGTTAAAAGATGTGTGTCTAAAAGAGGGTATAGCTTATGAAGAAAGGAGTTTGTATAGTATAGCCAAGCTCAGTGATGGAGGTATGAGGGACGCACTTTCCTTGTTAGACCAAATAAGCACTTATGGAGAAGGTAAAGTTGATGAAAAGAGTATAGAGGGGTTTTTAGGTATAGTATCCCAAGAGAAGGTAAGAGAGTTTCTAAATATGCTGTTAGACTCCAAGGTGGACGAAGCCATTAGGGTTCTTAGAGATATGAGTATGGGAGGGTTTAATCTTACAAGGTTCTGGGATACTTTAGAAGAAGAGATAAGAACTCTTTTGCTTTTCAGGAGCTTGAAAGAACCAGAAAGAGTTATCAGAGTAGAAGACTTTCACAAAAAAATGGCAGATGTCCCTCTTAACGCACTCCTTTATCTTGAGAAAGTAATAAACACAGCCAGAGCAGATGCAAAAACCAGAGACTTTTTGAGAGCTTGTGAACTCGCCATAATCAAAACTTTGATAGTCAAAGACATTCTTCCTATAAAGGAACTGCTCAAAAAAAGTGATAACACACTTAAGGAAAATCAAAACCTAAAAGAAAATATCCTAAAAGAAGTAGAAAAAGCTTTTGGTGTGCTTGAAGCTGAAAAACTCAAAAAACTCAGTGCTAAAGAAGAAGGAGGAAAGTTGGTGTTTCTTGTCCCAGAAGAAGATGCCAAAACCATAGAGATGAATAAGATAAAAGCAAGGTTTCCCGAAGTAAGTTTTGAGATAATACCTTCTGAAAAGAAAAGTGAAGAATTGCCAGAGTTTTCTCAGAAGGTAAAGGACTTATTTTCCGCAAAGGTAATAAAACATGGGAAAAGCGATAAGAGCGAAGGTTCTTCTGGTAAGAATACCACCTGAGTTTATAGGTCTACTTACTTCTTTGATAGACGGCTCTGGTAGAAAGGCTATAGTGAGAACAAAAGAAAGCAAAAAGGACGAAGTTTATCTGATAGCCACTCCAGATACGTACCAAGATATCCTTTCCACAGTATCTTACATAAAAAGGCACATACCCCAACTTGAGATCATAGAAACCCTAAACGATGGATCGGAAACCCTTGATTTTTAATGTTTTAATATCAAGGTTCAGCCATGTGCTTAAATTCTCATTCGGTGTATAATATATTATAGTGTTTTAGCTGGCGTAGCTCAGTCGGCAGAGCGCGGGATTTGTAATCCCGCGGTCGTGGGTTCAAGTCCCACCGCCAGCTTGTAAGCTACCCTCAGGAGGGGTGGCCGAGCGGTCAAAGGCAGGGGACTGTAAATCCCCCGGGCTCCGCCCTACGCAGGTTCGAATCCTGCCCCCTCCACAGCGGGCGTAGCTCAGTGGTAGAGCAGCTGCCTTCCAAGCAGCAGGCCGCGGGTTCGAGTCCCGTCGCCCGCTCCAAAATAAAAGAGACTGATCATGGGTTTTATAACCAACTCAGGGAGTCAAGGCCTATCAGAGCGCCTAAAGGAGCTCATAAGCGTCTCCAACGAGATAAAGATTTTGGTAGGCTACTTTTACTTCTCCGCCCTGCCAGTGATATACGAAGAGTTGAAAAAGCTATACGATGAGAAAAAGCTAAACCAAGAACACCTCAAGGTCTTGGTAGGTCTAAAGGTGGATAGGGGTCTTTATGGGCTTTATGAGGTGTCAACCTCCGAAAACTCAGGGGAGCAGAGAATAAGAGAGTTCAAAAAATCCTTAGAAACCGCACTTACCTCTGAGGAGTTAGACAGCAAAGAGCTATACCAACAGGCAGAGTTTTTCCTGAGGCTTTTGGAAGAAGGATACATGGTGCTTAGAAAAACTAAAAAACCTAACCACGCAAAGCTCTACCTTTTTAAGCTAAACGAGAAAGGTGCAAAGCACTCCATCATCACAGGGAGCAGTAATCTAACTAAGTATGGACTTAGGGAACAAGAGGAGTTCAATGTAGAAATAAGGGATTACGGATTTGAGGAGGCAGAAAGGTACTTTGACAAACTTTGGCGGGAGGCTCAGGAGATAAACCCAAAGGATGTGGTGGAGACCATCAGGCAAAAGACCATGTTAAGGTGGGTAGAGCCCTACACAGCCTACGCATACCTTGTAAAAACCTACCTGGACCTTCACACACTCAAGGAGTTTTCAGAAGAGGCAGTAAAATCCATCTTGGAGGAAGCGGGTTTTAAGCCTTACTCTTACCAAGTGCATGCGGTAATGGAAGCTCTTTCCATACTAAAAGACCACGGAGGAGTGATCCTCGCAGATGTGGTGGGTTTGGGAAAGACGGTGATTGCCTGTGCCATAGCCAAGCTTTTGGATCTGAAAGGCATAGTGATAGCTCCACCGCACCTTGTGGGAGAAGAGGAGGACAGAGGTTGGAAAGATTACCTGAGCAGGTTTGGACTTTATGATTGGCGCGTCTTTTCAGTAGGAAAACTGGAGAACGTTCTTGAGTTCGTGAGCAAAAACCCCCACTATCAAGTGGTCATAGTAGATGAAGCCCATCGCTTTAGAAACGAAGAGACCCAATCCTACGAACTTCTAAAGGCTATAACCACTCACAGGAAAGTTTTACTCCTTACTGCCACACCCTTTAACAACAGACCCGAGGACATATTTGCCATGCTAAAGCTTTTCACTCTGCCCAAAAAGTCCACCATAGTGTTGGATGGAGACCTTCAAGAAAAGTTCAAAAAGTTCCAAGATGTTTTTGAGGAGCTCAGCTACATAAAAAAGTACTATCTTTCCAAAGACAAGGAGAAGAGAAAAAGAGCCCTTCAGAAGTACGAAAAGCTCTTTGGATCAACAGATGTAGAAGTGAATGAGGTAGACCTATCCCTAAAAAGTATAGCTCAGAAGATAAAAGGGATGATATCCCCAGTGGTTATACGCAGAAACAGGCTTGATTTAAGGTGGTACAAAGAAGAGATACCCCTATCCCAAGTGAAAGACCCAGTAGTGAAGTTCTACAAGTTATCCAAAGACCAGAGCGAGTTTTACGATGAGGTCATACAGACCTTTAGCTCACCAGAAGAAGGAGGGAGCTTTGTGGGAGCTCTTTACATGCCAGAGAGATACCTAAAGGGAGACCAAAAGGACGATTTTAGGGAGCTAAGCCAGAGAAACCTCTATGACTTTATGCGCAGACTGTTGGTAAAAAGGTTTGAAAGCAGTTTTTACGCCTTTAATCAGAGCATAAAAAACTTCATACAGCTTCACGAAACCGCTATAGAGTTTGTGCAAAAGAGTAGGAAGTATGTTCTTAACAGAGACCTGATAGAAGACCTATACACCGCAGAAGAAGAAACCATACTTAAGGAGTTAAAGGAATTTGAGGAGAGTCTAAAAGCAAGCAGTTCTCCAAAAGGTAGATACGAGTACATCTACGACGAGACCAATGCGGACATAGATAAGCTCTTAGAGGACCTAAAGAGGGACAAAAAACTCTTTGAGAACATACAGAAAAAGCTTGAGGATTCTGGGCTTTTGGAACAGGACCCTAAACTTGAGGAGCTATCAAACACCCTAAGGGAGTTTATAGAGCAAAACAGAAAAGTGGTCATCTTCAGCGAGTATGTGGATACCGCAGAATATCTGGCAGAGAAGCTCCAAGAGATGGGCTTTAGAGTTCTAAAGGCGGTAGGCAGTCTCTCAAAGGGCAGACTTGAGGAGATAAGACAGAACTTTGATGCACAGCACGAAGATAAGAGAGATGATTACGATGTGCTTGTAAGCACGGACAAGCTCTCCGAAGGCATAAACCTAAACAGGGCGGGTGTTGTGATAAACTACGACATACCTTGGAATCCTGTGAGAGTAATCCAGAGGGTGGGAAGGATAAACCGCATAGGACAAAAGGTATATGAGGAGCTTTACATAGTCAATTTCTTCCCCACAGAAAAGGGAGCGGACCAGACTCGCATAGTGGAGATAGCCAAGAACAAGATGTTTATGATACACAAAGTGTTGGGAGAGGATGCTAAGATATTCACCCCCGACGAAGAGCCAACCCCCTCTGAGCTATACACAAGACTAAGCACATACAGAGAAGATCAAGAGAAGAGCTTTTACACCATCATGTTAGAAGAGTGGGAGAGGATAAAAAAAGAGACCCCAGATATAGAAGAAAAGATAAAGGACATGCCCAACCGAGTAAAGTGCGCAAAGCCCTCAGATAAAAGTGAGCTTTTTGTGTTTGTAAAAAAGTACGGCGAGCTATTCTGCATACACTGTGATTACCAAAAGGACCAAACCCAAGAAGTGCCCCTTGAGGAAGCCTTCTCAAGAATAAAGGCAGACCCACAAACCAAATCCTTGAGCCTTAGCGAGCACTTCTGGGAGTTTTACAAAAAAGTAGAAGATTACACGAAAGAAAGAAGAAAAGATTATCAAGATGTGGAAAAATCAGCCATAAGAAACTTAAAATACTTCAGAGACCACATAAAAGACGAGTTTATAGATGTGTTAATATCTGCCATACAGGATTATGGAGTGCTTCCAATAAAAACTCTGCGGGACATATCCAACATAAAAGACAAAGAGGAAATGGAAAAATACCTTGAAGGGATCAAAAGGCGATTTGGGACCGCACTCCAAAAGCTTGAACAGGACCAACAGAGTCAAAAGGGAGAAGTTATAATATCCATAGAGAATAAAGATGTCCAGTGAAGAGCTGTTAGAAGAGTTAATACAGGATTTCTCTTGGGAAAAGCTCATACACTTTTTGAGCAAAAAGAACAAAAAGCTTGAGGAGAAAGAAGAAAAGCTATCAGATAATGTCCTGCTTATCGGTGAGCTTGAACTGGAGGACAAAAACCATCTTGGAATTTTTGCGGTAAAGTGGGAAGAGGAGCTTTCTGAGAGAACCAGCAAAAAAGAACAGTTTGAGATAGCAAAGAAGGTTTTAGACACACCTGAGTTTGATGCGGGCATATTTGTCTTTTACAGGAATGGAAACTTTAGGTTATCTTTTGTAGAAAAAACCTACAAACCCGGCGGAAAGGTTCAGCTTAGCAGTTATAAGCGCTACACCTACTTTGTGCAAAGGGGAAAACCCTACAGAACCTTCCTGAAGAGGATGATGGATCTTGAGTTAAAAGACCTAAACTCCATAAGGTCTGCCTTTTCCCTAATGCCACTCACAGAAGAGTTTTACAAAGAGATAGAGTTTTGGTTTGCGTGGGCACTAAAAAGACCAGATGTGCAGTTTCCCGGTGGCAAAAAAGAAGAAAACCTAATAAGACTCATCACAAGGCTCATATTTGTGTGGTTTTTGAAAGAAAAGAGCTTAGTGCCAGAGAAACTTTTTGATAAGGAATCTTTAAAAGGTGTGGTAAAGAACTTTCCACACGGAAATTATTACTACAATGTAGTTTTGCAAAACCTCTTTTTTGCTACCCTAAACAGACCACAAGGTGAGAGAGGCTGGGCTTACAAGAAGGACTTTTTACAAAACAGAAACCACTTTGGAGTAAAAACCCTTTTTAGGAACGAGGACTTTCTTTTGATAGACCCACAGGAGTTTTTGGAACTTTTTAGGGAAGTGCCTTTTGTAAATGGTGGTCTCTTTGAGTGCTTAGATGAGGACAAACAATACATAGATGGCTTTTCAAGGGAAGAGAAAAAAAGAGCCAAAGTGCCCGATGAACTTTTCTTCTCCCAAGAGATAGAGGAAGACCTAAGCGAGTTTTACGGACAGAAGAAGAAAGTGAAAGTCAGAGGCATCATAAACATACTAAAAGACTACAACTGGACCGCAGACGAAAGCAGTCCCATAGACATAGAAGTTTCTTTGGACCCAGAGCTTTTGGGACACATCTTTGAAAACCTACTGGCATCTTATAACCAAGAGACCCAAAGCACCGCCAGAAAATCCACAGGCTCTTATTACACACCCAAGGAGATCGTAGATTTTATGGTTGAAGAGGCTCTCACAGAATACTTCAAAGAAAAGACAAAGCTACCAGAAGAGAAGATAAGAAGCGTCTTGTCTTACTCAGAAGACCAGCAAGACCTAACAGAAGAAGAAAAGGAGAAAATACTAAGAGCTATAGACGAGGTAAAGATCATAGACCCAGCGGTAGGCTCAGGTGCTTTTCCCATGGGAGCGCTTCACAAGTTGGTGCATGCCCTTTCTAAAATAGACCCAGACAACCAAATTTGGAAAGACCTACAGCGCCAAAGAATAGAACAGGAAGCAAAAAAGATATTCCAAAAAGAGGATAAACAGGAAAGGGAAGAGCTATTTAGGGAGCTCAACGAAAACTTTGATGAGAGCATGAACTACCCCGATTATGCCAGAAAGCTCTACCTTATACAGAACTGCATATACGGAGTGGATATCCAACCCATAGCCATACAGATATGCAAGCTAAGGTTTTTCTTATCCCTTCTGATAGACCAAAAGGTGGATAAAACAAAAGATAACCAAGGCATAAGACCACTTCCACACTTGGAGACCAAGTTTGTGTGTGCCAACACACTAATAGGTTTAGAAGGCAAAAACCAAAGAACCCTTGCCCACAGCAAACTAAAAGACCTAAAGGAAGAGCTAAAAACCCTTTACAAGAAACACTTTAGCATAAGGACAAGAACAGAAAAGGAACGCATAAAAGAAAAAGCCAAAAAGCTAAAGGAAGAACTAAGGCAGGAACTCCAAAAATTACGCTTTCCTGCAGATGATATACAAAAAATAGTGGAGTTTGACATCTTTGATCAAACCGCAAAAGCAGACTGGTTTGACCCCGTTTGGATGTTTGGAGTGGAAGATGGTTTTGATATAGTGATAGGAAATCCGCCACATGGTGCAAAAATAGATAGCTTTAAAGACTATATAGTGAAGCATTATAGCTATTACGAACAAAAGAAAAATTCAGCAAGTTTATTTTTGGAAAAAGGTTTTGAATTACTAAAACCAAGCGGAATACTTGCATATATTGTTCCAAAATCTATAACATTTGTCAAAAGCTGGGGAGGCTGTTTGAAAAATCCCAGAGCATTGACAAAACTTGATTTCTAAAAACAGCCCTCAAAAGCTCAAAAAATAAGTAAATCCCCCAAAGCACCA